>NZ_WTLH01000014.1 GCF_011421595.1 Streptomyces sp. YIM 98790 | reverse complement strand
GCCACCCGTCCGCCGGGTCCGGGGCGCCGCCCCGCCGGGCCCCGCCCGGCCGCCGGGCTCACCGGCCTCACCGGCCTCACCGGCCTCACCGGGGAGCCCCCATGCCGCCGGGCCGGGCGGGGTCGGGCACGGTGCCGGGTCCGGGCGAGTTCTGCGAGCCGCGCACATGGACTCCGCTGCCCGGATCGGCCGTGCAGCGCGCCTCGGTGTTGACTCCGGGGGCCGGCCCGGTGTCCAGGCCGTTGCGGTAGACGGTGCCCTCGTAGCCGGAGGTGCAGGGCAGCGGGTCGAAGAACGTGAGGACCAGCCCCGCGTGCAGCCCGTCCTCGCCCACCGCGGCCGAGCCGGCGGCGACGGCCTGCGGCACCCGCACCATCAGTTCCTCGATGCCGTCCTGCCGGGTGACCGCGATCTCGGCCGTGGTCAGCAGATTGGCCAGCACCACGGACAGATCCGGGCCGGTCTCCCGGAGCAGCGCGCCGACCTGGGCGGCGGCCTGCGGCCCGGCACCGATCAGCCGCCGCAGATCGGCGTCCGAGTCGGCCAGCCGGCCGGCGAGTTCGGCCGCCCCGGTGGCGAAGGCGCGCAGCGCGTCGGCCTCCTCGCGCTGGGTGCGCAGCACCGCCTCGGCGTCGGTGATCAGCGCGGTGGTGGCGGGCAGGGCCTCGTCGGCGGCCTCGATGAACTCGGTGCCGGACTCCAGCAGGGCTTCCAGATTGCCGGCCTGCCCGTCGAAGGCGGTGCCGAGTTCGTCGACCACGGTTTCCAGGGACTCCAGGGGCAGGGCCCCGGCCATCCGGTCCAGGCTGGTGAGCATGCGGGTGACCGGGGCGGGCAGCCGGGTGCGTTCCCGGGGGATGACCGAGCCGTCCTCCAGGTACGGCGGGTGGCCGTCGAGCGGGCGCAGGTCGATGTACTGCTCGCCGATGGCGGAGTAGTTGGCGACCACCGCCTGGAGGTCGGCGGGGATGCGGGGGGCGGAGTCGCGGATGCGGAGCTTCGCGCGGACGCCGCGGGAGGTGAGTTCCACGGCGCCGACCCGTCCGACCGTGACACCCCGGTAGGTGACATTGGCGTGCTGGTAGAGGCCGCCCGTCTCGGCGAGTTCGACGGTGACGGTGTAGTCGCCGTCCACGCCGGCCAGCCGCCCCAGGTCGGCGTAGCCGGTGGCGAGGTGGGCCATGGCGAGCAGGCCGAGCACGGCGAACAGCAGGTTCTTCAGGCGGACCAGCGGGGTGACCATCAGCCGGCTCCTCCCTCCGGTGACGGGCCGCGGCCGGGGTCGAGCGGCGGGATGAGCTCGGTGCCGGGGGCGGCGACCAGGTGCAGGTAGGCGTTGAGGTAGTCGCCCTTGATGCCGGTGAGCACCTCGTCGGTGAACGGGTAGGTGGCCAGCACCTGGAGGGAGTCGGGCAGGGACTGCCCGGCGTCGGCGAGGTTGCGCAGCACCGGGGCGAGCGCTTCGAGGCCGGCGACCACGTCGTCGCGGCTCTGCTCGACGGTGGCGACGGCGGTGCCGGAGAGGTCGTCCAGTGCGGTGAGCATGTCCACCAGTTCGGTGCGCTGTCCGGCGAGTGCCTCCAGGCCGGGTGGCAGGCCGTCCAGCGCGGTGGTGATCTCGGTTTCGTGGCCGGCCAGCGAGACGGCGAGGGCGTCCAGGCCGCCGATGGCCGCGGTGATGTTGTCCTTGTTGGCGTCCAGGCTGGTGGTGAGGGTGTGGAGGCGTCCCAGCACGGACCGCAGTTCGGGTTCGTTGCCCGCCATCATGGCGTTGAGTTCGCCGCTGATGGTGGCGATCTGTTCCACTCCGCCGCCGCTGAGCAGCATGGACAGGGCGCCGAAGACCTCCTCGACCTCGGTGGTGCGGGTGGTGCGGTCCAGCGGGATGGTGTCGCCGTCGGCGAGCCGGCCGCGCGGGGCCCGGTCGCCGGGCGGGGCGAGCTGCACGTACTTCTCGCCGAGCAGGCCGGACTGTTCCAGGCGGGCGACGGCGTTGGCGGGGAGTTCCACATCGCCGTTGATGCGCAGGGTGACCAGGGCGGTCCAGCCGTCGCCGGCCAGCCGGATGCCGGTCACCCGGCCCACCGGCACGTCGTTGACCTTGACCGAGGAGTGCGGCACCAGGCTGAGGACGTCGGCGAATTCGGCGGTGACCTGGTACGGGCGGTCGCCGAGTTCGG
Organism: Streptomyces sp. YIM 98790; assembly: GCF_011421595.1. Classification (GTDB taxonomy): domain Bacteria; phylum Actinomycetota; class Actinomycetes; order Streptomycetales; family Streptomycetaceae; genus Streptomyces. Next base: position 57,478 of record NZ_WTLH01000014.1, on the reverse strand, counting down.
CACCGCCGGGCAGCGGGAGGTCCTCGATGCCGCCGAAGCCGGCCAGGGCCTGCCGGCCGAGCAGCCAGGCGGTCAGGGCGACGGCCAGTACGGCGGCGGTCACGCCGGCGCGCCGCAGTCCGCGGCGCGGGGCCCGCGGGCGGGGTGCGGGGATGGCGGTCACCGGTCGTCCTCCGCTTCCCGGAAGGTGCCGGCCGGGGGCAGGCCGAGCAGCCCGGCGGCGTCGGCGGCGCTGATCTCGGTGAGGTTGGCGCGGCCGTCGAAGGTGCCGGTGGCCGGGTTGTAGGCGTTGAGGACGTTGCCGGCGGCCAGCGGCAGGGTGTCCAGGGTCTCGGCGAGCGAGGCACGCTGGTCGGCCAGGGTCCGGGTCAGTCCGGTCAGCCGTTCCACACTGGTGCCGACGGCCTCCCGGTTGTCCGCCACGAAGGTCTCCACCTGGCCCAGCGCGGTGCCGAGTTCGGCCAGGGCGGTGGCCAGTTCCTCCTTGTCGGCGGCGAGGAAGCTGCTGACCTCGGCGAGCTGCTGCTCGGCGGTGCGCACGCCCTCGTCGTTCTCCTTGAGCATGGTGGTGAGTTCCTGGAGGCGGGTGACGGTGCCGAAGAGGTCCTCGCTGCTGTCGCCGAGGGTGCGGGAGGCGGAGCCCAGGTGCTCCAGGGCGGTGCCGAGCTTCCGCCCGTTGCCGTCGAGGTTGGCGGCGGAGACGTCGAGCAGGTCGGCCAGGGCGCCGTCGGCGTTGGCGCCGTCCGGGCCGAGGGCCTCGGCGAGGCCGGCCACCGAGTCGTAGAGCTGGTCGATGTCGAGCGGGACGGCGGTGCGTTCCCGGGGGATGAGTGCGCCGTCGGCGAGCTGCGGGCCGCCGGTCCAGGCGGGGGTGAGCTGGACGTGGCGCCCGGAGACGATGCTGGGGGTGACCACCACGGCGCGGGCGTCGGCGGGCACCTTGATGCCGGGCCGCAGGGTCATCTCGACGCTGACCTGTCCGCTCTGCGGGGTGATCCGGTCCACGGTGCCGACGGTGACGCCGAGCACGGTGACGTCGGACCCCTCGTGCAGGCCGATGGTGCGGTCGAAGTGTGCGGTGATCCTGGTGCCCTCCGTTCCGAAGAGGGCGGAGACGGCGGCCACGGCGGCGGTGGTCAGCACGGCGGCCACGGCGAGCACGGCCAGGACGCGGCGCGGGCGGACGGCGGTCATGATCCTCCCCCTCGGGTGTCGGCGGGCAGGCAGCCGGAGGCGGGTGTGCTGCCCTCGGGCAGGTATGCGGGCGGGACGACGCCGCAGAGGTAGAGGTCGAACCAGCGTCCGCTGCCGAGGGTGTTGCCGAGCAGCCGGTAGTAGGGGCCGGCCGCGGCCAGGGTGGCGTCCAGGTGTTCCTGGTTCTCCTCCAGCACGGCGGTGATCCGGTCCAGCGCTTCCAGGGTGGGGCCGAGCTGTTCCCGGTTGTCCTCGACCAGGCCGCCGAGCTGTTCGCCGAGCGCGGTGGAGCCGGTGAGCAGGGCGTGGATGGCGGTGCGGCGGGCGCTGAGCTCGCCGAGCAGCAGATTGCCGTCCTCCAGCAGGGTTTCGATGGTCGCGTTCTGGGCGGCCAGGTCCTCGGCGACCTGGTTGCCCGCCTCCAGCAGGCCGGCGAGTTCGGTGTCGCGGGAGGCGATGGTCCCGGAGAGGGCGGAGAGCCCCTCCAGTGCGGTCGCGACGTCCGCGGGGGTGTCCCGGAAGGTGTCGGCCATGACCCGGAAGCTCTCGGCGAGCCGGTCGGTGTCGAGTGCGCCGAGCGTCTCGCCGAGCCCCTCGAAGGCGCGGGTGACGTCGTAGGGGGAGGCGGTGCGGGTCAGGGGGATGGTCTCGTCCGGGTCCTGCGCGGCAGTGCCGAGCGGGTCCAGGGCCAGGTATGTGGAGCCGAGCAGGGTCTTGAGGGCGATGCCGGCGGTGGAGGCGTTGCCGACCCAGGCGTCGCGGACGGTGAAGGAGACGGTGACCCGGTCGCCGTTCAGTCTCACCCCGGTGACCTCGCCGACGGTGACGCCGGCGATGCGGACCTCGTCGCCGTCCCGGATGCCGGCCGCCTCGGCGAAGTCGGCGGTGTAGGCGGTGGCGTCGCCGGCCAGCGGGAGGGAGTCGGCCCGGTAGGCGCCGAGCGCGCACAGGGCAAGGGCGAGCAGTCCGGCGAGGCCGACGGTGGCCGGGTGGCGGTGGGCGGCGGCCCGGAGCCGGGCCGGCCGGCGTCGCGGGCGCGGCGGGCGGGGGTTTCCGGTGCGGGTGGTCATCCGGCGCACCTCGCGTCGGTCGCGGCCGGCCCGGTGGGCGCGGGGCTGCCGTCGTAGGTGGTCAGGCCGGTCACGGTGGCCTCGCAGAGGTAGAGGTTGAACCAGGAGCCGTAGGAGGCCAGGCGGGTCAGGGCCCGCATCTTGACCGGGGTCTGCGTCAGGAAGTTCTCCACCTGGGGGGTGCTGCCGGCCAGCAGGCCGGAGAGGCGGCCCAGTTCCTCGATGTCCTGGCGCAGCGGCTCGCGGCCCTCCTCCAGCAGGGCGGCGGTGGAGTGGCTCAGGTCGCCGATGGCGGTGACGGCCTCGCCGAGCGGTTCGCGGTCCTCGCTGAGGCCGGACACCAGCCGCTGGAGGGTGGTGATGAGTTCGGTGACGCCGGTCTCGCGCTCGTTGACGGTGGTGAGCACGGTCCTGAGGTTGTCGATCACCGCGCCGATGGCCTCGTCCTCGGCGGCGATGTGGGTGGTCAGGGACCCGATGGAGCGGACCAGCCCGCCGACGGTGGCGCCCTCGCCCTGGAGCACCTGCACGATCTCCCCGGCGAGTTGGTTGGTCTGCTCCGGGGACAGGCCCCGGAACAGCGGCTGGAAGCCGTTGAACAGCTGGGTGAGGTCCAGGGCGGGCGTGGTGCGCTCCAGCGGGATGGTGCCGCCGGGCCGCAGGGTGGCCCCGGCCTCGCCCGGGCCCTGGCCGAGCGCGAGGTACCGCTGCCCGGTCATGGTGAGGTAGCGCACGGCGGCCGTGGTGCCGGCGGGCAGGGTGCGCTGCCGGGTGACGGTGAAGGTGACCTCGGCGTAGCGGCGGTCCACCACGGCGATGGAGCGGACCTCGCCGACCTTGACGCCGGAGATGCGCACGCTGTCGCCCGCCGCCAGTCCGGTGACGTCGGTGAACCTGGCACGGTAGCGTTCGGTGCCGCCGACCTCGCCGCCGGCGATGCTGACCGCCAGGGTGAGCGTGGCGGCCACGGTGACCAGCACGAAGACCGCCGATTTCAGCAGCGGCCCGGTCAGGCTGCGGCTTCTCATCGCAGGCTCACCTCCGTGCCGCGGAACACCGGGCCGGCCAGCACCCCGGACCAGTCGGGCAGGGCGGCGCCGGAGCCGGTCCCGGCCGGGGCGCCGGAGAGCGTGAGGAGTTCGTTGACCAGGGCGTGCTCCTGGGGCGAGTTGGGCAGGCNTCGTTGACCAGGGCGTGCTCCTGGGGCGAGTTGGGCAGGCCGAGGCCGGTGCCGGCGGCTCCGTGCGCGGTGTGGCCTGCGGTGTGGGGGGCGCCGTAGCAGGCGGGTCCGCCGCCGGCGCCGAAGGACGGCGCGTCGCTGCCGGGCCGGTAGGCGCCGCGCGGCTGCACGGTGGTCAGTTCGACGTGCAGGCCGGGACGGCCGGTGCCCTTGCCCAGGGCGCGGTCCATCACGGGCACGAAGTCGGCCAGGGTCTTCAGGGTGCAGGGGAAGGAGGGGGCGTATGCGGCGAGCAGTTCCAGGGTGGGGCGGCTCGCGCCGCTCAGCCGGATGAGGTTGGCCCGGTTGGCCCGCAGGTAGCCGTCGAGTTCCCGGGCGGTGGTGGTCACCGAGGCGTAGAGATCGCCGAGCCGGGTGCGCTGTTCGGCGATGGTGGCACTGGTGGTGGCGGCATCGGAGAGCGCGGTGAGCAGTTCCGGGGCGGTCTCCGCGTACAGGTGGCCGACCTCCACCAGCTGTTTCAGGTCCTCGTTGAGGGTGGGAAGGTGGGGGTTGAACGCGGCGAGCTGGGCGTCGAGGGCGACCAGGGTCTCGCCGAGTCTCGCGCCGCGGCCGTCGAGTGCCCGGGCCACGGCGGTCAGGGTGGCGGACAGCTTCTCCGGCTTGACCGCGGACAGGGTGGGCAGCACCCGGTCGAGCACCTGCTCGATCTCGATGGCGTTGGCGCTGCGGTCGGCGGGGATCACGCCGCCCTCGGCGATCCGGGCCTCGGCGGGCCGCTCGGGCGGGATCAGCGCCACATGGCGTTCCCCGAACAGGGAGGTGGGCAGCAGCCGGGCGGTGACGTCGGCCGGTATCCGGTCCAGGTGCCGCGGGTCCAGCGCCAGGGTGAGCCGGGCGGTGGTGCCGTCGCTGGTGATCTCCCGGACCTCGCCGACCACCACGCCGCGCAGTTTGACATCGGCGTGCGGGCGCATCTCGTGGCCGGCCGCGCCGGTCTCCAGGGTGACGGTGGTGACCTCGGTGAAGTCCTTCCGGTAGACGGCGACCGCGTACCAGGCCAGGACCACCGGCAGCAGCAGGAACACCGCCCCGGCCAGCCGCAGGCCGAGGGTGCCGCCGCCGCGGCGCTTCTTCCTCGGGCGGGGGAATCCGGTCATCATCCGGCCACCCGCACGGTCGTGGTGGTTCCCCACAGGGCCAGGGAGAGGAAGAAGTCGGTGACCGCGATCAGCACGATGGCGGTGCGCACGGAGCGGCCGACGGCCACCCCGACCCCGGCCGGGCCCCCGGAGGCGCGGTAGCCGTGGTAGCAGTGGGCGAGGATCACCAGCACGCTGAACACCATCACCTTCAGGAAGGACAGCAGGACGTCGGTGGGTGAGAGGAACATGCCGAAGTAGTGGTCGTAGGTGCCGGTGGACTGGCCGCTGAACAGCACGGTGACGTAGCGGGAGGCCAGGTAGGAGCTGAGCAGGCCGATGGCGTAGAGCGGGATGACGGCCACGAAACCGGCCACGATCCGGGTGGAGACCAGGTAGGGCAGGGAGCGGATGCCCATCGACTCCAGGGCGTCGACCTCCTCGTTGATGCGCATGGCGCCCAGCTGTGCGGTGAATCCGGCGCCGACGGTGGCGGACAGCGAGAGCCCGGCCACCAGCGGGGCGATCTCACGGGTGTTGAAGTAGGCGCTGACGAAGCCGGTGAGCGCCTCGGTGCCGATCTGGCTGAGCGCGGCATAGCCCTGGATGCCGACCACCATGCCGGTGAACAGGGTGATGCCGATCATCACGCCGACGGTGCCGCCGATCACGCCGAGGCCGCCGCTGCCGAAGGCCACTTCGGAGAGCAGCCGCTGCACCTCGCGCAGATAGCGGCGCACCGCTCTGGGCGTCCACAGCAGCGCGCGGAGGTAGAAGGTGAGCTGGTCGCCGGGCCGGTCGAGGAAGCCGAACAGCCGGCGGGGGCGCAGCGCGCGGCGCAGCCCGGCGAGCCGGCCGGCGGGGCGGGGCGGCGCCGCGGGGGCGGGGCGGGGGGTGCGCACGGTCCGCGGTTCGGGGTCCCGGTCCAGGAGAGCCACGGTCAGCCTCCCTTCGGGGGGACGATCTGGAGGTAGACGGTGGTGAGCACGAGATTGACGAAGAACAGCAGCAGGAAGGTGATGACCACGGACTGGTTGACCGCGTCGCCCACTCCCTTGGGGCCGCTGCGCGGGTTCATGCCGCGGTGCGCGGCGACCACCCCGGCCAGGAAGCCGTAGATCAGTGCCTTCAGCTCGGAGATGTAGAGGTCGGGAAGCTGGGCGAGGGCGGAGAAGCTGGCCACGTAGGCGCCGGGGGTGCCGCCCTGCATGATGACGTTGAAGAAGTAGCCGCCGACCGTGCCGACCACCGAGACCAGGCCGTTGAGCAGCACGGCCACGGCCATGGCGGCCAGCACCCGGGGGACGACCAGCCGGTGCACGGGCGAGATCCCCATCACCTCCATGGCGTCCAGTTCCTCCCGGATGGTGCGGGCGCCGAGGTCGGCGCAGAGGGCGGACCCGGCCACCCCGGACACCAGCAGCGCCACGATGAGCGGGCTGGCCTGCTGGATGACGGCCAGCACGCTGGCCCCGCCGGTGAAGGACTGGGCGCCGAACTGCTCGGTGAGCGAGCCGACCTGGAGCGCGATCACCGCGCCGAAGGGGATGGCGACCAGGCAGGCGGGCAGGATGGTGACGCTGGCGATGAACCAGAACTGCTCGATGAACTCGCGGGCGTTGAAGGGCCGGCGGAACATCAGCCGCAGTACGGAGCCGGCCAGCAGGAACATCCGGCCGGTCTGGCGCAGCATGCCGAGGCCGGGCAGGGGCCGGGGCCGCGGCCCGCGCCCGGCGGGGCGGCGGCCGGTCCGGGCCGGGTGCGGTGATCGGGGCGCGGTGCCGCTCATGCCGGCGGGCCTCCGGCCGCGGCCCGGCCGCCGGAGAGCATGGACAGTTCGATGGCCCGGCGGGCGGCGGGCGGGAGCTGCGACATCATGCGCAGTACCCGGTTCATCCGGCGGGGCACGGCCTGCCGGACGGGCATGCCCGGGGAGGGGTCGAGCTGGGCGGGCAGGGTGCGCACCCGTCCCTCCCCGGGGTGGAGGCCGTCGCGGCGTTCGGCGGCGAGGGTGGTGGCGTCCTTCTCCTCGGACATGCCGATGGGTCCGGCGCGGCGCCCGGAGAGGAACTGGTCGACCACGGGCTCCTGGCTGGTGAGCAGCAGTTCCCGGGGGCCGAAGGCGACCAGGTTGCGCCGGTAGAGCATGCCCATGTTGTCCGGAACGGTGGAGGCGATGTCGAGATTGTGGGTGACGATCAGCATGGTGGCGTCGATCTGCGCGTTGAGATCGATCAGCAGCTGGGAGAGGTAGGCGGTGCGGACCGGGTCCAGGCCGGAGTCGGGCTCGTCGATCAGGATGATCTGCGGGTCCAGCACCAGCGCGCGGGCCAGGCCGGCGCGCTTGCGCATGCCGCCGGAGATCTCGCCGGGCAGTTTGTCCTCGGCGCCGATCAGGCCGACCATGTCCATGCGTTCGAGCACGATGCGCCGGATCTCGGTCTCGGTTCTGCGGGTGTGCTCGCGCAGCGGGAAGGCGATGTTGTCGTAGAGGGTGAGGGAGCCGAACAGCGCGCCGTCCTGGAACATCAGGCCGAAGCGTTTGCGGGCCTCGTAGATCTCCTGCTCCGGGCTGTTGATCATGTCGGTGCCGTCCACCAGGACTTCCCCCTCCTCGGGCTTGAGCAGCCCGATCAGGGATTTCAGGAAGACGGTCTTGCCGGTTCCGGAGGGGCCGAGCATCACGCTGATCTCACCGGCGGGCAGCGTCAGGGTGAGGTTCTGCCAGACGGTCTGCTCCCCGAAGGACTTGGTCAGACCCTTGATGACGACGTCGACGCCCATGGCGGCCTCCCTGTGTGGGTGCGGGCGGTGCCGCGCTGCCGGTCATGGCCCGGCACGGCGCGGATCAGCGGATCAATGGCGGGGCAGTTCCGGCAGGTCCGGCACCCGGCAGTCGCCGGAGCACACGGCGCTCTGGCTGATCTCCACGTAGTTCCCCGGGCCGGAGATGGCCGCGGTGAGCAGCGGCGAGACATCGTCCCGGCCGCTGCCGCAGCCGGTGAACGGCGGGATGTCGACGGTGCCGCGGAGGGTGCCGCCGCCCAGCACGTCGTACTCGTGGGCGGCGCCCTCCAGCACGGTGTCGACCGGCCCGGCGGTGCGGCAGTCCGGGCCGACGTCCCAGGGCACGCCGTTGACCCGGACGTCGTGGAGGCGGAGCCACTGGTCGTAGCCGACGGTGGTGTGCGGCTGTTCCCCGGCCCGCTGGACGGTGACGATGGTGACCGGGCCGTTGGTGAACTCCACCCGGGCGGTGACCGGCTGGAAGCCGAAGGCGAGGAAGGTGGACTCGGCGTCCGGGAAGGTGAGCCGGCCCAGGTGGCGGATCTGGAAGTAGCCGGGCGCGGACACCATCTGGTGGTTGATGCTCAGCTGGATGAGCTGCGGCCGGGCCGGGTCGTTGATCATCATGGCCCCGCCGAGCTTGCGGACGTCGGCGAAGCCCATGGGGACGGCGCAGCCCTCGATCCCGACCTCGGTGACGGTGGCGCCGGCCGGCGGCTCCGGCATCCGGGCCGGGTCCAGCTCGCCCGGGGGTTTCCCCTCCGGGCAGGGCGGGGGCTCGGCCGCCTCCCGGCCCTGCCGCGGACCGCCGTGGCCGGGACCGGGGAGCGCGGCGGCCGGTCCGGCGGCCGGTCCGCGGCCGTCGCGGACCGCCTCCCCGGCCGTGCCGGAGCTCTGCACCAGCAGGGTGAGCAGGACCGCGGCGGACGCCAGGACGGCGGCCGTCCAACGACGGCGGTTCCCGGGTGCCGCCCGGCGCCGGCGCCCTTTCCCGTGCATCGATGGGACTCCTCTTGATCGCAAAGAAAGCGCAGGTGGCGGGAATGCGCGCACGGGATCACCGGGAAATCGAGGTCGCCGGTGAGCCCTTGCGGAGGGGAGGTTACGCACCGGTAACCAAGGGCGCAATGGAGAAGTACGCAATTCCCGGAGCGCCGGGGAATCCGCGCGTTTTCTTGTTTCTCCGGCACAGCCCGGAACCCGTGATTCATCATCCGGTGACTGTTCCTGAGCCTCCCTCTTGACAATCCGCCCCGGTCCCCGCTTCCACTCGTGCTGCCTGCTGTGCACGCGTACACCAGCCGTGCACGGGGGGTGCCTATCGGTTACCCGCTGGTCTATCTTGTGTCGCTACGACCGCGTCATCACCCTGCCCGGCGGACCGATCCGACCGCTCGGTGAGCCGCCCGGCGTACGGCACCGGCACCTGCCCGCCGCTGCCCGCACGTGGCCGCCGGGGCACTCAAACCGCTCTCCGCGGAGGGAGGCGAACGACATGACGATGGCACCCCAGATCGTGAGTCTGAAGGAACCCATGGGACCGCTCCCAAGGGAATTCGCCGCGATTATGCGCCCGGAACTTCCCAGCCTTCTGGAAGAGATCGGCACCGAGATTCGCAGGTCCGTGCCGGATTGTGCAGAGGTGCTGGACGGTCCCTATGGGCGCGGCATCAGAGTCTGCGTGGACCAGATCCTGACCACATTTGTCGATCAGGTGGCCGACGCGGGTGTGCCCACCGCGCGCCGCGACGATCTCTGCCGCCGGCTGGGCCGGGCCGCCGCGAGACTGGGCCGCAGCCTCGACAGCGTCTACAGCTCCTTCCAGCTCGGAGCCCGGCTGGCCCTGCGCCACGCCAAGAAGGCGGGCAAGCGCTACAGCCTCTCCCCCTCCCTCATGCTGATGTTCGCCGACGCGCTGTTCGCGTACGTCGACGACATCACCGCGCTGGCCCGGGAGGGTTATCTCCAGGCGCAGGCCGAGGCCGCGCTGGGCGAGCAGCTGGAGAACGACCGGCGCCGGCTGCTGCGGCTGATCCTGGCCGGGCCGTCCGCGCCGCGCGCCCGGGTCACCGAACTGGCCGAGCGCACCCGCTGGCCGCTGCCGGACGAGGTCACCCTGGTGGCCCTGTCCGCCGACCCCCAGCTCACCCGCGACTCCCTGGACAGCGACGCCCTGGCCGACCTGACCGATCCGCAGCCGCACATGCTGCTGCCCGGCCCGTTCGACGAGGCCCGCCGGGCCGACCTGGAACCGGCGCTGGCCGGCTCACCGGCCGTGATCGGGCTGACCGTGCCGCTGGACGACGCGGGCGACTCGCTGCGCTGGGCCCGCCAGACCCTCCAGCTCGTGCACAGCGGCGTGATCCAGGACGGCCCGCTGGTCGACTGCGAGACCCATCTGGTCACCCTCTGGCTGCTCACCGACCCGGCGCTCACCGAGCAGATGGCACGGCGACAGCTGGCCCCGCTGACCGACCTCACCGAATCGCAGCGGGAACGGCTGATCGAGACCCTGCGGGCCTGGCTGGCCACCCGGGGCAATGCCGTGGAGATGGCGGACCTGCTGCATCTGCATCCGCAGACCGTGCGCTACCGGATGCGGAACCTGGAACGCGTTTTCGGCTCCCGCCGGCTCAGCGATCCGGACCAGCGTTTCGCCACCGAGAGCGTGCTGCGCGCCCTGCGGCTGCGGGAGAACGCCACCGTGCTGCCGCTGCCCCGCGGCCCGCGCCGCCCCGTCTGACGGACCGGCTCCGGCCGGACGCCGGCCGGACGCCGGCCGGACTCGGGCCCGGCGGCCAGCGCGTTCCCGCAGGCCGGACGGCCCCCTGCAACACCGGCGCACTTCACCTGCATATGCCAAGTGACGTGCAATGGGCGCCCGGGCGCCCGCCATTTCTCACCCGGCGTTCATCTGTTCTCCCGAGGGTTCCACCGGCAGCAGTCCCGCCCCGAATCCGCAGGGAGCACAGATGGGCCACGGCCACCACCACGACGACCTCCCGCATGCACACCCGCACCCCCACCGGCACCATGGCGAGGACGGTACCGGCCCCCTCCCGGCGGCCATGGACCCCGCCGTGCCCGACAGCGAACTGAGCCCCGAGCAGCTCTCCCGGCGCGGCATCCTGCGGCGGGCCGGTGTGCTCGGCGCGGGCCTGGCCGGCGCGGGCATGCTGACCGGCGCGGCCCCGGCCATGGCGGTCCCCGGCCCCGCGGCCGGCACACCCGTCACCGGCCGCGGCGGCCACGGCGGACGGCTGCTCTGGCTGGCCGGTGACCACCACATCCACACGCAGTACAGCCCCGATGCCATGTACCGCGTCGCCGACCAGGTGCGCAACGGCGCCCGCCACGGCCTGGACTGGATGGTCATCACCGACCACGGCAACAGCAACCACGTGCGGATCGGCGTGGAGAAGGTCAACCCGGACATCAAGGAGGCCCGCGCGGACTTCCCCGACACCCTGGTCTTTCAGGGCCTGGAGTGGAACATCCCGGGCGCCGAGCACGGCACCGTCTTCGTCCACCCGGGCCGCAACGAGGTGTCGGTGCTCAAGCAGTTCGAGGCCGACTACGACGGCAGCGTCACCGGTACCAGCGGCACCTCGCCGGAGAACGAGGCACTCGCCATCGCCGGCCTGGACTTCCTGGCCGAGCAGGTGCGCAAGGACCGGGTCAAGGACGCGCTGATGCTGGCCAACCACCCCGCACGGCGCGGCGTGGACTCCCCGCACGAGATCCGCGGCTGGCGGGACGCGCAGCCGGCCATCGCCGTCGGCATGGAGGGCGCACCCGGCCACCAGGCCGCCGGCATCCCCGCCCCGCACGGCCCGGGCAGCGCCCGCGGCTACTACGCCTCCAGCCCCGGCTCCCACTCCTGGCCTGGCTACCCGGCGGAGAGCTACCGCACCTGGGGAGGCTTCGACTGGATGACCGCCACCGTGGGCGGCCTGTGGGACAGCCTGCTGGCCGAGGGCAAGCCCTGGTGGATCACGGCCAACTCCGACTCGCACGTCAACTGGGCCGACCTGTCCCGGCGCCCGGACGGCACCGACTTCAACGCCAACGGCTTCCACGACGACCCCGTCTACGCGGGCGCGCCCAACCTCACGGCCGGCGACTTCTGGCCCGGCCAGTACAGCCGCACCCACGTCGGGGCCCGCTCCTTCTCCTACCGGGCGGTGATGGACGGCATCCGCGAGGGCCGGATCTGGGTCGACCACGGCGGCCTGATCTCCGGCCTGGACGCCCGGCTCCGCGGCGGCGGCAAGTCCGTCACCCTGGGCGGCATGCTGCACGTCAGGCGCGGCACCGAGGTCGAACTGGTGATGGACATCGCACTGGCCAACGGGGCCAACTGGGCCCAGTTCGTGCCCGTCCTGGCCCGGGTGGACGTCATCCGGGGCGAGGTCACCGGTACGGCCGCCGACAAGGACACCTTCACCGCCCCGGGCACCCGGGTGGTCAAGTCCTTCGAGGTGAACAGGTCCACCGGCAGCGTCCGGCTGACCTACCGGCTGGGCAGGGTCTCCGGCCCGCTGTACGTGCGGCTGCGCGGCACCGACGGCAACCGCAGCCAGCCCGGTCTGAACGGCTCGGCCGTGGACCCGCACGGCCCCGCGCTGGACGTGATGGGCGACGCCGACCCCTGGCGCGACCTGTGGTTCTACACCAACCCGATGTGGGTGATCACCTCGTGACAGCCACCGCCCCGGCCGCCGTGATCGGCCTGGACGCCGGTTTCGGCGGCCTCGGCGGCCTGCACGGGGCCGACCATCTGCTGCGCACCCTGGCCGCGCGGCTGGAGCTGCCGGAGGACGCCTGCGCCTGCACCCACCGGGCGGCGGACAGCCTCGGCCGGATCACGTTCTCCCTGGGCCTGCCGGACGCGGCGGCGGCCGAGGCGGTCTGGGACCGTCTGGCCGCCCTCGCCGGTCTGCCCGGTCTGCCGGGTCTGCCCGGCCTGCCCGGCCTGCCGGACGAGGACCGGAAGGCCGGCGAGGGCGGCGCCGACCGGCCCGCGCCGTTCACCGCCGTCCTGGGCAACCGCCTGCTGACGGCGGCCGGGGGGCGGTCGGAGGCCGCACGGCAGGCGGCCACGGCCGCGGCGGCCGAGCATGCGGCGCGCAGCGGCGGGCGGGCCGTGCTGTTCCCTGGCCTGGCCGGGCTGCCCGCCGTACTCGGCATCGCGGAGCTGCTGGCGCGCACCGCCATCGAGGAGGTGACCGCCCTCGGCGGCGCGGCCGTGGCCCCGGAGGCACGGCTCGACACCCGGGGCCATCTGCGACCGGAGTGGCGGGACGGAGCGCTGCGGCTGCGGCTGATGCCCGCCCACGGCGGCTACCTGCCCTTCGAGATCCCCGACCCGCACCCGTGCTGCGGCGACCACGGATAGCGCCGGGCTGAGCAATTCCGGTGCCGCCCGTTGTCAGCCGCTGATGAAACCGTGCCGCGCCCCGGCCGTATCACCGTGGACGTCTTGTCCGCCGAATTTACGCGTGAGTAACGTTCCTTCGCGCTGACGCCGCCGTTCGTGTCGGCACCCGCGTCGGCACCGGATCCACGCCCGGTTCGGAGCGAAGGAAAGGGACCCTCATGCGCCGCCTGATATCCGCCGTCGCGCTGGCCTCGGCCGCCGGACTGGCCACCACCGGATGCAGCTCCGATACGCCGGGCACCGCGGACGGCGGAACCGGCACCGGAGACGGCCGGGAGACCGCCGCCGAGGTGTCCGCGGAAGTGCTGGCATGGAGCGAGGAATTCTGCGGCCATGTGGCGGCGGGCGGCGACGGCCTGACCGTCCCCGAGGAGGGCACGGAGGACGGTCCGCAGCAGGCACAGGAGGACATCGTGCTGTTCCTGGACGACCTCGCCGGACGGCTGGCCGCGCTGGAGGAGGGCATCACGGAGACCGGGCCGCCGCCGGTGCCGGAGGGCCAGGCGCTGTTCGACGCGGCCCTGTCCGGCCTGGGCGAGGCCCGCACCGCCCTGGCCTCTGCGGCGAGTTCGCTGGAGGAGGCAGGGGTCAACGACGATCCGGAGGCCCTGGCGACCGCCGTGTCCCGGGCGGAGGAGGACATGGCGGCGGTGGACGGCTACGAGGGCCCGGTGCGGGAATTCCGCGCCGACGAGCAGCTCAACACCGCTTTCGACGCCCTGGAGAACTGCCGGGACCTGTGAGCCGGCCGCAAGAGGAAAACGTCCGGCGAGGCCGCGGGCACGAGGAAGCGGCCCCCGTCCCTTCGGACGGGGGCCGCTCATTGCGTGCACTGCCTCAGCTCCGCACCTCAGGCCTTGGGCGTGAGGTTGACGCTGAGGGTGTTGTCCGGGCCGGCCACGAAGACGTTCAGGATTCCGGTCAGGAATCCGCAGTTCTGCAGGCCGGCGATCTCGTAGGTGCCGGTCAGCTCGCCGCCGGCCAGCGGGTTGAAGAAGTCGGCGGTCGAGGCCAGATCCACCGTGGAGGGAGAGCTGGTCTTGCAGTCGGAGCCGCCGCCGATCGGCAGGCCGAGGACCTTCACTTTGGGCAGGTAGATGTCCATGGTCGAGGACGAGGTCAGCTTGCCGTTCACCAGCGAACCGGTGGTCGACCCGAGCTGCTGGAACTCCACCCTGGCGGAGGCCGGCAGGAAGCCGAGGATCTTGAACTTCCCGGAGGTCGGATTGAGCTGGAGGTCGGCCTCGTAGGAACCTGAGGCCAGGTCCAGCACCGCGTCCAGGCCGCCGCTCAGCGGGACATCACCGTTGGCCGCGCCGATGTGGGAAGAGCCGGCGAGGTCATATCCGTACTCGACACCGCCCGGAGGCTCCGTGGGGTCCGTCGGGTCGACCGGGTCGACCGGGTCGACCGGGTCCACCGGGTCAGCGGGATCGGTCGGGTCCACCGGGTCCGCAGGGTCCACCGGGTCAGCGGGATCGGTCGGGTCCACCGGGTCCGCAGGGTCCACCGGGTCAGCGGGATCGGTCGGGTCCACCGGGTCCGCGGGGTCCACCGGGTCCGCGGGGTCCACCGGGTCCGCGGGGTCCACCGGGTCCGCGGGGTCCACCGGGTCGGTGGGGTCCACCGGGTCGGTGGGGTCAGTCGGGTCGACCGGGTCCGTGGGGTCCACCGGGTCAGCGGGGTCCTCGGGGTCCGGCGGGTTGATGATCTCGCCCGTGAACAGGACGTTGTCCTGGTCCGCCGGGTCCAGCACGCAGTGCGAGTCGAAGGTTCCCAGCCCGGTCTCGTTGCCGTTGGCGTCCAGCGGCGTCAGCGTCAGGTCCAGTTCGTTGACGGTCACCGTGACCGTCCCCGCGTTCTGGAAGGTGAGCGACGGCGCGTTGCCGTGGGCGTTGACCGGGAAGGCCCCGGACGGCGGGATGGGGGTGTCCTCCAGGGTCACGGGAACGCTGAGGTCCAGTGTGCCGTCGGGCGATTCGATCCTGGAGCTGGAGACGCCCGTACCGGTCAGGGTCTTGGCACCGACCAGATTCAGGCCCTGGTTGGCCCGCTCCCCGACCGTGGACACGGCGGTGATCGCGATCTCCGGCGACGGGACGCCGACCTCCAGCGTTGCCGGGAAGTTCGCCGTGATCTCCACGCCGACGACATCGTTGCCTATCAGCGGGAAGGGGCACTGATAGGTCAGCGACACCGAACCGGGTTCCGCGTTCGCGGCTCCCACCCCGGCGACGGCGACGATGCCGCCGGCCACGAGGGCTGAGGAGGCCACGGCCGCCAGGACCCTGGCCTTCCCCGCATTTCTTTTATGAGCTCCCATGAGCTGCCTTTCCTGTGGATGCGAGCGGACTGAGCGGATTCCGCCACGTTTCGGAGCCGAAAACTACTGACGGGTAGCCTGGGGGTCAAGGCTCACTCCTGAATTCCGGCAGAAGGCGGCTCGGAACCAATCCGGAAGGCGATTTTTCCTCCCCCTGGGAGCAATCGGACAGCCGCCACTCATCATATTGCGCTAACGTCCGGCGACTCCGCTCCAGGCAGGGCTTCAGCATCGGATGACAACGCGACACAGTCGCCCTACTCACCGGATGACAAGAAGAAACACACTGCTCACGGCAGGTTGACCAGCGCCATACCGGTGAGTAGCTTACGGCACGCATCGTGCCCGCACGGGAAGCAATTCAGTATTCCAATTGTTTCCGGAAAGGTAGCTCATGGGAGCCCACAGGAGAACACGCAAAGCCCAGGCCGCGACGGCCGTGGCGGCGACCGCGATAGCCGCCGGCGGAATGATGGTGGCGTTGGGATTCGGAACTGCTTCCGCGGACGAACCCAGCTCGCTGACCCTGACGTACGCGTGTCCGTTCCCGCTCATCGGGAATGACACGGTCACTGTCGAGATCTCCGCCAACATTCCGGCCACACTTGAGGTCGGCGTTCCGTCGCCGGAGATCGCGATCATCGCGATCTCCACCGTCGGGGAGAAGGCCACCCAGGGCCTGAACCTGGTGGGTGCGAAGACGCTCACAGGTACGGCCGTCTCCCAGTCGAAGATCACTCATCCCGGAGGTTCACTCGACCTGGCGGTTCCGGTGACGCTTGAGGACACCGCCATCCCGGCCTCCGGGACGTTCACCGTCGATGCGAGCGGCACAGCGCCCTCCATCACGCTCAACCAGCCGGGAGACCTGACCATCTCGGTGCACGAACTGGACATGACGCTGACCCCGCTGGACGCCAACGGCAGCGAGACCGGGCTGGGGACCTTCGATTCGCACTGCGTGCTGGACCCGGCGGATCAGGACAACATCCTGGCCACCGGCCAGATCGTCGGCGACGGCCCGGTGGACCCGGCAGATCCCACCGATCCCACCGACCCGAGCGACCCCGCCGACCCGGCCGATCCCGGTGATCCCGCCGACCCCGCTGACCCGAGCGACCCCGCCGACCCCACCGACCCGAGCGACCCCGCCGACCCGGCCGATCCCGGTGATCCCGCCGACCCGGCCGATCCCTCCCCTGCCGATGTGGGCGGCACGGTGTCCACCGGCGGCAGCAGTTCCGGGAGCAGCACCGGCGGAGGCGCCTCCACCATCAGCGGAGGCACCAGCTCACCGCAGCTCAGCGGCGGCGCCCAGCTCAGCAGCGGAGGCGCCGGCGGAGGTCTCGCCAACACCGGCACCGACCTCGACGCCGGGCTGATCGCGTTCGGCGCGGCGACCATGCTGGCCGGCGGCGCCGCCCTGCGCTACGTCCCCCGCCTGCTGAACAACCGCAGCACCGGCACCGCCTGACGCATCCCGCCGCAGGGCCTCGGAGCCCCGCCCGTCCGCCCTGCCCGTCCGCCCTGGCGGGGCGGACGGGCGGGGCCTTCGGGCCATGCCGCGGCAAGCGGCTCAGCGGGCGACCGGCAGGCGCGGGAAGCGGGTCTGCAACTGCCAGACGTGGACGTTCTCGCCCAGTTCCTCATGCAGGTCGATCAGATCGGCCAGCAGGTCGTGCAGGAAGTCGCGGGCCTCGCGCCGCAGCTCGGCGTGGCGCACCACCAGCGGCGGCTCGCCCGCCGGCTGCCAGTCGGCGGTGATGTCCACATGCCCGAAGCGGCGCACGAAGCGCAGGCGCTCGGTGGATTCGGTGAAGTCCAGCTCCGCCCGCTGCGGGCGGGCGGCGCGGCTGCCCAGCGGGTCCCGGTCCAGTTGCTCGGCGATGTCACACAGCGCCCAGGCGAAATCCAGTACCGGCACCCACCCCCAGGCGGTGGCCAGCTCGTGGTCCGTCTTTGAGTCGGCGAGGTAGACGTCCCCGCTGAACAGGTCGTGACGCAGCGCCCGTACGTCCGCCGCCCGGTAGTCCGTCTGCGGCGGGTCCGGAAACCGCGACGACAGCGCATACCCGATATCCAGCACCCCCCGATCCTCCCACGCCGGTCGGCAGGGCCGGGCCTGGCGAGGCACCGGTGGGCGGCATCCGGGGCAATACACTCTCGCCATGGCGATTCAGCGGATGGACAACGTCCTCATCGTTGTCGACGACCTCGATGCGGTCATCGAGTTCTTCGTCGAACTCGGCATGGAACTGGAGGGCAAGGGACCGGTCGAGGGGCGCTGGGTGGAACGTGTCATCGGGGTCGACGACGTCCGGCAGGACATCGCCATGCTGCGCACCCCGGACGGACACGGCCGGATCGAACTGGCAAGGTTTCACACGCCGACGGCGATCAGTCCGGAGCCGAAGAACGCACCCGCGAACACGCTGGGCATTCGCCGCGTCATGTTCGCCGTCGACGACATCGAGGACGTCGTTGCCCGTCTGCGGGCCCGCGGCGCGGAACTCGT
Source organism: Streptomyces sp. YIM 98790 (assembly GCF_011421595.1). Classification (GTDB taxonomy): domain Bacteria; phylum Actinomycetota; class Actinomycetes; order Streptomycetales; family Streptomycetaceae; genus Streptomyces. Next base: position 39,827 of record NZ_WTLH01000014.1, on the reverse strand, counting down.
CGGCGAGATCGTGCGGTACGAGGACATCTATCGGCTCTGCTACATCCGTGGTCCCGAGGGCATCGTCGTCGGGCTGGCCCAGCAACTCGGCTGAGGCCGGCGCCGAGGGCCGGGGACCGGCGTTCCATGGCGGCCATCGGGGGTCGCGGCCGGGTCATGGTTGTGCGCCGGGCGGGAGTGGCGGCAGCGGCAGGGGAAGGCCCGGCAGGCCGTCGATGCTGGTGGCGACGTGCTCCTTCTTCCGGAAGTACGCGTCGAGTGACTCGTCCGTCTCGCGCGCGAAGCGCGACGCATGCAGGGGGCGGTCTCCGTCATAGGTCATGAACGGGACGGCGTACCCACAGGTGTCGCGGATCTTCTCGGCCGTCACGACGATGATCGCCCGCAGGCCATGGGTGGTCGGATCGATGTCGGGGAAGTGCCCGATCAGCCCGGCCCATCGCGCGTCGTCGCGGAAGACCGGCTCACCGCGGCCGTGCACGCGCACGATGTTGGGCGGACCGTCGAAGGCGCACCACATCAGGGTGATGCGGCCGTTCTCGCGCAGATGCGCGATCGTCTCGGCGTTGCTCCCGGCGAAATCGAGGTAGGCCACGGTCAGCTCGTCGATCACCGCGAACGAGCCCTTCAGGCCCTTGGGTGAAAGGTTCACGGTGCCCTCGCGGTCCAGCGGCGCCGTCGCGGTGAAAAAGATGTGCTGCGCCTCGATGAAGGCCCGCAACCGGCCGTCTATCCGCTCATAGTTCTTGCCCATGGAAACGATTATGCGGGGTTGGGCCCGGCTCCCCCGCGTCAGCCCGGTCGCGCCCGCCAGAGGCGTGGGGGGCGGAGGCGGAGGCAAGCCCGGGCCCGGAGAAGGAAGGCGGTGGGGAGGAAGAGGAGGTCGGCGGCGATGACCGCCAGGGAGAGGTAGGGCAGTCCCATCAGCACGCCGATCACTGCGTGTTCGGCGATCAGGAAGACCAGCATGACGTTCTTGGCGCGGCGGTTGAGCAGTGAGAAGACGAAGCCGACCTGGAGGAAGACGGTCACGTAGGTCATCGCCAGCACCACGCCCGAGTGGCCGGCCAGCCAGGCGGACGGTCCGGGCCAGGGGGTGTAGTAGTCGGCGTGCAGCGCGTAGTAGGTGGCCGTGCCGTTCTGCCACAGCTCGCCCTGGATCTTGTACCAGCCGGCGCTGCCGTAGATCAGGCAGACCTCGTACATCAGCACCAGCAGGGTGGCGTTGTGCACCAGGTGGGCAAGGGTGTCGCAGAAGGTCCGGGGCTGGCCGGGCGCGAAGCGGCCCGCCGTCCACCACAGGGCATGGACCAGCCAGAGCCCCCAGAAGACCAGCAGCCAGCCGGGGGCGTCGAGTCTGCCGCTGAGGGTGGACGCGGCCAGGGCGGCGCCGAGGAGTGCCCAGAGCGCCGGGCCTGCGCCGGACCGGGCGCGGGCCCGGCGGCGGGCGTCGAGTGACCAGACCTGGCCGCAGCGCAGCAGCACCAGGTAGACGGCCAGCAGATGCAGGAGATTGTCGCCGCCGTTGCCCATGATGCTGCTGCGGTTGTCGAAGGACAGCACCGCGACCATGAACAGCACCGACATGGCCCGGGTGTGCCAGCCGAGCAGCAGTCCGGCCGCCGAGGCCAGGGCCAGGGCGTAGCAGAGCTCGAACCACAGGGTGGAGCCGGACCAGACCAGTACGGTGAGGGCCCCGGTGGTCTCCAGGTAGGGGACGGCAAGGTCCAGGCCCCAGGGGCCGTTGGGGCCGAACAGCTCGTGGCGGTGGGGGAACTCCCGCACCATGAACAGCAGCCAGGTGAAGGCGGTGGCGATCCGCAGTACCGCGGTCTGGTGCGGTCCCAGGGAACGGGTGGTCACGGTACGGAATCCGCGGGTGAGGGCGGAGTCCCAGCGGGCGATCAGTCCCTCGGGCTGCGTCTGCGTCTGCGCGGCGGGCGCGGTCCGCTCGGGGTGGTCCGGGCCGTCATCGGCCCCGGTCCTGGTGCCGCTCGTGGTGCCGGGATCGGTGCCGGGATCGGTGCCGGGATCGGACGCGGTGGTGGTCACGGGGTGGTTCCTCCTCCGGCGAGGGCGGCGACGCCACGGTCGGCGTCGGTCACCTCACGCCATCCGGCCTCGCGGTAGGCGGGTTCGCCGGAGGCCGCGCCACGGCCCCTCTCCCAGGGCGGTGGCGGAATGGCGACGCTGCCGGAACGAAGCTGGATGCGTTCCACCCGATCGAGGTCGCGGCCCTGTTCGGCGAGGCGCAGCAGGGCGATCCGGTGCACGTGGGCGTCCATCAGCAGCCCGTACTCGGTGTACGGGACGAACGAGTCGTCGGTGTGTTTGCGGAACTGCGACCAGGCCCGGAAGAGCTGGGCGCGGTCGGCGTGGCTGGGCAGCAGCTGGTGACGGATGTTGTCCAGGTCCTGCTGGGTGAGGTCCAGCCAGTCGGTGCGGATGACGCCGGCGGAGTCCCGCCGGATTTCGGCGCGCACCTCGATGCGCAGATCAGCGCGTGGCGGGCTGGGCGCGAACAGCAGCCAGTTCCTTACGAGTTCCGGTTCCAGGTAGCCGTCGACGGCGGACTCGGTCCGGCGCTTCAGCACGTTGTCGGGCGCGATGGAGAGGAAGCCCGCCAGCATGTGCCACAGGGTGAGCAGCGCCAGCCCGGCGGCGAAGAGCTGCACGGCCGCCCGCAGCGGCCGGGACAGGGTGTGCGGGGCCCGGCCCACGCCCGGTGCGCCGGTCTCCTCGCTGTCCCGGCTGTCCCGGCTGTCGCGTTCTTCCCTGACTTCTTCGGCTTCCTGGCGTTCCGTGATCTCCATGGCGCCGCCCCTCCCGGTCAGCAGGTGCTGGGGACCGGCTGGCCGGACAGGCGGTCGTTCATGAACGCGAGGGCCTCCGCGTTGCCGTGGTAGACCAGCGCGATGTGGCCGGTCTGCCAGGTCTTCCAGACCAGTTCGACACCGGCCGCGCAGTAGGCGTCGCGCAGTGACCGGGCCTGCGGAGAGGCGACGAGTTCGTCCTCGGTGGCGTGGTACTGGAAGACCGGGGCGGCGATCGGCCGGGTGCCGAGCGTGTTCTCCTGGATGCGGGCCAGCCACGGCGGATCGATCAGCGGGCTGCGCGTCAGATAGTCCGTGACGCGTTTGCCCCGGTGCTCCAGCAGGAGTTCCATGGTGCAGGCGCGTGCGTTCATATCCGCGAAGGCCGCGCGGCCCGTGTCATTGAGGTGGGGCTCCAGATCCAGTTCCGGGTAGGCGTTGTCCATGCCGAGCAGGGCGTACGCGAGCAGTCCGAAACCGTCGCCGCCTTCCAGCCCGAGGGCGACCTGCACCTGGTCGGCCGGTACTCCCCCGCCGATCACCCCGGCCAGGTCGAGTTCCGGTGCGTAGGCGGGCTGGAGTTCACCGGCCCACATGGCGGCCCCGCCGCCCTGGGAGTAGCCGCGGAAGAAGACCGGGGCGGTGGCGGAGAGCCCGGCCTCGGTGAGGCGCTGCGCGGCCCGCACACCGTCGATGAGCGCCGCACCCATGGAGCGGCCGATGGTGTAGGTGGTTTCCGGATCGGGGTGATAGCCCTCGTAATCGGTGAGGGCGACGGCGTACCCGGCGCCGAGCAGGGAATTGACCGCGGGCTGTTCGTAGAAGGCGCCGATGGCGAGCATGCGGGAAGGGGCGCAGTGGAACGCGGGGCCGTGGGTGCCGGGGCCGAATCCGACGACGGGGGCGGTTGCCGGGTCGGCGCCCTTGGGCACGAGCACGGTTCCGGTGACGGCGTTGGGCTCGCCGAGCGCGTCCGTGGACAGGTACATCACCTGCCAGGCGTCGGCCAGGGCCTGCGCGCTGGGCGGTCCCGCCTTGGCCGGGCGGTACCGGATCAGGTCGCCGGGCCGCCCGGCGGGCAGCGGATCGGGCGGGGTGTGGAAGGCGTCGTCGGAGAGCGCGCTCTCCGCCTCGGTGGCCACGGCTGCCGCCGCGGCGCGGGACGGCCCGCCGGGCGGGGCGGCGGCCAGGATCAGCGCGAGTGCGCCCGCCGCTGCCGCCTGCACTGCTTTGCGTCGCCATCGAGCGGGCACGGTGGGGCCTCCCTGTCCTCTGTTCTCTCCGGGCCCGAGACAGGATAGGGAGGAAATGCTGGGTATTCCGGGCCGCATTTTTTCTTTGTCAGCGGCCCTCAATCACTCCGTACGGAATACGCATCCGCCGACAAGCCGGCGCGGCCGGCCGCTGCGCGCAGGCAACCCGGTGCGGCACGGCGCAGCGTGGCGAACGCTGCGGTCGGCGCGGGGATTCAGGTGCGTTCCGCCGAGTCGAGCCGGGCGAACGCCACCAGGTTGTCCTCGTAGTTCCGGGTCTCCCGGTCGTAGGCGCCGGCGCAGGTGATCAGGCGCAGCGACGGGGAGGGGGTGTCGGCGTACACCCGGTCGTCGGGGAAGTCGGCCTTGCTGAAGACCTCCATGGCATGGACCGTGAACGTCGCGGTGATGCCGTCCTCGCGGGTGATGCTGACCGAGCTTCCCGGTTTCAGTTCGTTCAGGCGCGCGAACACGGCCGGTCCGTCCATGGTGTCGACATGGCCGACCACGATGGAGGAGCCGCGCTCGCCCGGAGCCGCTCCGTCCTCGAACCAGCCGGCGAGATTGCTGTCGTCGCGAGGCGGTGGGTCGAGCTGCCCGGATTCCCCGATGGCCAGTGGGACGAACGGCGCGTCCACGCCGATCTCCGGGATGGTGATCCGGGTGGGTACCGAGCGGGGCAGGGCCTGTTCGGCGCCGGAAGCCTGACCGGGCACGGCGGGAGAGCCGGCCGGGGCCGGGGCTTCCGCCGCGGAGTGGGCCGGGGGCGGGAGCTCGGCCGGTGCGGTGAGGGCGTTGTAGAGGAGGAGGACACCCGCGGCCGTGGCCGCAAGGGGCAGGATCAGTGCTCGGCCGAGCTTGCGGCGGGCGGGCCCGGTCCGGGTCCGGGTCCGGTTCTGCTCGGACGGCTGCTGGGACGGCTGCTGGGCCGGCATGGAAGAGGGCCTTTCGTGAACGGGACGGCGGCGGCGTTGCCGGGGACCGCGCGGAGCAGCGACCGCGGCCGCCATCCGTGGAAGGACGGCAGCCGCGAAAGAACGCAGTGAGGCGTGAGGGGTGACGGTTCAGGCGGCGGCAGAGCCGGCCGCGGTGCGACGCCGCAGCACGTAGGCCCCGGCACCGAGACCGCCGAGCAGCAGCACGGACCCGGCGGCCATGCCGCCTGCGGGCTGGACCAGCCCGCCGCTGCCGGCGTGAACACCGCCGCGCGGCTTCTTGCCCTTGCCGTGCTTGTCGTGCTTGCCGTGCTTGTCGTGCTTGTCGTGCTTGTCGTGACGGTCCTTGTCCCCGTGGTCCCCGCTCACCGGGAGCCCCGTCACGGCCAGCGCACCGCTGCCGGCGTGAACACCACCGCGCGGCTTCTTGCCCTTGCCGTGCTTGCCGTCCTTGCCGTGACGGTCCTTATCGTGGTGCTTGCCGTGCTTGTCGTGACGGTCCTTGTCCCCGTGGTCCCCGCTCACCGGGAGCCCCGTCACGGCCAGCGCACCGCTGCCGGCGTGAACACCACCGCGCGGCTTCTTGCCCTTGCCGTGCTTGCCGTCCTTGCCGTGACGGTCCTTATCGTGGTGCTTGCCGTCCTTGTCGTGACGGTCCTTGTCCCCGTGGTCACCACTGGTGGCCATACCGCTCTCCGGCGCCCGCAGCTCGGGTGCGGTCAGGGCGCTCGCTGCGGGAGCGGAGAGGGCAAGGGCCGCGGTGACGGCGGCTGAGGCGAAGAGAGTGCGAGTGGCACGCATGAATTTTCCTTTCGCCGCGAACGCGAGAGCCGACACGTCATCAGCTCTTGGGAACGCGCTGGCGACGTGTTCAGCCTCAGCCGGATCACGACCGCGCACCACTGGAAAGTGTGGTATTCGAGTGAGGCCATCATCTCTTTCAGTGAAAAAGGCGGCGGCGCCACTCGTTTGCCCACGGGCGGTGCCACACATTCGGGCCGCCGCGGGGTAAGGGAGGGCGGGCGAAGCTCCCGGCCCGGCCGGCGGCTGCGCATCCCGCTACGGCGCCGTTCCGGTCCGCCGGGCCGCGGGCAGCCGGTAGACCCGGGCGGCGGTGCCGGCGAACACGGCGTCCCGCTCGGCAGGGGCCAGGGTGTCGCACAGTTCCCGGGCGGTGTCCAGGACCCTCCCGTAGCCGGCGGCGAGGCGGCAGACCGGCCAGTCGGAGCCGAACATCACCCGTTCCGGGCCGAAGGCGTCCAGCACCACTTCGGCATACGGCCGCAGGTCGGGCACGGTCCAGGTCCGCCAGTCCGCCTCGGTCACCAGACCGGAGAGCTTGCACACGGCGTTGGGCCGCCCGGCGAGGCGGCGCACCGACGCCGACCAGCCGGCCAGTTCTTCCGGCTCCCCGGCGGCGATGGGCGGCTTGCCCAAGTGGTCCAGGACAAAGGTGAGCTGCGGGAAACGGGAGGCGGCCTCCGCCGCGGCGGGCAGTTGGTGCGGAAGGATCACCAGGTCGTAGACGAGCCCGGCATCGGCCACGGCGGCCAGGCCGCGGGCCACGTCGGCACGGAGCAGCCACCGCGGGTCGGGCTCGTGCTGCACCTGGTGCCGGATGCCGACCAGCCGTTCCCCGCCCGGACCGGTGCGCAGCGCCTCCAAGGCCCGGCCGGCGTCGGGGGCGGTGAGGTCGGTCCAGCCGACCACGCCGGCGATCAGCTCGCTCTGCGCCGCCAGGGCGAGAAGCTCGGGGGTCTCCTCGGCGACGGTCACGGTCTGCACGGCCACGGTCGACGTCACCCCCGCCGCGCGCGCCTCGGGCTCCAGGTCGGCCAGGGTGAAGTCGCGGCGCAGCGGGGCCAGGGCTTCCCCGGCGATCCAGTCCTGGTCGCGGACGGCCAGCTCCCACAGGTGGTGGTGGGCGTCGATCACCGCTCCGGGGGCGGGACCGGCCGGTGCACACCGCGCGGCGGCGTACGAGGCCGGGGACGGGGACGGGGGCAAGGACGGGGACGGAGGCGGAGGCGGGGAAGGCTCGTTCACGGGGCGGCTCTCTCCGGGGGGACGGGAACCCCGGGCGGCAGCAGGGCCTCGGCGCGCAGCCGTTCCCACAGCGCCCCGGGGATCGGGTGGGCCATCATCGCGGCGGCGTCGCGGACTTCCCCGGCGGAGCGGGCACCCACCAGCACGCTGCTCACCGCCGGGTGGCCGAACGGGAACTGGAGGGCGGCGGCGCGCAACGGGACGCCGTGCTCCTCGCACACGTCCTTCAGCCGCAGGGCGCGGCGCAGCAGCGGCTCCGGGGCGGCCGTGTAGTTGTAGGTGGCTCCGGGGCGGGGATCGGCCAGCAGTCCGGAGTTGAAGGCGCCGCCGATCACCACCGAGGTGCCGCGGGCGGCGGCGACGGGCAGCAGCTCGCGCAGCGCGTCCTGGTCGAGCAGGGTGTAGCGGCCGGCGCAGAGCACCACGTCGAGGGTGATGCCGGAGTCGCGGATGAACCGGGTGAGCATGGCGGTCTGGTTCATGCCGGCGCCGATCGCGGAGACGGTGCCCTCGGCGCGCAGCCGGGCCAGTTCGGGAAGGGCCTCGCCGAAGGCGGCCCCGGCGTGGTCGTCGGGGTCGTGCAGGTAGGCGATGTCCACCCGGTCGAGGCCGAGCCGGTCGAGACTGTCGGCGAGGCTGCGCCGCACCCCGGCCGCGGTGAAGTCCCAGACCCGCTCGTGGGTGGCGGGGACGGCGAAGCCGTGGTCCAGGTCGTCGGCCGGGTGGGGAGGAGGCAGTGGGCGGAGGAGGCGGCCGACCTTGGTGGAGACGGTGCGGCGGGCGGCCGGGCGGCCGGCCAGGGCGGCGCCGAGGCGGCGTTCGGACAGGCCGAGTCCGTAGTGGGGCGCGGTGTCGTAGTAGCGCACGCCCGCCGCCCAGGCGGCGTCCACGGCGGCGCGGGCCTGTGCGGCGCCGACCGGGCGGTAGAGGCCGGCGAGCGGCGCGGCGCCCAGCGCCAGTTCGGTCACTGTGACGCCGGTGGTCCCCAGGGTTCTCGTCCGCGCGGCCGGCGGCACCTCGGCTCCGTTCTTCTCCATTTCTCTCCGTTCTGCTCCGCTGCTCCGCTGCTTCGCGTTCCCGTCGTCATCCCCGGCGGTTCCGCCCGTCAGGTCCGCGGTGCGGGGCGGGGGCGCAGGCCGGCCATGCCGCCGTCCACGGCCAGGGCGGTGCCGGTGACCGCGGAGGCGGCCGGCCCGGCGAGGTAGACGATGGCCGCCGCGACCTCCCCGGCGGTGACCAGGCGGCCCATGGGCTGGCGGGCGGCGAGCGCGGCCCGCTCGGCCTCGGGATCGTCGGCGGCGTCCAGCAGCCGGGCGACCCAGGGGGTGTCCGCGGTTCCGGGGTTGACGCAGTTGACCCGGATGCCGTCGGGCAGGTGGTCCGCGGCCATGGCCAGGGTGAGGGAGAGCACCGCGCCTTTGGTGGCCGAGTACAGGGCCCGCTGCGGCAGCCCGGCGGTGGCGGCGATGGAGCAGACGTTGACCACCGAGGCGTGCGGCGAGGCGCGCAGACGGGGCAGGGCGGCGCGGCTGGTGCGCACCATGCCCACCACGTTGACGTCCCAGACCCGGTGCCATTCCTCGTCGGGGTTGTCCGCCACGGTGCCGGCTGCGCCGATGCCCGCGTTGTTGACCAGGATGTCCAGCCCGCCGAGGTCTTCGGCGGCGGCGGACACCGCGGCCCGGACCGAGGCGTCGTCCGAGACGTCGGCCCGGTACGGGAGGAGGGGCGCGGTGACGTCCTCCGGGCGCAGGTCCAGGACGGCGACCCGGGCGCCGCGCGCGGCCAGCAGCCGGGCGGCGGCCTGCCCGATCCCGGAGGCCCCGCCGGTCACCAGGGCCCGCAGCCCCGCCAGTTCCCGGCCGCCCGCCGGATCGGTCGCCGGGCCGGTCGCCGGGCCGGTCGCCGGGTCGGTGGTCGCTCCGGTCGTCGGCTCGGTCATCCGGCCGGCACCGTCCTCTCCGTGTCGTCCTGTCCGCCCGGGGTGCGCCCGGCACGGTCGGCGGTCCAGAAGGCACCGTCGGGGAACCGGTAGCGGTCCAGGGACTCCTGGCGCATCCGGGCCGAGAAGCCGGGCGTCTGGGGGGCGGCGTAGTGGCCGCCCACGATGCGCACCGGGTCGGTGAAGTGCTCGTGCAGGTGGTCCACGTACTCCACGGCCCGGTCCCGGGTGGTGCCGCTGAGCGCCACGTAGTCGAACATGGCCAGGTGCTGCACGAGTTCGCACAGGCCGACACCGCCCGCGTGCGGGCAGACCGGCACTCCGTGATCGGCGGCGAGCAGCAGCACGGCCAGGTTCTCGTTGACGCCGCCGACCCGCGCGGCGTCCAGCTGGAGCACGTCGACCGCTCCGGCCTGGAGGAGCTGTTTGACGATCACCCGGTTCTGGGCGTGCTCGCCGGTGGCCACCTTGACCGGGGCGACGGCCCGCCGCACCGCCGCATGCCCGAGGATGTCGTCCGGGCTGGTCGGCTCCTCGATCCAGTAGGGGCCGAACTCGGCGAGCGCCCTGGTCCATTCGATGGCCTGCCGGACGTGCCAGCGCTGATTGGCGTCCACGGCGATCCGGATGTCCGGCCCGACGGCGGCCCGCGCCGCGCGCAGCCGCCGGACGTCGTCGGCGAGGTCGGCGCCGACCTTGAGCTTGATCTGGGTGAAGCCGTCGGCGACGGCCTGGCGGGCCAGCCTGGTGAGTTTGGCGTCGGAGTAGCCGAGCCAGCCGGGAGAGGTGGTGTAGGCGGGGTAGCCGGTTCGCAGCAGCGCGTCGGCGCGCCGGCCGGCGCCCTCCCGTCCGGCGCGCAGCAGTTCCACGGCGCGCTCCGGGGACAGCACGTCCTCCAGGTAGCGGAGGTCGGCCTGCCCGGCCAGCCATTCCGGTTCGGCGTCGGCGAGCAGCCGCCACAGCGGTTTGCCGGCCCGCCGGGCGGCCAGATCCCAGACCGCGTTGACGGCCGCGCCGATGGCCATGTGGATGACGCCCTTCTCCGGTCCGAGCCAGCGGAGCTGGCTGTCCGCGGTGAGGGCGCGGTAGACGGTGCCCGGGTCGGCGCAGATGTCGTCCACCCGGCGGCCGATCAGGTGCGGGCGCAGCGCCTCCAGGGCGGCGACCTGTACTTCGTTGCCCCGGCCGATGGTGAAGGTGAAGCCGTGGCCGGCGGGGCCCCCGTCGGTGCGCAGCACCAGGTAGGCGGCGGAGTAGTCGGGGTCGGGGTTCATCGCGTCCGAGCCGTCCAACTCGCGCGAGGTGGGGAAGCGGATGTCGTGGGTCTCGACGGCGGTGATGCGGCTCATGGCGGTGTCCGGTGCCGCTCTCACGCCTGGCCGAGGGTCTGGCGCTGCCGCCCGAGGCCGTCGATCTCCAGCTCCATCACATCGCCGGGGCGCAGGTAGGGCTGGTCGGGCAGGCCGAGGGCGACGCCCGCCGGGGTGCCGGTGTTGATGACGTCTCCGGGTTCCAGGACCATGTAGCGGCTGAGGTAGGCGACCAGATGGCGGATGTCGAAGATCATGTCGCCGGTGTGGCCGTTCTGCCGCTCGGTACCGTTGATCCACAGCCGCAGGCCCAGGTTCTGCGGGTCGTCCACCTCGTCGGCGGTGACCAGCCACGGGCCGAGCGGGTTGAAGGTCTCGCAGGACTTGCCCAGGTCCCACTGGGGTGAGTAGTCGAGCTGGAACTCGCGCTCGGAGACGTCGTTGCTGACGGCATAGCCGGCGACGACCCCGGCGGCCTCCTCCTCGGTCTCCAGATAGCGGGCGCGGCGGCCGATGACCACGGCCAGCTCCACCTCCCAGTCGGTCCGGACCGAGCCGCGCGGGATGAGGACCTCGTCGTAGGCGCCGATCACGGTGCCCGGGTCCTTCATGAAGACGACGGGGCGGGGCGGGGCCGCGGCTCCGGTCTCCCGGGCGTGGTCGCGGTAGTTGAGGCCGATGCAGACCACCTTGCCGGGCCGGGCGACGGGCGCCCCGACCCGCAGGTCCCCGGCGTCCGGGAGCTCCGGCAGCCCGCCGGCGGCCAGCGCCTCGCGGGCCCGCTCGATTCCGCCGCCGGCCAGGAAGGCGCGGTCGATGTCACCGCCGCCGGTGACCGGGGACAGATCCAGCACCCGGCCGTCGTCGGTGCGGACCGCCGGACGTTCCGCACCCGCCCCTCCCAGACGCATCAGCTTCACCGGAGACTCCAAGACCTCGGAGGTATCAATGCCAGCACCGCACCCTATCCCCGAACTTCCGGACTGAACAGCACAGAGATCGGAGGTCTTTCAGGCTCCGGCCGGGGTGGCGGCACTGGAAGCCGCCGCCCCGGCCGGAGACACGTCCGGGGACACCTCCGATGTCCCGGCCGGAGAGCCGGCGGGGGCCTCGGCCCGCAGCCAGCGCTCCACCCCGGCGATGTGCACGGCGGCGCTGGCCTCGGCCAGCCGGGCGTCCCGGGCGGCGAGCGCCTCCAGGATCGCCCCGTGCTCCCGCTGTGCGCCGGCAAGCACCGCGTCCCCGCCCGCGGCGCGCAGCACGCGCACCCGCTGGGTGCGGCTGGAGAGAATCCGCAGCAGCGCGGAGAGCACGGGGTTGCCGGCCAGGTCGGCGATGGCGCCGTGGAAGTCCATGTCGCAGGCCACGAACTCCTCGATGTCCCGTGCCCGGTTGCAGCGCTCCAGCAGCCCGGAGAGGCGGGCCAGGTCCGCGTCGGTGATCCGGCCGGCGGCCAGCGCCGTCGCCTGCGGCTCCAGCATGCGCCGGACCTGGAGGAGCTGGAGCGCGGTTTCCCCGGTGGAGACGTCGGCGGCGAAAGTCAGCGACTCCAGCAGCAGACCGGGCTCAAGACTGGACACATAGGTGCCGTCGCCCTGCCGGACCACCAGAATGCGCATGGCGGTCAGGGCACGGACCGCCTCGCGCAGCGAATTGCGGGACAGCCCGAGGTCCTCGGCCAATTCCTCTTCGCGGGGCAGCCGCTGGCCGGGAGCCAGTGCTCCGGCCACAATCATCGCCTTGATTCTGTCGATCGCCCGCTCCGTCACCGCCATCGCCATGGCTCCTCCCGCACACCCGTCCGCATGCCCCGGTCCGCCCGACCGTACCGGCCGCCGCATGCGGCAGTGACCGGACGGGGGATCGCCGCTGCGGCCCGCCGTCATAGCTCGACGACATATTCACCGCTTTTTCCGTCCGGCAGGGCACGGGCGGCGGCGAAATGCCCGCCGTCACCGCCATCATGGTGTGCCGGCGCCGGGGATACGGCCGGGAGAGCCGCAGGGCGGGAATGCCGGTACGGGAGGCGGGCCATGGCCAGGGGCGCACGGTGCCGCGGTGCCGCCCGCGGCCCGCCGGACCCGCCGCGAGCGGTAACGGCACAGTGCCGGTTCCGGTCCCCGGGGCGGCCGGAACCGGGGAACGGCAAAGTTCCGTTGCCCGCGGCCGGGCCTTGTGCTCCCGCCGGCCAAGCCCGGCAACTCCGGCCGCATCTGACCGTGTCCCTTCAGAAAGCCGCGGCCCTGGCCGGATACGGCCGGACGGCAATCCCCTGGGACCGGAGTGCTCCCCCGCCGCCGGGGTTCTCCCTGCTCACCGCGGCGGCACCGCCCCGGGGCGGTGCCGCCGGGCGCCCGGGGACCCACCGCCGGGGCCGGGACCGGGCCGGGATCTTCCCTTCCGCCGCGCCAAACCAGGCAGAAGATTAAAATTCCAAGATCGGAGTAATTTCCGCGCGCTCTCCGGGGCAGTCTGAGATCGAGGACCTCTCCTCCTCTCCCGCTCCTTCTCCCGCGATACGAGCTTTGATCCGCTATGACGCTTCTCGCCGATGTGGCCGCGCACCGTCAAGGACAGCGGCCGTCTCCCCGCAGGGACGGAGACGGCCGCGGCTCAGCCCTTGACGCAGATCACCTGGCGCAGTTTGGTGACCACCTCGACGAGATCGCGCTGCTGGTTTATGACCTGTTCGATCGGCTTGTAGGCGCCCGGGATCTCGTCCACCACACCGGAGTCCTTGCGGCACTCCACGCCCCGGGTCTGGTCGGCCAGATCCCGCACCGTGAAGCGGCGCTTTGCCGCCGCCCGGCTCATCCGCCGGCCCGCCCCGTGCGAGGCGGACCGGAAAGCCGCCGGATTGCCCAGACCCCGGACGATGTAGGAGCCCGTTCCCATGGAGCCGGGGATGATGCCGAACTCCCCGGCCCCGGCCCGGATCGCGCCCTTCCGCGTCACCAGCAGGTCCATGCCGTCGTAACGCTCCTCCGCCACATAGTTGTGATGGCAGGAGATGACCTCGCCGAAGGACGGGCGGGCCGCGCGGAACTCGCGGCGTATCACGTCCTGGAGCAGAGCCATCATCAGCTCGCGGTTGCAACGGGCGTATTCCTGGGCCCAGAACAGGTCATGACGGTAGGCGTCCATCTGCGGGGTGCCCTGCACGAAGACCGCCAGATCGCCGTCGACCAGATCCTGGTTGTGCGGCAGCCGGCGGGCCTCGCCGATGTGGTGCTCGGCCAGCTCCTTGCCGATGTTCCGGGAGCCGGAGTGCAGCATCAGCCACACCGCGCCTTCGGTGTCGGTGCACACCTCGATGAAGTGGTTGCCGCCGCCGAGCGTGCCCAGCTGCTTGCCGGCCCGGTCCGCACGTGCCTTGACCTGCGGGGCAAGGCCGTCGAACCGCTGCCACAGGGCTTCGAAGCGGGCAGTGCCGAAGCCGTGCAGCCGCCGCGGGTCGACCGCCTCGGGGTGCGCGCCGCGCCCCACGGGGATGGCCTGCTCGATGCGGGAGCGCAGCCGGGAGAGATCGCCGGGCAGGTGGCCGGCGGTGAGCGAGGTGCGCACCGCGGTCATGCCGCAGCCGATGTCCACCCCCACCGCCGCCGGGCACACCGCGCCCTCCATGGCGATGACCGAGCCGACGGTCGCCCCCTTGCCGTAGTGCACGTCCGGCATCACGGCCAGTCCGCGTACCCAGGGAAGCGTGGTCACATTGTGCAGCTGACGCAGCGCCCCCTCCTCCACCGACGACGGGTCGGTCCAGATCCGGATCGGCACCCGTGCTCCGGGCAGTTCCGTGTACCCCAACGTGCTCACTCCCCCCGGGGTATGTCCTGACAATTGAAGACGGAGAAATGCCGCGGATCCGCCCCCATCACCTCGCCCGCGGTGCCTCCATTGTGCGCCCCCCGCGCCGGTAGCCCGCAACATCATTTCCGGCGCGGACATCGCATGCGCTCCCCCGGCACCCCGGCGCTCCCTTGCTCGCCGGAAGCGGCCAACTCTAGGCTGATCGCCGTACAACTCACATGATCACGACAAAAACTGACGCTCCGCCGGGCACCGTGCCGGCGGCCCGCGCCGGCCGCGCCGGGGTCATGTGGGATCGAGTGATCCGCCGGAGGGGGAGGACCCACCGCGATGACCGTTCGAGGACGACACCGCCGCTACAAGCCCAGTACCGTCTCCCGGGCCTCGCTCACCGTCACCGCCAGCGGCGCAGGACTGGCCCTCCCGCTGCTCAGCGCCACCGGCGCCTCCGCCGCCTCGGTGGAGACGTGGGACAAGGTCGCCGAGTGCGAGAGCGGTGGCGACTGGGACATCAACACCGGGAACGGCTACTTCGGCGGGCTGCAGTTCAAGCAGTCCACCTGGGAGGCGTTCGGCGGTACGGTCTACGCCTCACGCGCCGACCTGGCCACCAAGGACGAGCAGATCACGATCGCCGAGAAGGTGCTGGACGGTCAGGGGCCGGGCGCCTGGCCCACCTGCTCCGTGCGCGCCGGCCTCACCGACGACGGTGTGCAGCCCGACGTGTCCACCGGCTCCACCGGCTCCGCGTCCGCCGGGCAGGACGAGCGGGCCTCCCGGGAGACCGGGCGCGAGTCCGGGCAGCAGAACCGGCAGCAGGAGCAGCAGACCCACCAGCAGACCCGGCAGGCGGAACAGAAGAACGGGCAGACGACGGAGTCGCCCCAGGCAGAGGCCGGTTCGCAGTACGAGGTGGTGCCGGGCGACAGCCTGTACCGGATCGCCACCCGGCACGGGCTGCGCGGCGGCTGGCAGTCCCTCTACGAGCTGAACCGGGCGACGGTCGGCGGCAACCCGCACCTGATCTTCCCCGGCCAGCGGCTCGCCCTGCCCAGCGGCTCGGAGGCGCTCACCGGCTCCGGCGGCGCGCAGGCGGACACCCAGGAGCAGGAGAAGCAGCAGAAGACCGAGAAACAGGAGAAGCAGCAGAAGCAGGAGAAGCAGCAGAAGACCGAGCAGGCCTCACAGGGCGGCGAGAAGGCGGACCGGGACACCGACCGGGCCGAGCCGGAGCCGGCCGCCGCCACCCACGTGGCGCCGGTCAGCGCCTCGGTGGGCACCCAGTACCGGGCCACCGGCGGCGGCTGGTCGCTGGGCTACCACACCGGCGCGGACTTCCCGGTGGCCACCGGCACCTCGGTGAAGTCCGTGGCCGCCGGTGAGGTGGTCTCGGCCGGCTGGTCCGGCTCCTTCGGCTACGAGGTGATCGTCCGGCACACCGACGGCAGGTACAGCCAGTACGCGCACCTGTCGGCGATCTCGGTCTCCTCCGGGCAGAAGGTCAACGCGGGACAGCAGGTGGGCCGGTCCGGCTCCACCGGCAACTCCACCGGGCCGCACCTGCACTTCGAGATCCGCACCTCGGCGCAGTTCGGCTCGGACATCGACCCGCTGGCCTACCTGCGGCAGCACGGGGTGTCCATCTGACACCCGCGCCGGACCCCGCCCGGCACGGTGCCGGAACCCCCGCCGTGCCGGGCGGCATCAGCCCCACGACCGCCCCGCAGCACGCCACCTGACACCGCGTTCGCAGGAGCGCGCCGCGGCCGGGAGCGCATCCGTCGCCGCTCCCGGCCGCCCCGGACCGACCGCGGCGGGCGCTGTTGCCGTCCCGTGAAGTAAGCGCTGACTGATAACGGCATTGATGGGTACATATGACAGAATTCCGCAGCACCAGGGGGACCCCGACCCTCCGTTTTCTTCCCTCCGTTACCTGTGGTCAGTACGCTCAGCCCCCTGAACGCCAAATTGCCGACGTGCAGGAGGTCTTCATGGAGCGACCCGCCTGGGCGCCACCGGGAATCGATCTGTCCGTGCCGAGTGTGGCCCGCATGTACGACTACTACCTAGGGGGTTCACACAACTTCGAGGTCGACCGGGTCGCGGCGCGCAAGGCGATGGAGGCGTTCCCGGGCCTGCCGAAGATCATGCAGGCCAACCGCGCCTTCATGCGCCGGGCGGTGCGCTACGCCGTGGCACAGGGCATCACCCAGTTCCTGGACATCGGCTCCGGCATCCCCACCTTCGGCAATGTGCACGAGGTGGCCCTCGCCGCCTCCCCCGAGGCCCGCGTGCTGTACGTGGACAACGACCCGGTCGCCGTGGCGCACAGCCGCGCCGTGCTGGGCGACCAGCCCAGCGCCGGCATCGCCGCCGCGGACTTCCGCTGCCCCATGGACGTGCTGGAGAGCGAGGAGGCCGGCCGGCTGCTCGACCTGGACCGCCCGGTCGCGCTGCTGCTGATCGCCCTGCTGCACTTCATCCCGGACGAGGACAAGCCCCTGGAGACCCTGGCCGAGTACCGCCGGCGGCTCGCCCCCGGCAGCCTGCTGGCGCTCACCCACGCCTCCACCGAGGGCGGCCCGCGCACCACCGAACAGGGCGACGCCGTGATGGGCGTCTACCGCCGCAGTTCCTCGCCCCTGATCATGCGCGACCGGCAGGCCGTCGCCGAGTTCTTCACCGGCTTCGAGATGGTCGAACCCGGACTGGTCAGCATGCCCGACTGGCGTCCGGACGGACCCACGGACGAGGAGGACCCCGTCGTGTACACCGGGTTCGCCGGAGTAGGACGCACAGCGTGACACCACCGGACGCCGGGCCCGCCCTGCCGGAGGGACAGGAGCCGCCAGGGGAGCCGCCGGACGGGGCGGCGCGGTTCGCCCGCATCTGGTCGCGCGCCGTCTACCCGGCCACGGCCACCTCCATGACCCGGCCCGAGTTCGAGGCACACCTGCTCGGCCTGACACGGCAACTGGCCGACGCCCTGCACGCCCGGCCGTTCGATCCGTCCCCCGGCCGCACGGTGGGCCGGGCCCTGGTCGCCGCGCACTGCACCGCACCGGACTCGCTTCCCAGGATCCTCGGCGTGCTGGACGCCTATCTGCTGCTCTACTGCCTGGACGGGCAGCAGCTCTCCGCCGAGGAGGGCCGGGCGCGCTGCTCCCGCCTCCAGCACGCCATCGCGGCCGGCTTCTCCCACGCCCTCCAGGACCGCACCCGCAGCGAGCAGGAGGCGCTCTCCCGGGCCGCGCTCCAGGCCCAGACCGACATCGCCACCGCGCTGCACGAGAGCGAGACCCGGTTCCGCGCGGTGTTCAACGACGCCGCCCTGGGCATCGGGCTGGCCGACATGGACGGCAACATCCTGGAGACCAACCGCACGCTGTCCACCATGTTCGGCGGCTCCGAGCACCACATCCGCAGCCGCAACGTCACCGACTGGACGCACCCCGAGGACTCCCCCGAGACCTGGCGGCTCCAGGGCGAGCTGATGCGCGGCGAACGCGACCACTACTCCATCGAGAAGCCCTACAACCGCAGCGACGGCACCGTGCTGTGGACCAACCTCACCGTCTCGCTGCTGCGCGACGCCGACGGCGAGCCGCAGTACATGCTCGCCATGATGGAGGACATCACCGAACGCCGGCTGCTCAACCTGCGGCTGCGCTACCAGGCCACCCACGACGCGCTGACCGACCTGCCCAACCGGGCGCTGTTCTTCGAACGGCTGGAGCAGGCGCTCGGCCCCTCCTCGGAGTGCGCCCGGATCGGGCTGTGCTACCTGGACCTGGACGGCTTCAAGGCGGTCAACGACAGCCTGGGCCACGCCGTGGGCGACCAGCTGCTGATAGCGGTGGCCGAGCGGCTGCACTCCTGCGTCTCCGGCCCCCGCCAGCTGCTGGCCCGGATCGGCGGCGACGAGTTCGTGGCGCTGATCACCGACCCGCCCACCCGGGCCGCCGTCACCGACCTGGCCCAGCGCGCGCTGGACGCGCTCGCCGAGCCGGTGGACCTGGGCGGCCGGGAGCTGATGGTGCGCGCCTCCATCGGCATCGTGGAGGGCCCGGTGGGCGACCTGACCGCCTCCGAGGTGCTGCGCAGCGCGGACATCACCATGTACCGGGCGAAGTCGGAGGGCGGCAACCGGTACGCGGTGGCCGACCCGGATTCCGAGGCGCGGGCCATCAGCCGGCACCACCTCACCCACCACCTGCCCTCGGCACTGCGCGGCTGCGAGTTCTTCATCGAGTACCAGCCGCTGATCCGGATGGAGGACGGCTCCATCGAGGGCGCCGAGGCACTGGTGCGGTGGAGTCATCCCCGCCACGGCGTGCTGGGGCCGGACCGCTTCATCCCGCTGGCCGAGCACACCGGGCTCATCGTGCCGCTGGGCCGCTGGGTGCTGCGCGAGGCGGTGCGGCAGGCCTGCGAGTGGCAGGTGCGCGGCATCGGCGGCGCCCGCCCGCTGCGGGTCAACGTCAATCTCTCGCCCCGCCAGCTGCACCACCCGGACCTGGTGGACGAGACGGTGGCGGTGCTGGAGGAGTTCGGCCTGCCGGCCGCCTCGCTGTGCCTGGAGGTGACCGAGTCCGCCATGGTGCGGGCCGACGACCACGAGCTGAAACCGCTGCGCCGGCTCGCCGAGCTGGGGGTGGGCATAGCCCTGGACGACTTCGGCACCGGCTACTCGAACCTGGCCAGCCTGCGGCGGCTGCCCGCCTCCACGCTGAAACTGGACCGCTCCTTCACCGAAGGGCTGCAGCACCATCCGCCGGACCCGGTGGATCTGCGGATCATCGAGGGGATCGTCTCGCTCAGTCACGCCCTGGGGCTGTCCGTGACGGTGGAGGGCGTGGAAACCGGGCTCCAGGCCGAGCGGCTCAAGGAGCTGGGCTGCGATTCCGCCCAGGGCTGGTTCTACGCCCGCCCGGGCCCGCCCGAGAAGCTCCCCCTGGCGGTCTGAAAGGGTCCCGAGAGGTCCGACAGGCCCGGGGCCCGGGACACGGCCCGCACATACAGGACCCCGCACACACGGCCCGCGGGAGACGGGTCGGGACACGGCGGCGGAGGAAACCGGGTACGGAGCGGGGCCGGCGGATGGCTAGGATGAAAACGCCCCGGCGTCCGCCCGCTCGGCGGCTGCCCGGTCCGGCATTCATCGTCACAGCCCGTGACCTCCGCTGTCACCTCACCATTGGAGCATCCGAGGATGGCCCGTCACCTCATCACCAGTGCGCTGCCGTACATCAACGGGATCAAGCACCTGGGGAACATGGTCGGCTCGATGCTCCCGGCCGATGTTTACGCCCGCTACCTGCGCCAGCGCGGCCACGAGGTGCTCTACATCTGCGCCACCGACGAGCACGGCACCCCGGCCGAGCTGGCCGCCAAGGACGCCGGGCTGCCGGTGGACGAGTTCTGCGCCCGCCAGCACGATGCCCAGAAGGCCGTCTACGACGGTTTCGAGCTGCGCTTCGACCACTTCGGCCGCACCTCCTCCCGGCAGAACATCGAGATCACCCAGCACATCGCGCGCAAGCTGCAGGAGAACGGCTTCATCGAGGAGCGCACCACCCGCCAGGTCTTCTCGCTGGCCGACGGCCGCTTCCTGCCCGACCGCTACATCATCGGCACCTGTCCGCACTGCGGATACGAGGCGGCCCGCGGCGACCAGTGCGAGAACTGCACCCGCGTGCTGGACCCGACCGACCTGCTGAACGCGCGCTCCGCGGTCAGCGGCTCCACCGCGCTGGAGGTGCGGGAGACCAAGCACCTGTTCCTGCTCCAGTCCCGGCTGCAGGGCGAGGTGGAGCGGTTCGTGGACGAGCACGGCAAGGAATGGCCCACGCTGGCCTCCTCCATCGCCCGCAAGTGGCTCACCGAGGGCCTGCACGACCGCTCCATCACCCGCGACCTGACCTGGGGCGTGCCCGTGCCCGCCGACACCTGGCCGGAACTGGCCGCCGAGGGCAAGGTCTTCTACGTCTGGTTCGACGCCCCGATCGGCTACATCGGCGCGACGAAGGAGTGGGCCGACGCCGCGCCCGAGGGCGAGCAGCGGGACTGGCGCTCCTGGTGGTACGACGTGGACGACGCCGTCCGCTACACCCAGTTCATGGCCAAGGACAACGTCCCCTTCCACACCGTGATGTTCCCGGCCACCCAGCTCGGCACCCGGGAGCCGTGGAAGAAGGTGGACTTCGTCAAGGCGTTCAACTGGCTGACGTACTACGGCGGCAAGTTCTCCACCTCGCAGAACCGCGGCATCTTCACCGACGCCGCGCTGGAGCTGCTGCCCGCCGACTACTGGCGGTACTTCCTGATGGCCGGAGCCCCGGAGTCGGACGACTCCTCCTTCTCCTGGGAACTGTTCGCCTCGGTGGTCAACAAGGACCTGGCCGACACCCTGGGGAACTTCGTCAACCGGGTGCTGTCCTTCTCCCGCAAGCGGTTCGGCGACCAGGTGCCGGCCGGGCACGCCGCGGGCGAGCCGGAGCAGCGGCTGGGCGAGGAGATCGCCCGGCTGCTGGCCGAGTACGAGGAGCACCTGGAGGCGCTCCAGTTCCGCAAGGCGGCAGCGGCGCTGCGCGCGCTGTGGAGCGCGGGCAACTCCTACCTGGAGGAGAAGGCGCCCTGGCTGGAGATCAAGCAGGACCAGGACGCCGCCGCGCTGACGCTGCGCACCGCGATGAACCTGATCCACCTCTACGCGGTGGTGTCGGAGCCCTTCATCCCGGCCTCGGCCCGGGCGATGCGGGGCGCCTTCGCGCTGGCCGACGACACCCGGCAGTGGGTCACCGGGGCGGAGGCCCGCGCCCTGGGCTCGGTGCCGGCCGGTACGCCGTTCACCGTGCCGCCGGTGCTGTTCGCCAAGATCACCGAGGACGACCTGGCCGCCTACCGCGAGCGCTTCGGCGCCGAGGAGGGGTGAGCCGCGCCGCTCACCGTCTGCCCGTCGCCGCCCGGGGGACCCGGGCGGCGCGCGCGGCGCCGCCGGGCGGCCGGCACCGGAAGCCGCGGGCGCGCGTTTCCGGCCTCGGCTCTCCGGCCTCGGCTCTCCGGCCTCAGCGCGGCAGCGCCACGCCGCGCTGGATGACCTCGGTCAGCTCCGCGGCCATGGACTTGATGGTCTCCAGCCCCTGGCGGCCCCACGGCCGGGGCTCCTGGTCCACCACGCAGACCGTGCCCAGCGCGATGCCCGTCGGGTCCAGCAGCGGGGCGCCCAGGTAGGAGCGGATGCCGAGCTCGTCCACCACGGGGTTGCCGGCGAACCGCGGGTAGTCGCAGACGTCCTCCAGCACCAGCGCCTTCTTGCGCACCACCACATGCGGGCAGTAGCCGTGGTCCCGGTCCATCATCCGGTCCATCCCGCCCGGGGCGGGGTCGGCCGGGCTCAGCTCCACCGCCTGCTCGCTGCCCGTGGCGTACAGACCGGCGAAATACTGGTGGTCCTCGCCCACCAGATTCACCACCGCGAACGGCGCGCCGGTCAGCTCGGCGAGCCGGCGGGCGAAGTCGTCGAACTCCGCCACCGGGCGGTCGCCCAGCCCGAGTTCCCGGAACCGCGCCATCCGGGCCGGGGCGTCGGGGTCCTCAGGAGTAAGCAGCAGGTGACTCGTGGGGTCGAACGACGTCGCCATAAGGGCTCCTCGTGTTGATCAGGTGCTGGACAAGGGTGATGAGTACCTGCGTCCCCGACGCGGCCTGGCGGGCGTCGCACAGCACCACCGGCACCTCGGGACTGAGGTCGATCGCCGCCCGCACCTCTTCGGGCGTGTAGCGGTACGCGTTGTCGAACTCATTGACCGCCACAATGAAATCGATCCCCCGGCGCTCGAAGAAGTCCACGGCCGAGAAACTGTCCGCCAGACGACGGGTATCGGCCAGCACGACGGCACCCAGCGCGCCCGCGCACAGCTCGTTCCACATGAACCAGAAGCGCTCCTGCCCCGGCGTGCCGAAGAGATACAGCACATGCTGCTCGCTCAGGGTGATCCGCCCGAAGTCCATGGCCACGGTGGTGGTGCGCTTGTTCTCCACCCCGTCGAGGCTGTCGTAGGCGGCGCTGACCTGGGTGAGCAGTTCCTCGGTGCTCAGCGGCTCGATCTCGCTCACCGCGCCGACAAAGGTCGTCTTGCCGACGCCGAACCCGCCCGCGATCAGGATCTTCACTGCCGTGGGGAACGGGTCAGAGCCGCTTGCGGAGTCCATGCAGCACCGCCTCCAACAAATCTCGGTCGGTGGAGTCGTGTCGCGGCACCACCGGTTCCCGGGTGGTCACCGCTCCGGAGTCGACCAGGTCGGACAGGAGAACTTTGGTCACCGCCGCGGGCATCTTGATGTGCGCGGCGATCTCGGCCACGGTGATCGGGTTCTTGCAGAGCCCCAGCACCTCGCTGTGGTCGGGGCCCAGGTAGTTGTGGGACCGCCCCCGGCCGGTGGCCATGACCAGGGTCAGCAGGTCGAAAGCGGCGGTGGGCCGAGTACGGCCGTTGCTCACCGTGTACGGACGCACCAGCCGCCCGGCGTCGTCGTCCAGATAAGGGTCTTCCCGCTCCGGATCCCGCACCGCTCACTGTCCCGCGGGCTGACGCGCCGGCGTCATCAGCGCCGGACGCACGCTCTTCACCAGCATGGCCATCTCGTAGCCCAGGACCGCGGCGTCCGCGTCCCGGCCGGCCAGGACGGCCAGGCAGGCCCCCTGCCCGGCGGTGGAGACGAACAGCAGTGTGGAATCCAGTTCGACCACCACCTGCCGCACGTCGCCGCCGTCGCCGAACCGGGCTCCGGCGCTCCGGGCCAGAGAGTACAGGCCGGACGCCAGCGCGGCCAGGTGGTCCGCGGCATCGATGTCCAGTCCGTGGGCGGCCTTCACCAGCCCGTCGCTGGACAGCAGGAGCGCGCTGCGGGTGTGCGGGACCCGTTGCACAAGGCCGGACAGCAGCCAGGAAAGGTCCGTGGTCTGGCCGAGGGGCGCTTCACTCACCATGGTCGCCTAAGTCTCCTCAAGGGCTGAGTCTGAGGGTGCACGGCTACGTGGCTGGCGATGTAGCCGGTGTTCTGCTGGCGGGTCGCGTGCCGTCGTGTGGTGCTGCGCGGCCCGCCGGCTTCTGCACGCTCGGGGCTAGCGGTCTGGGCTGGGGGTCTGCAGAGCGGTCCGTTACCGGTCTTCCGGGTCGTTGGCGAGGTTGGCACCGCGCCGGAAAGCGGCCATGAGACCCGGGTCGTGGCCGAATTCGCGGTCGTCCTGGGCGGCGGGACGGGCCTGCGGCTCGTCCCGCAGCTGCGGCGCCAGATGCTCCTGGCGTCGGCGGCGCGGGAGTTCGGGACGGCGGTCGGCCGTTCCGTCGTCCAGCGGGGGGATGACGCCCAGCGGCATGGTGGACGGTCCCTGCGCGGCCGGATGCGCCCGCTCCTGGGCCCGGGCCGGGGTCTGCGGTCCCTGGGGCGGTGCTCCGTGGTTCGCCTGGTTCGCCTGGTGCGGCTGGTGCCCGTGGTGCGCCTGGTGCGGCGGCTGGTGCCCGGCTCCGGACTGGGCGTGACCGTACGGGCTGGCGGAGACCCGGCCGACCGGGTCCACCGCCGCGGGCGGGCCGCTCACCGCGGACCCGGTCAGGTCCGGCCGGCTGTGCTCGGCCGGCTCTATCGCCTCCCGCCGCGGCTGCGGCAGGGGGCGGGCCTCCGCCGCGGGCCGGTCCGCGGCCGGGGCGGGGACGCCCGGCACGGAGGCGGGAACGGACGCGGACGGGGCGGCGGACACCGCGCCGGCCGGGTGCCGGCCGCCGGTCCGGTCCGCGGGCGTCTCGCCCAGCAGCTCCCGGGGCACCACCAGAACCGCCTGGGTGCCGCCGTAGATGTTGCTCTGGAGCTGCACCACGATGTTGTGCCGCTGGGCCAGCGAGGCCACCACGAACAGGCCGATCCGGCCGTCCGCGAGCAGCTCGTCCACCTCGATCCGCTCGGCGCCGGAGAGCAGGGCGTTCATCCGCTTCTGCTCGGCGGCGCTCATGCCCAGCCCGCGGTCCTCCACCTCGACCGCCAGGCCGGCCGTCACGTACTGGGCGCGCATCAGCACCTGGGTCTGCGGCGCCGAGTAGGTGGTGGCGTTCTCCACCAGTTCGGCGAGCAGGTGGATGACGTCGGCCACGGCGTGGCCGCGCAGCGTGCCCTCGACCGGCGGCACCAGCTTGACCCGGGAGTACTGCTCGACCTCGGCGATGGCCGACCGCAGCACCTCCGTCATGCCGACCGGGCGGGTCCACTGCCGGCGGGCCACCGCCCCGCCCAGCACGGCCAGGTTCTCGGCGTGCCGGCGGATCCGGGTGGCCAGGTGGTCGACGTTGAACAGGCCCTTGAGCAGGTCCGGGTCCTCGACCTCGTTCTCCAGTTCGTCCAGGTACTCGATGGCCCGGTGCACCAGGGACTGCAGGCGGCGGGCGAGGTTGACGAAGACCTCGACCTTCTCGTCGCTGCCGCTGACACTGCCGCGCACCAGATGCGCGGCCTCGGCCACCGCCACCTGGGCGGCGTAGTGGGCGCAGGCGATCTCCCGGGCGAGCTGCTCCATGGCGTCGCCGTCCGGTTCGGGCAGCGGCGGGGCGTGCTCCGGGGGACGGATGCGCTCGCCCCGCTCCACCCGCTGGAGCAGGGTGTGCAGTTCACCGCGGCCGCGGGCGGCCTGGCGGCGCAGCGCCGCGTAGCGGGCGGCCTGTGCGCGGCTCTCGCCGGTGGCACCGTAGGCGGCGCCGGCGACGATCAGGCACACCAGCAGCAGGGCGGCGCCCAGGACGATCCACAGCGCCGGGGTTTCGTAGCTGCCCGGCCCCTGGTGCGCCCGCAGCAGATAGGTGACGACCGCGGTGCAGACCGCGGAGACCAGGAGTGACGGGACCACCGCGAGGCGGAGCACCCGCCGCCGCGCTTCGTTCTCGCCCTCGGCGAGCCGGGCCGAGGCCCGGCCGTGGTGCCGGTCGCCAGAGCGCGAGGTGGAGCCGGTGGGGGCGGGCCGTGAACCGCCGGTAGCGGGGCGTCCGCTTCCGGCGCTCGCCGCATGACTCTGCGGTTCGGGCATCGGCGTCCTCGGAGTTTTGTCGGAGCTCACGCGGATTCAACTGTCGGTCGGAGCGGGCGGACGGCGGACGGGCGGTATCCGCACGGGAGTTGAGCGGAGACCGGGTGCACCGGTACGGCCGGGCGGGCGGGGCGAAGGTACTGCGTGCCAGGCCACGCTAGCCGCCAACACCCGGCGGGATGGCGCGAGTTCCGGGATTCGCCACCCCTCGCCAGCTCCTGACGAGTGAAAAGTTCGGTTGTTCGTTTGATCGTTTGATCGTTCCGGGGGATCATAACGCCCCCTGGAACCCCCGGGTTCACCGTTCCGGACCGCAAGACGGCCCATCAGACGACTTTCCCGGGCAATTCCCGGAGGACGCACCGGGAACGTTCGCGAACGCACGCTACCCTTCCGCACGCCCGTACCGGAGCTTTTCCGGAGCTTCCCATAGCGCTCTCACCAGCGCCACACCCCGCACCGTCCCCGCCCACAACTGGCGCACGCGGCGGGCACAGCAGTGACCCAGGACACACACACGGTCACCGGGCGCGGCGGGGCGGGAGCGGCGGGGCCGTTCACCCCGGTCTCACAGGCCCGACACCCGCACGGTCACGTTCAGCCGGCCGTCGAGCCCGAGGGCGGCCGGGGCGGTTCCCGGGCGGGTGCGGGGAACGCCGTGGTAGGCCAGCCGGGACGGACCGCCGAAGACGAAGGCGTCCCCGCTGCGCAGCTCCACGTCCGTCCACGGCCGGGACCGGCTCCGGGTGTTGCCGAACCGGAAGACGCAGCTGTCGCCCAGGCTGAAGGAGACCACCGGCGCGGGCGAGCGCTCGTCGCTGTCCCGGTGCATCCCCATCCGCGCCCCGCGCGCATAGAAGTTGACCAGCCCGATGTCGTAGGCGTGGTCCCCCTCGCCCCCGCAGTCCCCGGGGTTCCCGGCGCCCGGGCCGGGCAGCCCGGCGGCGGCCACCGCCCGGCGGGCCCAGTCCCCCAGCCAGGCCGGGAACGGCTTCACCGGCGCGCCGTCGCCGTCCACCACGGTCCGCGCATAGCCGTAGGGATACCAGTGCCGGCCCACGCACACCTGGCGCACCGACATCACCCCGCCCGGGGTGCGCACGGTGCGCAGCCCCGCGGGCGGCCGGGACCACTCGCGGCAGGCGGCCAGCAGCTCCCGCTGCCGCTCGGGCCCCAGCTCGCCCGGCAGGTGCACCGCGCCCGGCGCGACCGTCACCGGCCCCGGGGAGACCTCCGGCGGGAAGAGTTCACCGTCCGGACCTCGCACGCCTTCCATGCGGCCATCATCACACCCTCGTCCGTGCACGTCATGACGTAAGGTGGCCCTCCCGCCCGTCGGCGCGGATGCCGGCGGCAGTGTCGTCCGGAGGTCCAGTGACGCAGCAGCAGTCCGCCGAACCGATACTCACCGGTGTGCGCAATTTCCGCGATCTGGGCGGACTGCCGACCGCGGACGGGCGCCGGACCCGCACCGGGCGGCTGTTCCGCAGCGGTCACCTGGCCCATGCCACCGAGGAGGACCAGCGGTTCCTGGCGGAGCTCGGGCTGCACACCGTGTTCGACTTCCGCAATTCCGCGGACCGGGCCGTGGACGGCCTGGATGTGGAGCTGCCCGGGGTGCGGAACGTCAATCTGCCCCTGACCGATCCGGCGGACGGCGCCGCGTTCTGGCGCATGGTGCGGCACGGCGATCTGGCACAGCTGCGCTCCTCGCTCGGCGACGGGCAGGCGGCTGCCCGGATGGCGGCCTCCTACCGGATGATGATCAGCGAGCGGACGGCCGAGTACCGGCAGGTGCTGCGCAGCCTGGCGGACGGCGCCACACCCGCGCTGCTGCACTGCGCCGCCGGCAAGGACCGGGCCGGGCTGACGGTGGCGGTGGTGCTGCTGGCGGTGGGCGTGGAGCGGGACGCCATCGTCGCCGACTACCTCATCTCCAACGACGCCCAGCGGCGCTACCGGTTCAGGCGGGCCGCCTCGGAGCGGACCGAGGACCCGGCTGTGACGGCGGAGATCACGGAGCTGCTCGCGCCGCTGTTCGACGCCCGGGCCGGCTATCTGGAGGCGGCGTTCGACCAGATCGAGCGCGAATGGAGCGGCACCGAGAACTATCTGACGCGAGGCCTGGGCCTGACCGCCGCGGACCGCGACCGCCTGCGCGTCTCCCTGCTCGACTCCGCCCCCTGACCCGCGCCC
The DNA here is from genome assembly GCF_011421595.1 of Streptomyces sp. YIM 98790. GTDB lineage: Bacteria > Actinomycetota > Actinomycetes > Streptomycetales > Streptomycetaceae > Streptomyces. Next base: position 12,448 of record NZ_WTLH01000014.1, on the reverse strand, counting down.
TCCTCCCCTCTCCTCTCCTTTCCCCGCCTCGCCTTCTTCCGTCCCGGGCCGGAGCCGCGCGGACGGGGCGCCGCCGCGGGCGGCCGCCGGCCCGACCGCAACCAGGAGCCGCACACACCCATGTCCACCGCACCGTGGTGGCGCAGCGCCGTCATCTACCAGATCTACATACGCAGCTTCGCCGACGGGAACGGCGACGGCATCGGGGACATCGCGGGCATCCGCGGCCGGCTGCCGTATCTGCAGGAGCTGGGCGCGGACGCGCTGTGGATCACCCCCTGGTACCCCTCCCCCATGGCCGACCACGGCTACGACGTCACGGACTACCGGGACATCGACCCCGCCTACGGCACGCTGCGCGAGGCGGAGGAGCTGATCGAGGAGGCGCACCGGCTGGGGCTGCGCATCATCCCGGACATCGTGCCCAACCACACCTCCGACCGGCACGCGTGGTTCCGCGCCGCGCTGGCCGCCGGGCCGGGCAGCGCGGAACGCGCCCGCTACCACTTCCGGCCCGGACGCGGCCCGCACGGGGAACTGCCCCCCAACAACTGGGCGTCGGTGTTCGGCGGCCCGGCCTGGACGCGGATCACCGAGGCGGACGGCCGCCCGGGCGAGTGGTATCTGCACCTGTTCGCGCCGGGGCAGCCGGATCTGAACTGGGACCACCCCGAGGTGGCCGCGGAGTTCGAGTCGGTGCTGCGGTTCTGGTTCGAGCGCGGTGTGGACGGCTTCCGGGTGGATGTGGCACACGGCCTGGCCAAGGACGCACGGCTGCCGGACTTCCCCGAGGCCCCCGAGGTGGCACCCAAGGCGTACCCGGGCCACCCGCACTGGGACCGGGAGGAGGTCCAGCAGGTGTACCGGGACTGGCGGCGGCTGGCCGGGGAGTTCCCCGGCGAGCGGATGTTCGTCGCCGAGGCGTCGCTGCGCTCACCGGCCCGGCTGGCCCGCTACGTGTCCCCGGGCGGCCTGCACACGGCCTTCAACTTCGACTTCATGCTGAGCCGTTGGGAGCCGGGACGGCTGCGCGAGGTGATCAGCGGCACCCTGGCCGAGCTGGACGCGGTGGGCGCGCCGGCCACCTGGGTGCTGTCCAACCACGACGTGCTGCGCGCGGCCAGCCGCCTGGGCCGGCCGCAGACGCAGGACTGGGTGCTCACCCGCTCCCCCACCGACGCGCCGCTCGACCTGGAGCTGGGGCTGCGGCGGGCACGGGCTGCGGCGCTGCTGATGCTGGCGCTGCCCGGCGGGGCGTACCTCTACCAGGGCGAGGAGCTGGGCCTGGCGGAGGTGGAGGACCTGCCCGAGGAGGTGCTCCAGGACCCGGTCTGGGAGCGCTCCGGGCGCACGGTGCGGGGGCGCGACGGCTGCCGGGTGCCGATGCCGTGGTCCGGGCAGGAGCCGCCGTTCGGCTTCAGCCCCGCCGACGCCACCGCCCCGCCGTGGCTGCCGCAGCCGCCGGCCTGGAAGGACCTCACCGTGGCGGCGCAGACCGGCGACCCGGCGTCGATGCTGGAGCTGTACCGGCGGGCGCTGCGGCTGCGCCGCGGGCACCCGGCGCTCGGCGCGGGGAACGGGGAGCCGCTGGAGTGGCTGCCGTCCGCGCCCGGGGTTCTGGCCTTCGCCCGGGAACCCGGCTTCCGCTGCGCGGCGAACCTCTCCGGCCGGCCGCAGCCGCTGCCCGGGCACGGCGAGGTCCTGCTGGCCAGCGGCCCGCTCGACCCGGGCCGGCACCTCCCCCCGGACACCACCGCCTGGCTCACCGCGCCCTGAGACGCCCCGGCGGGGGCACCCCGGCGCCACGGCCCCGGTGCCGGCGGCGGGGCTAGTGGCGCCGGGTGACGATGAAGTCGGCGAGGGCGGTGAACCGGCGGCGGACGTCGGCGGGGATGTCCACACCTTCCAGGGCGGTCACGGCGGCGTCCCGTTGCCGCCGCGCCTCGTCGGCGGTCCAGCCGCGGCCGCCGGCCTCCTCGATCAGCGCGGCACGGGCGGCGAACTCGGCCTCGTCGAAGTCCTGGAACTCCTCGGTGCTCTTCTTGGCGTCGGCGGTGAGCAGCGCGGCCAGCCGCTCGGCGGCCGGTCCGCGCGCCGACAGGGCGGCGACCACCGGAAGGGACTTCTTGCGCTGGCGCAGGTCGCTCCAGGTCTGCTTGCCGGTGCTGGCCGGGTCGCCCCAGATGCCGAGCAGGTCGTCCACGGCCTGGAAGGCCAGGCCGAGGTGGTGGCCGTAGGACTCCAGGGCGTCGGCCATGCGGTCGTCCGCGCCGCCCAGCACCGCGCCGATGGAGGCCGAGCAGGCGAGCAGGGCGCCGGTCTTGTTGCCCTCCATCTCCAGGCATTCGGCGACCGTGACCCGTTCCCGGTTCTCGAAGGTGATGTCCTGGGCCTGGCCGTCGATCAGCGCGCGGCTGGCGTTGGCCAGCCGGCGGGCGGCCCGGGCCATGGCGCTGCCGGGAGCGGAGCCGTCCAGCACGGTGTCCAGGGCGAGCGCGAACAGCGCGTCCCCGACCAGGATGGCCTGGGCGGGGCCGTGCACCTTCCAGACCGTGTCGCGGTGGCGGCGCTGCTCGTCGCCGTCCATCAGGTCGTCGTGCAGCAGCGAGAAGTTGTGCACCAGTTCCACGGCGACGGCGCCGGGCACGCCGGTCTCCGCCGGGGCGCCCGCGGCCTCGGCGGACAGGATGGCCAGCGCCGGGCGGACCGCCTTGCCGCCGTCGCCGTCGGCCGGGCGGCCAGTGGCGTCGATCCAGCCGAAGTGGTAGGCGGCGACGGTGTTCATGGGCGCGGCCAGCCGGTCCACGGCGGCACGCAGGGCGGGCGTGGTGAGCGCCCGGCCCCGCTCCAGCAGCGCCAGTACCTCAGCGGTGGTGTCGGACGCGGTCACGGGTGCTCCTCGTACGGTACGGGCGGCGCATCCGCCGCCGGGTCCTGCGCGGCTGCGCCGCCTGCCGCGGGAGCGGCAACACCGGATGCCCCGGTTTCCTTCCCCGGTGCCGGGAAGCGCGCGCCCCCGCTCGCGCGGCCGGACACCGCGGGTGCGTCCGCCGCGTCGGCCGCCTCGGCCGCGGCCAGGCCGCTGCGGACGGCGCTTTCCATGGTCGCGGGCCAGCCGGTGGCGGTCCACGCGCCGGCCAGGTAGAGGCCCGCGGCCCGGGTACGCGGCCCGGGGCGCAGCCGGTTCACCCCGGGCTCGGGGGCGAAGGTCGCGGTGCGTTCCCGGGTGACGAAGAAATCCCGCACGGCGGCTTCCCGGGCGGGCGGCAGCAGCCGCTCCAGCTCCGGCAGATAGCGGGCGCGCAGCTCGGCCACCGGCCGGTCGATCTCCTCGCCCGCGGCCGACTGGGAGAGCGCCAGATACTGTCCGCCCCCGGCCAGGCCCGAGGGGCCGGTGCGGTCGAAGACCCACTGCACCGGGGTGCCCAGCGCGGCGAGGAAGGGCCGCCGCAGCACCGGCCGGTCGTAGATCACGTGGACGTTGAGGATCGGAGCGGTGCCGATGCGGAGCAGCCCTCCGGGGTCGGGCAGGGCGCCGGGCGGCAGCAGCCCGTGCGTCTCGCGCTGCGGCACGGCCAGGACGACGGTGTCCGCGGTCAGCTCGGCCGGCCGGCCGGCCGCGTCCCGCACCGTGGCCCGCCAGCCGCCGTCGGCCGCCGGCCGCACCGCCCGGACCCGGGTGCGCAGCCGGACCCGTACCCCGGACCGGTCCAGGGCGGCGCCGGCCCGGGTGTGGTGCAGTTCGCCGAGCGGCACGGCGGGCAGCCCGATGTCGGCGGCGGCGCTCCGGGTGAGCAGGCCGGTGCGGAACACCATGGCGGCCAGGGCCAGCGAGACGTCCCCCGCGCGGGCGTTCAGGGTGGCCACGCCGACCAGGTCCCACAGCGCTTCCACGCAGCGCCCGGTCTGGCCGTGCCGGTGCAGCCAGTCGCCGAAGGACTGGCCGTCCAGGGCGGGGTCCTGCGGGTCGAGCCGGCGCAGGGCGAAGGCGGCACGGACGGTCCGGGCCCGTTCCCCGGCGGAGAGGTGGGGGTAGCCGGCCAGCGAGGCGGCCAGGTGCAGCGGGGCGGGCAGCGCGGTGCGGTGCAGCCGGCCGAGCCGGCCGCGGGCGGCGTCCAGCACCGGCACGTCCAGGCGGCGCTGCAGCGGGGCGAGCGCGGCGGCGCCGATCCGCTCCAGGAACCACCGGTAGGCGGTGCAGCAGCGCAGATAGACGTGCTGGCCGTTGTCCACGGTGAGCCGGCCGGCGGCGGAGTCCCGGCGGAAGGAGGAGGCCAGCCCGCCCAGCCGGGAGCGGCTCTCGATCAGGGTGACCCGGTGGCCGCGGTCGGCCAGTGCCAGTGCCGCGCTCACCCCCGCCAGTCCGCCCCCGACCACCAGCGCGGACCGCCCGGCGGTCATGCCGGGCTCCGGCCGTCGGCGCCGCGGGCGGCGGCACGGGCGGCGGACAGGGCGTCCCAGCCGGTCAGGCCGCGCACCGCGACCATGGCCTTCTGCGCCGCGGGCAGCGAGACCCGGCCGCGCAGCACGGCCCGGGGGTCGGTGTCGATCAGGTCCAGCAGCCGGTGGTAGATCCCGGCCATGGCGGCCACGCAGGCCCCGGAGCGGCGGTCGAGCAGGGGCAGCAGCCGGAATCCCTCGGCGAACAGCCGCCGGGCGCGCTGCACCTGGAAGCGCACCAGTCCCTCGAAGTCGGAGCCGGCCTGGGGCACGGGGCGGTGGAAGCCCTCGGTGCAGCCGTGCGCGCGCAGTTCCTCGGCGGGCAGGTAGCTGCGCCCGCTGGCGGCGTCCTCGCGCAGGTCGCGCAGGATGTTGGTGAGCTGGAGGGCCAGGCCCAGGGTGTCGGCGTACTCGGGGGCGCGGGCGGCGTCCCGGGCGCCGGGCCGGCTGCCGAACACGCCGAGCGAGAGGCGCCCGATGGCGCCGGCCACGCAGCGGCAGTAGCCGCGCAGGTCGTCCCACGTCTCGTAGGCGGTGCCGCGCACGTCCATCAGCACGCCGTCGATGAGTTCGTCCAGGCCGCCCATGGGGATGGGGAAGCGGCGCGCGGCATGGCCCAGGGCGACGGCCACCGGGTCGGTGGCGTCCTCGCCGATCTGGCCCTGCCGGATGCGGTCCAGCAGCCCGCGCGCCTCCTTCAGCCGCAGCTCCTTCACGGCCGGCTCCAGGGTGCCGTCGCCGATGTCGTCGATCCGCCGGGAGAAGGCGTACAGCGCGGACATGGCCTGCCGTTTGGCGGCGGGGAGCAGCCGGATGCCGTAGGCGAAGTTGCGCGCCTGGCCGGCGGTGACGGCGTCGCAGTAGCGGTAGGCCGCGGCGAGGGCCGGAGTCAGCCGTGGGCTCTGGGTCACGGGCGGGAGCTCACATTCTCGTCGCGTGGTGCCGCAGGGTCGCGGCGGTGGCGGTCAGCACGCCGGTCCGGCCGGCTCTGGGGGTGCCGGCCAGCACGTCGTAGCGGGCGGCCCGGATGGCCCGCAGCGCGGCCCGGCCGCCGCCGACGAAGCCGGCCAGCAGCAGGCGGAGCCGTCCGTGCACGCTGCCCACCAGGGGCGCGCCCTCGTCCAGCAGCCTACGCGCCCGGTCGGCCTGGACGGCGGCCAGGGCCCGTACCGAGGCGTTGGCGGTGGGCGCGGCCAGGTCGGCCTCGGTGACGCGGAAGCGCTCCAGGTCGGACGCGGGCAGGTAGATCCGGCCGCGGGCGAGGTCCTGGGCGGTGTCCTGGAGGTGCTCGATCACCTGGAGTGCGGTGCAGATGGCGTCGGAGCGGCGGACCCGCTCGGGGCTGGTGGCGCCGGTGACGGCCAGCACCAGGCGGCCGACCGGGTTGGCGGACAGCTCGCAGTAGCCCAGCAGTTCGCCGAAGTCCCGGTAGCGGTGGACATGCTGGTCCTGGCGGTTGGCCTCGATCAGGGCGCGGAAGGGCGCCGGGGTCAGGCCGGCCCGGCGCACGGTGGGCACCAGCGCGGCCAGCAGCGGATGGCGCGGCCCCTCCGCCGCACCGCGGTCACCGGCTCCGGCGGCGGTGGCGGTGGCGGCGGAGGTGGCGGAGGTGGCGGCGGCGGAGAAGACCCGCTCCAGGTCGGCCTCGAAGGCGTCCAGCAGCGCGAGCGGGCCGGCCTGCTCGGGGGCGCCGAGCAGCCGGGCGTCCGCGCCGCCGGGAGCCAGGTCGCCGTCGCCGATGTCGTCGACCAGCCGGGCGAAGCCGTAGACGGCGATCAGGTCGTCGCGCCAGGCCCGGGGCAGAAACCGGGGGGCGACCGGGAAGTTCTCCCGGGCCGCCTTGTCCAGGGTGGCGCGGGCGGCGTCCGGTTCCCCGCCCGGTCCGGTGCCCGGGTCCGCTGATGGCGCTGCGCCCGCAGCGGTGATGGTCATACCTTCATTTCTACCTTGCCGGGTGACGGGAACCGGTTCCGGACACGCGCGGTGCGGCCCCGCCCACCGCGGAGCGGGACCGCACCGCGGGCGGAGCCGCGGGCACCGGTCAGCGGCCCGTCTCCTCCTCGTACGCCTTGAGCACCTGCTCCGTGGGACCGTCCATGACCAGCTCGCCGCTCTCCAGCCACAGCACCCGGTCGCAGGTCTGCCGGATCGAGCGGTTGTTGTGGCTGACCAGGAAAACCGTGCCGGCCTGCTCGCGCAGGGCACGGATGCGGGCCTCGGAACGGCGCTGGAACTTCTTGTCCCCGGTGGCCAGCGCCTCGTCGATCATCAGCACGTCGTGGTCCTTGGCGGCGGCGATGGAGAACCGCAGCCGGGCGGACATCCCCGAGGAGTAGGTCCGCATCGGCATGTTGATGAAGTCGCCCTTGTCGTTGATCCCGGAGAACTCCACGATCTGCGGATAGCGTTCCCTTATCTGCTCCCGGGTCATGCCCATGGCCAGGCCGCCGAGGATGACGTTCCGCTCGCCGGTGAGGTCGTTCATCAGGGCGGCGTTGACGCCCAGCAGGGAGGGCTGGCCGTTGGTGTACACCTTGCCGCGCTCGGGCGGCAGCAGCCCGGCGATGGTGCGCAGCAGGGTCGACTTGCCGGAGCCGTTGGAGCCGATCAGGCCGATGGCCTCGCCCCGGTAGGCGGTGAAGCTGACGCCGCGCACCGCGTGCACCTCGGTGACCTTGGGGCGGCGCTCCCGGCGCACGATGCGGCGCAGCGCGGCGGCGGCGTTGCCCTTGGGCCCGGCTCCCCAGACCCGGTAGACCACGTGCACGTCGTCGACGATCACGGTCGGCACCCGGGATTCCTCGGCCGGTTCCGGCTCGGTCCGGCCGGCGGCGGCCGGACCGGTGCCGGCCCCGGCACCGGTCCCGGCTCCGGTCCCGGCTCCGGTCCTGGTGCCGGTGCGCCCGGAGGTGTCGTTCTGTTCAGCCACGGCCGTACCGCTCCTCCGCCTTCCAGAAGTACACGAAGCCCCCGATGCCTATCGCCAGGGCCCAGCCGACCGCGAGCAGCCAGAAGTAGCCGGGCAGGCTCTGGTGGCTGGGGCCGCTGATCAGCGCCTGCCGCATCACCTCCATGTAGACGGAGGCGGGGTTGCACATCAGCAGATCGGCCACCCACTCCGGGGCGTTCGCCCGGTCCGGGTGGGTGACCATGTAGTGCAGCGGGAACATCACGCCGGAGGCGTACATCCAGGTCCGCAGCACGAACGGCATGAGCTGCGCCAGGTCCGGGGTGGCGCTGCCCCAGCGGGCGAAGAACAGGGCCAGGCCGGCGTTGAAGACGAGCTGGAGAGCCAGTGCCGGGACGATCAGCAGCCAGGTCAGGGTGGGGTAGTGCCCGAAGCCCACCAGGACGGCGGCGATCACCACCATCGAGTAGAGGAGCTGCTGGAGCTGCTGGAGCGAGAACGCGACCGGGAGCGAGGCGCGCGGGAAGTGCAGCGCGCGGACCAGGCCGATGTTGCCGGAGATCGACTTCACCCCGGAGAGCACCGAGGACTGCGTGAAGGTGAACACGAAGACGCCGATGACCAGGAACGGGATGTACTCCGGCATGTCCATCCCGCCCCGGCCGCCGAGCAGCAGGCCGAAGATCACGAAGTACACGAAGGCGTTCAGCAGTGGGGTGAACACCTGCCAGAGCTGCCCCAGCTTCGCCTGGCTGTACTGGGCGGACAGCTTGGCCTGGGAGAACGCCAGGATGAAATGCCTGCGCCCCCAGAGCTGCCGGAAGTAGTCGGCCAACGACGGCCGGGCGCCGCTGACCGAGAGACCGTAGCGCGCCGCCAGCTCCGCGCGGCTGAGATCTCGGTCGGGGCGGGAGTCTGGAGAACCGGCGGTCGTCCGCTGGTGCGTTGTCTCGCTCACCTTGAAACTTTCGTCCTCTTCAGGCCACGTCACAGGGCACACCTGCCGAGCCGGAAACGCCCGGGACCCCGGCCGGGTGCCCGGTCGCGCTCCGGCCACAGGATGGTGTCAGACCCGAGCTTGTCAGATCACGGGGGGTCGTCCCAGTCGGGTCAGTCGCCACACGGTACGCCAGCTCATCGGGTGCCGGGGACCGCACGGAGTGCGCCAGCCCTCCGCGAAGCCGCCCAGCCAGGCCTTCAGCGCAGGCCAGGACGGCCGCCGGGCCAGCGTGATGGCCAACCACACCAGAAGATAGACCGGGATCAGCGGCAGCGGCAGGTTCCGGCGGGACAGCCAGACCCGGTTTCTGGCCACCATCCGGTGATAGACCGCGTGCCGGGCGGGCGAGGTGGTCGGGTGGTGCAGCACCAGATCGGCCCGGTAGTCGATGGCCCAGCCGGCGTCCAGCGCCCGCCAGGCGAGGTCGGTCTCCTCATGGGCGTAGAAGAACCGGTCCGGCAGCGGGCCGACCTGCTGGAACACCTGGGTCCGGACGGCATTGGCACCGCCCAGGAAGGTGGTCACCCGGGAGGAGCGCAGCGGGTCGGAGGCGCGCAGCCGCGGCACATGGCGGCGGGCGGTGGCCCCGGTGTCGGGGTCGGCGATGCGGAAGCTGATGATGCCGAGCTGCGGGTCCGCCTCGAAGGCCTGCCGTACCCGCTGCACGGTCGCGGGATCGGGCAGACGGCCGTCGTCGTCCAGGAACAGCAGCACGTCCACCTCGCCGCCGCCGGGGCCGAACGCCTCGATGCCGACGTTCCGGCCACCGGGGATGCCCAGGTTCTCGGGCAGTTCCACGGTGCGCACCCAGGAGGGCAGGCCGGGCAGGGCGGTGCCGTTGCCGACCACCACCACCTGGACCGGCTCGCCCTCCTGCGCGGCCACCGAGTCCAGCAGCCGGTTGAGCTCCTGCGGCCGGGTGCCCATGGTGATGACGACCGCGCCGACGCGCAGCTGTGCCGTGGCCACCGCACTCACCTCAGCCTGCTGGACGCCAGGATGGACACCAGGTGCAGCACCGTCTGGAGCACCGCGATCACCGCCAGCACCGCCACCCCGAGCCGGGTGAAGAAGAGCCCCGAGGGCTCCGCCACCAGCCAGTCCAGCAGTGCCGCGGCCAGGATGAACAGGGACGCCTCGACCCCGCCGACCAGCCGGTGGAACTTCAGCGCGGAGGCGGCCCGGCGGGCCAGCGCCAGCCCGGAGGAGCGCGGGGTGGCGGCCTCCTCCTTGACCGCGGGCAGACCGCCGCGCAGCCGGGCGACGTCCACCAGGTCGGTCTCGGCCTTGATCAGGATGGCGCCCAGTGCGGCCACGGTGCCCAGGAAGGCCCACAGCCAGTCGGGGCCGCTGCCGCCGCCGTCCCGGCCGAAGACGTCCGCGGCGCGCAGGCCGAACCCGGCCAGCAGCGCGGCCTCGGCCAGGTAGTGGCCGATCCGGTCCAGGTAGACCCCGGTGATGGAGGTCTGCCCGCGCCAGCGGGCCACCTCTCCGTCCACGCAGTCCAGCAGCAGGTAGAGCTGGATCAGCAGGGCGGCGGCCAGGGCACCGGGCACGCCGGGCAGCAGCAGCACCGCGCCGGCCGCGACCCCTGCCAGCACCATCAGCCCGGTGAGCTGGTTGGGGCTGAGCGGCCCGTTCACCAGGTGCCGGGTCCAGCGCAGGGACACCTCCCGCATGTAGAGCCGGCCGGCCCAGTGTTCGCCGCTCCGCCGGTCCTTGATCCCCTCGGGGTGGACGACGGGACGGAGCTCAGCTACCGATGGTTTTGACGGTGTCGACATAGTCTGCGTACGCGTTCCTGATCTGTTCGGGGGTCAGGTGCAGGTGTTCGAGGATGGTGTAGCGGCCGGGGCGGGTCTCCGGGGCGAATTCCACCGCCCGGAGGAACTCCTCCTCGGTGAACCCCATCTCCCGGGGGAGCACCGGCAGCCGGTGGCGGCGCAGCGTGGCTGCGATCAGCGGCGCCTGCGCGGAGCCGCGCAGATGCATGGCGAAGGCCGCGCCGAGGCCGCACTGCTCGCCGTGCGGGGCGCGGCGGCGCGGGTAGAGCAGGTCGAGCGCGTGGTTGATCTCGTGGCAGGCGCCGGACGCCGGCCGGCTGTCGCCGGCGATGGACATGGCGATGCCGGTGAGCACCAGGCCCTCGGCGAGCACGGTGAGGAAGTCGTCGTCCCCGGCCTCGCCGGGGTGGCGCAGCACGGCCTCGCCGGCCTGGCGGGCCATGGCGGCGGCCAGGCCGTCGATGGGCTCGCCGGTGACCTTGTGGGACAGCTCCCAGTCGGCGACGGCGGAGATGTTGGAGATGGTGTCGCCGATGCCGGAACGGACGTAGCGGGAGGGGGCGTGCCGGATCACGTCCAGGTCGATGACCACGGCGATCGGGGTGGGGACCCCGTAGGAGCCGCGGCCGGCGTCGTTGTCCAGGGTGGCCACCGGGGAGCACAGGCCGTCGTGCGAGAGGTTGGTGGCGACCGCCACCATGGGCAGGCCGACGCGGGCGGCGGCGAACTTGGCGCAGTCGATGATCCGGCCGCCGCCCAGGCCGACCAGGGCGTCGTAGTGGCCGCGCCGGACCCGGTTGGCCAGCCGCACCGCGTCGTCCAGGGTGCCGCCGCCGACCTGGAACCAGTCGGCGCCGGGCAGGTCGGGGGCGAGCCGGTCCCGCAGCGCGCGCCCGGATCCCTCGCTCACGGCCACGGCGAACTTGCCGGTCGGGGCGATCCGCTGGTCGGCCAGCAGCGCCGCCAGGCCGTCCAGGGCGCCGCTGCGGATGTCCACCGTGACCGGGGACGGGATCAGCCGGGTCAGTACTGGCACGCGATCTCCCGTCCCCGGGCGAGATCCTCGTGGTTGTCGATCTCGACCCACGGCACCTCGCCGATCGGGGCGGTGTCGATGCGGAAGCCGCGGTCCACCAGCTCCTGGTAGCCGTCCTCGTAGTACAGGTCGGGGTCGCGCTCGAAGGTGGTGCGCAGGGCGTCGGCCAGGTCCCCGGCGGCCTCGGGCTCGATCAGGGTGACGCCGATGTACTCGCCGCCGGCCTCGGCCGGGTCCATCAGCTTGGTGATGCGGCGCACGCCGCGCTGCGGGTCGGTGACGACCTTCATCTCCTCGTCGGCGAGCTTCTTGACGGTGTCCAGCGCGAGGATGATGCGGCGGCCGTCGCCGCGGGCGGCCAGCAGGTCGCGTTCCACCGAGGCCGGGTGCACGGTGTCGCCGTTGGCCAGGATCACGCCCTCGCGCAGCACCTCCCGGGCACACCACAGGGAGTAGGCGTTGTTCCACTCCTCGGCCTTGTCGTTCTCGATCAGGGTGAGCTTGACCCCGTGCCGCCGCTCCAGCAGGGCCTGGCGCTCCCGCACGGCCTCCTTGCGGTAGCCGACCACCACGGCGGCCTCGGTCAGTCCGACCTCGGCGAAGTTGGCGAGGGTGAGATCGAGCACGGCGACGGGCTCGCCGTCCCGCTCGGGACCGACCGGCACCAGCGCCTTGGGCAGGGTGTCGGTGTGGGGGCGCAGCCGCCGTCCGGCGCCAGCCGCCAGTACCAGGCCGATCATGCGGGTTCTCCTGACTCGTCGTGTGCAACGCGTGCCCCGGCGGCCCGGTCGGAGCACCAGTAGCGGATGCTCTCGGTGAGCGTGAGGGCACCCAGCGCTCCGGCCAGGAGCGCCAGGGTGACGGTGAACGCGGCTGCGGGCGCGCTGAGCGCGGCGAGCACGACCACGAGGGTGCGGCCCTCGTGTCCGCCGGTGGCCCGGACCAGCCGGGTGGGGGGCGGTGCCGCGTCGTTCCGCAGGCGGTACACGGTGTCGTAGTGATGGTAGGCGCAGGCGGCCACCAGTCCGAAACCCGCGGGCAAGGTTCCGTTCACCGAGATGTCGGTGACGGGGCCGTTCCCGGCCCCGGAGGCCAGGATCAGCACGGTGCCGTACTCGGCGGCGCGGAACAGCGGCGGCAGCAGCCAGTCCAGCGGGCCGGTCAGCGGCGCGGCCACGGCCCGCCCGGCGCACAGCGCGTAGCCGGCGGCGGCGAGGGCGATCCACCAGGTGCCGGCGGTGGCCGGCAGCAGCAGCACCGTGACCAGCCCGGCCGCCCCG
>NZ_WTLH01000139.1 GCF_011421595.1 Streptomyces sp. YIM 98790 | reverse complement strand
GCCGCCCGGGGGCCGGGCGGTCAGGCGCCGTGGGAGGCGCAGCAGCGGCCCGCCGGCACCGGAAACATCCCCGACCCCAGCCGCCGCTACCGCGGACCGGACGGCGCCCGGGCCGCCGAGCGCGCCCGGCAGGCCCGCATCACCACCGTCGGTGCCGTCACCGAGCGCTGGGCGCCCGAGCAGGCCGGCCCGGTGTACGACCACTGGCGGCTCGCCCCGCCGGTCGGCCCCGCCGCCGACCTGTGGGCGCTCGGCGCGCTGCTCTTCCGCGCCGTCCAGGGCCATCCGCCCTACCCCGAGGAGAGCGCCGGCGAACTCACCCAGGCGGTCTGCGCGGAACAGCCCGCCTTTGCCGAGGACAGCGGGGCGCTGCGCCCCGTCATCGAGTCGCTGCTGCGGCAGGATCCGACCGAGCGGCCGTCCACCGAAGAGCTGGCTGGCTGGCTGCGCTCGATCATCCGGTCCGCCCCGGCGCCCACGGTGGGTCTGCGCACCGCCACCCCGCCGATGCTCAACCCGGGCGAGCCGGCCGATCCGCACCGGCTGCCGGTGATCCGCCGCCGCGGCGAGCTGGTCTCCCGCCGCAGGCGGCGCAGCGGGGCCGGCCCCCGCCGCCTGGGCTGGGTGCTGCTCTCCCTGGTCCTGCTCGGCGTGGCGGGCGCCATGGCGTACGCCCTGTTCCTGATGGAGAGCGCCGACACCGACCGGGGCGGTGCCGCCGGCCCCGGCCAGGAGCAGACCGGGGACACCGGGGGCACCGAGGGCACCGGCGGCGAACGGTCCGGCCAGGAATCCGGCGGCGGCACCGGGGGGCAGGACGACCCTGCCACCCCCGGCCCCACCGACCAGCGGGACCCGACGCCCTCCGGCCCGGTCCAGGAACCCGGGCCGCCGCCCGAGGGCTTCACCCGCCACGAGGACGAGGCCGGCTTCGCGATCAACATTCCCCAGGGCTGGGAGCGGCGCCAGGGCACCCTGGAGGGACAGATCCAGTTCGTCAGCGGCGATCTGGTGCTGACCGTGGTCCCCGGCCGGGACGACATGGGCGAGTTCGGTGACGACCCGTCGGACTACCAGATGGAGCAGGAGCCGGAGCTCGCCGAGTTCCGCAGCGCCATCTGGCAGTCCTCCGGCGGGCTGGCCCAGGGCACCCAGGGCAATGTCGCCTGGGCGAGGGGCCTGTTCAGCTGGAAGTCGAACGGCGTGGAGTGGGTCGCCCGCAACTACGCCGCCCTGATCGAGGGCGAGTACCACGTGGTGCTGCTGCGCGGCCGGGAGGAGCAGCGCGACCAGATCGACGAGATCTACGACGTCATCGCCGGCAGCTACACCATCCTCGACTGAGCGCCTCCGCCGGCCCCGCCGTGCGCCTGCGGCCCGGTGCCGCGAGCACGTGACACACGACGGCATCGCGCACATGGCGTCCCGGGCCGGAGAGGTCGGGGACGGACCCGGCGGGACGGACGGCGGGGACGGCCGGTCCGGGGCCGGGCCTGCTCACCGGATGCGCGGCGCACGGGCGGTGAGGTGCGGTCCGGTGTGTGACGGCCGTCACTTCCCGGACCTGCCAGTGATCGCTGGCAACTTTCCCGCAAAAGTGGTTACCGATGGGTAGGCAGCGGGTGTCCGCTCCCCCTACCCTCCGCTCATGACGACTGCGCTGGATGACGCACGCAAGCATGCGGCCCGGGTGGTCACCGGTGAGCTGGTGGCCCGCCTCACCCGAGGCGTACCGGGCAGCGGTCGCACCGCCTGTCACAGCCCGCTCACCGGCGAGCGGCTCGCCGAACTGCCCGAGAGCACCGTGGAGGAGGTGGCCGGGGCCTTCGCGCGCGCCCGCACCGCCCAGCGGCCCTGGGCCGCCCGCCCGGTCCGCCGGCGTGCCGCCGTCCTGCTCCGCTTCCACGACCTGCTGCTCCGCCGCCAGGACGAGATCCTGGACCTGATCCAGCTGGAGACCGGCAAGGCCCGCCTGCACGCCCACGAGGAGGTGCAGGCGGTCGCCGTGGCCGCCCGCCACTACGGCCGCAAGGCCCCCGCCTATCTGCGGCCCAGGCGGCACACCGGCAGCGTCCCGCTCCTCACCCGGGTCCGCCAGCTGCGTCATCCGCGTGGCGTGGTGGGCCAGATCGCGCCCTGGAACTACCCCCTGGAGCTGTCCGTCGGCGACGCGCTGCCCGCCCTGGTGGCGGGCAACGCCCTGGTCATGAAGCCCGACACCGAGACCGCCCTGACCGCGCTGTGGGCCCGCCGCCTGCTGATCGAGGCCGGGCTGCCCGAGGACGTCTGGCAGGTGGTGCTCGGTGACGGCCCGGTGGTCGGCCGGGCCGTGGTGGAGCACGCCGACTACGTCTCGTTCACCGGCTCCACCGCCACCGGCAGGCTGGTCGCCCAGGGCGCCGCCGCCCGCCTGGTCGGCGCCAGCCTGGAACTCGGCGGCAAGAACGCCATGCTGGTCCTCCAGGACGCCGACCTGGACAAGGCGGCGGCCGGCGCGGTCCGCTCCTGCTTCTCCTCCGCCGGGCAGCTGTGCATCTCCATCGAACGGCTCTACGTCCACGAGTCCGTGGCCGACGCCTTCCTGGAGCGGTTCACCGCCCGCACCAGGGCCCTGCGCCTGGGCGGCGGCCTGGACTGGGGCGCCGGCATGGGCTCCCTGTCCTCCCAGGCCCAGCTGGACACGGTCGTCCGGCACGTCAAGGACGCGGTGGCGAACGGGGCCACCGTTCTGGCCGGCGGCAACCCGCGCCCCGACCTGGGCCCCTACTTCCACGAGCCCACCGTCCTGGACGGGGTCACCCCGGCGATGGCCGTGTGCGAGCAGGAGACCTTCGGACCGGTCGTCTCCGTCTACCGGTTCACGGACGAGGACGAGGCGGTCGAACGGGCCAACGCCACGCCGTACGGGCTCAACTCCTCCGTCTGGTCGCGCGACGCGCGGCGGGCGCGGCGGATCGCCGCCCGGCTGCACACCGGCACCGTCAACATCAACGAGGGGTATG
This sequence comes from Streptomyces sp. YIM 98790, assembly GCF_011421595.1. Lineage (GTDB taxonomy): Bacteria > Actinomycetota > Actinomycetes > Streptomycetales > Streptomycetaceae > Streptomyces. Next base: position 13,457 of record NZ_WTLH01000139.1, on the reverse strand, counting down.
CGGCGGCCTACGGCAGCGTGCAGGCCCCGATGGGCGGCATGGGCGACTCCGGCCTCGGCCGCCGGCACGGCGCGGAGGGCATCCACAAGTACACCGAGCCCCAGACCATCGCCCACCAGCGAGTGATGCCGCTCGCCCCGTCCTTCGGCATGGACGACCGTCAGTACGCCCGCTTCATGTCCGGCTCGCTCCGCGTGCTGAAGGCCCTCCGCTTCCGCTGACCCGCGCCCCGCCGCCCGCGCCCCCGCCTCGCCCTTCCCGGGAGAAACCGCATGTCCCCACGCAATGACGCGTCCCCGGCCCCCGACCGCGACGAGTACGACCGCGACGAGTACGACTACGACGTGCTGGTGATCGGCTCCGGCTTCGGCGGCTCGGTCGCCGCGCTCCGGCTCACCGAGAAGGGCTACCGGGTCGGCGTGCTGGAGGCCGGCCGCCGCTTCGCCCGCGACGAACTGCCCCGGAACTCCTGGGACCTGCGCAACTACCTCTGGGCGCCCCGTCTCGGCCTGTACGGCATCCAGCGCATCCACCTGCTCAACAACGTCATGGTGCTGGCCGGAGCCGGGGTCGGCGGCGGCTCCCTCAACTACGCCAACACCCTGTACGTGCCGCCGCCCGCCTTCTTCCAGGACCGGCAGTGGGCCGGCATCACCGACTGGCAGCAGGAGCTGAACCCCTACTACGAGCAGGCCAAGCGGATGCTCGGGGTGCGGATCAACCCCACCATGACCCCCTCCGACGTTCATCTGAAGGCCGCCGCCGACAAGATGGGCATCGGCGACACCTTCCACATGGCACCGGTGGGGGTCTTCTTCGGGGACGGCGAGGACGCCGACGGGGAGAGCTCCGCCCGGCCCGGCGAAGAGGTCCCGGACCCGTACTTCGGCGGTGCCGGACCGGCCCGCCGCGCCTGCACCGAATGCGGCGAGTGCATGACCGGCTGCCGCCACGGCGCCAAGAACACCCTGAACGAGAACTACCTCCACCTCGCCGAACGGTCGGGCGCCACCATCCATCCGCTCACCACCGTCATCGCCGTCGAGGAGCTCCCCGGCGGCACCGGAGGCCGGGAGGACCGGGAGGACCGGGAGAACGGGGAGAACGGGCCGGGCTATGCGGTGACCGTGGTGCCCACCGACGCCCCGCCGCGCAAGCGGCGGCGCCGCCGACGGGTGCTGCGCAGCAGGTACGTGGTGGTGGCCGCCGGAACGTACGGCACCCAGACCCTGCTGCACCGGATGCGCGACGAGGGCCGGCTGCCCCGCCTCTCGGACCGCCTGGGCCACCTCACCCGCACCAACTCCGAGGCGCTGGTGGGCTCCAGCACCCTCGCCTACCGCTACCGCCGTCGCTGGGGCAAGGACGCGGTGCCGGAGTTCCACAAGGGCGTCGCCATCACCTCCTCGGTGCATCCCAACAGCTCCACCCACATCGAGCCGGTGCGCTACGGGCGCGGCTCCAACGCCATGAGCCTGCTGTCCATCAAGCAGTTCCGGCAGGGCGGACGGATGCCCAGGCTGCTCGCCTACCTGGCCACCTCGCTGCGCCACCCGCTGGTCACCCTGGCCTCCCGCAACCCCCGCAAGTGGTCGGAGCGGACCATCATCGGCCTGGTCATGCAGACCCACGACAACTCGCTGGTCACCTACCGCAGACCGAAGGGCATCGGGAAAGGGCTGCTCACCGCCCGGCAGGGCCACGGCGCACCCAACCCCGACTGGATTCCCGAGGGCGCCGAGGCGGCCCGGCGGGTGGCCGAGGAGATCAACGGCTTCGCCGGGACGAACGTCGGCGAACTGACCGGGATGCCGCTGACCGCCCACTTCCTGGGGGGCTGCCCCATCGGCGCCGGCCCGGAGAGCGGCGTCATCGACCCCTACCACCGGCTCTACGGCCACCCCGGCATCTCGGTGGTGGACGGCTCCTCCATCTCCGCCAACCTGGGGGTCAACCCCTCCCTGACCATCACCGCGCAGGCGGAACGCGCCATGGCCCTGTGGCCCAACAAGGGCGACGCCGACCCGCGGCCCGCGCAGGGCGAGACGTACCGGAGGACCGGGGCGGTGGAGCCACGCCGGCCCGCGGTGCCCAAGGAGGCGTTCGCCGCGCTGCGTCTCCCGCTGCTGCCGGTGCCCCCGGTGCCCCCGGTGCCCCCGGTGCCGGAGGCCCGGCCCCGGAGTGACTGACCGCCCCCGCCCCGCACAGCGGCGCCCGGGTCACCGGCCGGCCCGTGCTCCGGCCGGCCGTCGTCCTGCGGCCCGACGGTGCCCGGCCGGGCCGGGTGGCACGTCGGGAAACGGGTAACCCCGGCCCGCATCTTGGGGGGAGACGCGGGCCGGGGTCTGCGGCGGGCACTGGCGACAGGGCGGCACCAGTGCCGGCCTCGCGGTGCCCGGGGGAGACACCGCGGTCCGTGGTCCGCCGGTCCGCCCCATGGCGGAGACACCCGGCAGGCTCTGCCCTGCATCGTGCTGGACGACGCGGCTCCGGGCAAGGGTCATGTCATGACGAATGTGTACGCGTGGGTCGCACTGACGCCCGTCCGCGCCGCCCCGCGCCCGCCGTTCCCGCATCCGGCACGGGCCGCCCGCGTCCGGACACGAACAGTGGCCGGTTCCCGGCGTCCCGGGAACCGGCCACTGCGGTCGTGACCGGTCTGCTGTCCCCTGCTGCCCGGCCACCGCGCCGGAACGAGGTCCCACGACGCGCTGCCTCACCGCACCGGGAGGAGGCCGCGCGTCTCATCGCTCCGGAGCAACCGGTTCAACGAAGGCCCGGGAAGCCGGGTCACGCTCCGTACGAGTGACGTGCGGGCACGCAGGTTCAAATCCGCCCGCGGCACAGCTCCAGCAGCGTCATGGCGAGCTGGGTGCCGGGGCGGCCCAGCGCGTCCCGGTAGCGGCCCAGGATCTCCATCTCGCGCGCCAGATGGACCCGGCGTCCGCCCGAGGCGATGCGGGCCCGCTGGATCACCTCCGAGACCGCCATCCGCTCCTGGATCAGGCCGATGATCCGGTCGTCCAGGGCGTCGATGCGTTCGCGGGCATTCCCGATCGCCTCCGCCGCCCCGGCGTCCCGCGCCCCCGTGCGGTCCGCCGCCGCCCCGGGCGCCGCCCCCGGCGCCGCTGTCTGCGTCGCCGTCGCCGCCGTCCGCGCCGTCGCCGTCTCTGCTGCCGCCATGGTCCGTTCTTCTCCTGTCCGGGTCCGAGAGGTGTCCCCGGGCCGGGCCCGTGACGGCGNTCTTCTCCTGTCCGGGTCCGAGAGGTGTCCCCGGGCCGGGCCCGTGACGGCGAGGCGCCCCGGGCCGTACGGCCCGGGGCGCCTGAAGTCGCTGTCTGTGTCACGCAGTGCGCAGCGCTTCGCATGGCAGCCGGCCGAGCCGGGTGCCATAGGTAAAGAAGCGGGTGCGGTGCTGCATGGGGCCGAGTATGCCACCGCCGTCCGGGCCCCGCGAGGCGGCGGCCGGATGGTGAGACGGCGCGTCCCGGTAGACTCGCGGTACCACCCCGCATCAACCGCCGGAAGGCCAAAACCTCCGTGGCAACCGAATCCACCAGCGCAAGCGAAGGCGCCGGCGTGACCGCGCCCGCCGCTCCCGGCACCCCTGACACGGTCCTCGTCGTCGATTTCGGTGCCCAGTACGCGCAGCTCATCGCCCGCCGGGTCCGCGAGGCCCGGGTCTACAGCGAGATCGTGCCGTCCACCATGCCGGTGGCCGAGATGCTCGCCCGCAGGCCGGCCGCGGTCATCCTCTCCGGCGGCCCGTCCTCGGTCTACACCGAGGAGGCTCCCGGCCTGGACCGCGCGCTGTTCGAGGCCGGGGTGCCCGTCCTCGGCATCTGCTACGGCTTCCAGCTCATGGCCCGCACGCTGGGCGGCACCGTGGACAACACCGGCGCCCGGGAGTACGGCCGCACCCGGCTGACCGTTTCCCGCGCCGGCTCCACCCTCTTCGAGGGCACCCCGCAGGAGCAGACGGTGTGGATGTCGCACGGCGACGCCTGCTCGGCCGCGCCGGCCGGGTTCACCGTCACCGCCTCCACCGAGGAGGTACCGGTCGCCGCCTTCGAGGACGACGAGCGGCGGCTCTACGGCGTGCAGTACCACCCCGAGGTGCTGCACTCCACGCACGGCCAGCAGGTGCTGGAGCACTTCCTCTACCGGGGGGCCGGGCTGCGGCCCGTCTGGACCACGGGCTCGATCGTGGCCGAGCAGGTGGCGGCGATCCGGGAGCAGATCGGCGGCAAGCGGGCCATCTGCGGGCTGTCCGGCGGGGTGGACTCGGCGGTCGCCGCGGCCCTGGTCAACAAGGCCATCGGGGACCGGCTGACCTGCGTGTACGTCGACCACGGGCTGATGCGCAAGGGCGAGACCGAGCAGGTCGAGAAGGATTTCGTGGCCGCCACCGGGGCCCAGCTGCGGGTGGTGGACGCCTCGGAGCGCTTCCTGGCCGCGCTCGCCGGGGTCACCGACCCGGAGGAGAAGCGCAAGATCATCGGCCGGGAGTTCATCCGGGTCTTCGAGCAGGCCCAGGCGGAGATCGTGGCCGAGGCGGGGGAGCGGGGCGAGGAGGTCAGCTTCCTGGTCCAGGGCACGCTCTACCCGGACGTGGTCGAGTCCGGCGGCGGCACCGGCACGGCCAGCATCAAGTCGCACCACAATGTCGGCGGCCTTCCCGAGGACCTCCGGTTCGAGCTGGTCGAGCCGCTGCGCCGGCTGTTCAAGGACGAGGTCCGGATGGTGGGCCAGGAACTGGGCCTGCCGGAGGAGATCGTGCACCGGCAGCCGTTCCCGGGCCCGGGGCTGGGCATCCGGATCGTCGGCGAGATCACCCGGGACCGCCTGGAGCTGCTGCGCGAGGCCGACGCCATCGCCCGTGAGGAGCTGACCGCGGCCGGGCTGGACCGGGACATCTGGCAGTGCCCCGTGGTGCTGCTGGCCGACGTGCGCAGCGTGGGCGTGCAGGGTGACGGCCGCACCTACGGCCACCCGGTGGTGCTGCGCCCGGTGTCCTCCGAGGACGCCATGACCGCGGACTGGTCCCGCCTGCCGTACGACGTGCTGGCCCGGATCTCCACCCGGATCACCAACGAGGTGCGCGAGGTGAACCGCGTGGCCCTCGACATCACCAGCAAGCCCCCGGGCACCATCGAGTGGGAGTGACGGCCCCGGCCCTCCCGCCGCCGTGCCGCCCGCCCGGCATCCACCGCGAGCAGCTCAAGCCGACCGTGCCCTTCGGCATCGACATCGACCTCACCGAGGTGACCAGGCCGTAGCCGGGCGGTGGCATGATCGGGAAAGCGTCACGCCGGGCGGCGTGACGCTTTCCCGGGACGCGGAGGCCGCTCATGGCGGAGGAGAAGAACTGCCGTGCCTGCGGCAGGGCGCTGCCCGCCCGTGCGCCGGCCGGGCGCGCCGGCCGGCCGGCGCGTCACTGCTCGGCGGCCTGCCGGCAGCGATCGTACCGGGACCGGCGGGCCGGGGCCGACGGCGGCGGCCCGGAGAGCGTGCCGGAGCTGATCGCGGACATCGGCCCACGGGTGGAGCGGCTGACGCCGCGGCCGCCGGAACCGTTCTACGCCCAGGTCTCCGCATTGGCCTCCACGGTGAACCGGCTGCGGCGCCTGGCCCGGGCGGCCCGTGACGCCGCGGAGGCGGAAAACATCACACAGGTTCCCGTGACGGAATCCGGTGAACCGGCCTTCGCCGAGGCGGTCGAACCGTACCGGCGGGAGCTGCATGTGCACTGCTACCGGATGACCGGCTCCTACGACGACGCCGAGGACCTGCTCCAGGAAACCCTGCTGCGCGCCTGGCGCTCCCGCGGCACCTTCCAGGGCCGGGCCGCGCTGCGCACCTGGCTGTACCGCATCGCCACCCACACCTGTCTGGACTTCCTGCGCCGCCACCCGCGCACCCCGCACCACTACGGGCCCTCTCCGGTGGAGCCGTCGGTGCCGGTGGACCGGCCCCCGTCCATGGTGGCCTGGCTCCAGCCCTACCCCGACGACCTGCTCGCCGGGATTCCCGCCGACCAGCAGGGGCCGGACACCGCCGCCGTCTCCCGGGAGACGCTGGAACTGGTCTTCCTGGCCGCCCTCCAGCACCTGCCGCCCCGCCAGCGCGCCGCGCTGATCCTGCGCGACGTGCTCGGCCGCAGCGCCGCCGACACCGCGTCCCTGCTGGGGCTGAGCGTGGCCGCCGCCAACAGCGCCGTCCAGCGCGCCCGCGCCACGCTGCGCGCACGCCTGCCCGGGAGGCGGCTGGACTGGTCCCGCCCGGCCGCCGACACCCCGGAGGTGGAACGCGCCGTGCTCGACCGCTACATGGACGCCGCGCAGCGTGCCGACACCGCCGCCATGCTGGAGGTGCTGTCCGAGGACGTGCTGCTCACCATGCCGCCCAACCCCCTGTGGTTCGCCGGGCGGGAGGCACTGCTCACCTTTCTCCGTCCGCACCTCGACCCGGCCTCGCCCGCCTTCGCCGGGCGCTGGCGGCACCGGCCGGTGCGCGCCAACGGGACGCAGGCCGTGGCGGGCTGGCTCCAGCGGCCGGGCACCACCGTCTACCGGGCGCAGGTCATCGACGTGCTGCGCATCGAGGGCGGCCGGATCGCGGAGATCACCACCTTCGAGCCGCACCTCTTCCCGGCCTTCGGGCTGCCGCTGACGCTTTCCGCCGCCGACCGATGAGTTTTTCCGCCCCGCTCGGTCTGTATCTCCGCCGGCACGTCCGCCGGCCGTGACGCACCCGGCCCCGGGGGCACCCGGGGCCCGGAGAACAGAGGAGCCGCACCATGCCCGAGACCACCCGGCCCACCGCACCCACCGCAACAGCCGCCGCCGCACCCACCGCACCCGGCTCGCTCGCCGGGAAGAACGCGGTGATCTACGGCGGCGGCGGGGCCATCGGCGGTGCCGTGGCCCGCACCTTCGCCGCCCGGGGCGCCCGGGTCTTCCTCGCCGGGCGCACCGCCGCCACCCTCCGGTCCGTCGCCGAGGAGATCACCGCCGCGGGCGGTGCGGCCGAGACGGCCGTGCTGGATGCACGGGACGGGCAGGCGGTGGCCGAGCACGCCCGCGCGGTCGCCCACCGGGCCGGCGGCCTGGACATCTCGTTCAACCTGGTCACCCGCGGCGATGTGCAGGGCAGGCCGCTGACCGGGATGTCCCCCGCCGATTTCCTGCGCCCGGTGACCGACGGGCTGGCCGCCAACTTCCTCACCGCCACCGGCGGCATGTTCCCCGGCTGACCGGCCCGGAAAAAAATCCGGTGGTCCGGCGGCCGGTCCGTCGATCCGGGCGGAAGCCGTTCGTATAGAGGGTGAGCGGCCGGGAACGGACCGGCCGCCGACCACGAACACAGAGGTGATCGTCATGACGCAGTACCTGCTCACCGTGTACCAGCCGGACGGACCGCTGCCCGCGCCGGAGGAGCTGCAGAAGGTGATGGGCGAGGTGGAAGCCGTGGACCGGGCGATGCGGGACGCGGGCGTCTGGGTCTTCTCCGGCGGCCTGCACCCGCCGTCCACCGCCACCGTGCTCAACCCCAAGGGCGCGGACGTGCTGATGACCGACGGCCCCTACATCGAGGGCAAGGAGCACGTCGGCGGCTTCACCATCATCGAGGCCCCGGATCTGGACGCGGCCCTGGAGTGGGGCCGCAGGCTGGCCGCGGCCACCACCCTGCCCATCGAGGTCCGTCCCTTCCAGTAACGGGTACCGGAACGAGTCCGGAGCCCCGCAGCGCACCGAGGAGAGCCATGCCCGCCGCCGCGCTCCCCGTCACGGAGATCAGCCGCGTGTTCCGCGAGGAATACGGACGTGCGGTCGCCGTCCTCGTCCGCCGCTTCGGCGACATCGACCTCGCCGAGGAGGCCGTGCAGGAGGCGTTCACCGTGGCGGTGGAGCGCTGGCCGGCGCAGGGCACACCGCCCAGCCCGGCCGGCTGGATTCTCACCACCGCCCGCAACCGCGCCGTCGACCGGCTGCGCCGCGAGGCGTCCCGCGACGACCGCCAGGCGCAGGCGGCCGGACTGATGGCGGCCGCGAGCGATGACGCGGCGGCCGCCGAGGAGGAGGAAGGGCCCGTGCACGACGACCGGCTGCGGCTGATCTTCACCTGCTGCCATCCCGCGCTGTCCGCCCAGGCCCAGGTGGCCCTCACCCTGCGGCTGCTGGGCGGGCTGACCACCGCCGAGATCGCCCGCGCGTTCCTGGTCTCCGAGCCGACCATGGCGCAGCGGCTGGTACGGGCCAAGGGCAAGATCCGCGACGCCCGCATCCCCTACCGGGTCCCCCGCGAGGCCGACCTGCCGGACCGGCTGCGGGCCGTGCTGGCGGTGCTCTACCTGATCTTCACCGAGGGCCACACCGCCAGCTCCGGAGACACCCTCACCCGCGACGACCTGAGCGCCGAGGCGATCCGGCTGGCCCGGCTGCTGGCCGGGCTGATGCCGGACGAGCCGGAGGCGCTCGGCCTGCTGGCCCTGATGCTGCTCACCCAGGCCCGCCGCCCGGCGCGCACCGGCCCGGACGGCGGCCTGGTCCCGCTGCCCGAGCAGGACCGCGCGCTGTGGGACCGGGAGCTGATCGCCGAGGGCCAGGCCCTGGTGCGCCGCTGCCTGCGCCGCAACCGGCCCGGCCCCTACCAGGTGCAGGCCGCCGTCAACGCCGTGCACTGCGATGCCGCGACGGCGGCCGACACCGACTGGCCGCAGATCCTCGGCCTCTACGACCACCTGCTGGCCCTTGCCCCGACCCCGGTGGTGGCGCTCAACCGGGCCGTGGCCGTGGCCGAGGTGCACGGCCCGGCCGCCGCCCTGCCGCTGGTCGGAGAGCTGGCGCCCCGCCTCGACGGCTACCACCTCTTCCACGCCGTCCACGCCGACCTGCTGCGCCGGCTGGGACGCACCGCCGAGGCCCTGGCCGCCTACGACGCCGCCCTGGCCCGTACCACCAACACCGCGGAACGCGCCCACCTGCAACGTGCCCGTGCGGGGCTGCGGACAGAGCCCGGTTCCTGACGGCCGGCGGCGGCCCGCGGGTGCCCGGCGGTTACCTTGCGAGGAAGGCGAGCAGCGCCTCGCTGACCTCCTCGGCGTGCGTCCAGAGCAGGCCGTGCGGGGCACCCTCGATCTCGACGTACTCGGCGTCCGGGAGCAGCCGGTGGAAGGGGCGGGCGGTGGCGTCGACGGGAAGGATGCGGTCGCCGGTGCCGTGCAGGATGAGAGCGGGCACGTCGATCCGGGGGATGTCCCCGCGGAAATCGGTGATCCAGGTGGGCACGGCCGCCTGGGAGGCGTACCAGGAGGAGCCGGCGGCGACGTTCCAGCTGTTGCGCAGCGCCTCCTCCGACAGCCGGGACCCGAGGGTCTCGTCGGTGTTGTAGAAGTCCCGGTAGAAGTCGGTGAAGTAGGCGTACCGGTCCTGCCGCACCGCGGTCCGGATGGAGTCGAAGACCTCCTGGGGGATGCCCGTTCCGTTGTCCTCGGTCTTGAGCAGGAACGGCTGCAGGGAGGCCAGGAACGCCGCCTTGGCGACCCGGCCGGAGCCGTAGGTGCCGAGGTAGCGGGCCACCTCGCCGCTGCCCATGGAGAAGCCCACCAGCGTCACCTCGGTGAGGTCCAGGATCTCCAGCAGGGTGTTCAGGTCGGCGGCGAAGGTGTCGTAGTCGTAGCCGGTGGCGGGCTGGCCGGAGCGGCCGAAGCCGCGCCGGTCGTAGGTGATGACCCGGTAGCCGGCATCCAGCAGAGCCGCGCTCTGCTTCTCCCAGCTGTGACCGTCCAGCGGGTAGCCGTGGATGAGGACGACCGGCCGGCCGGTGCCGTGGTCCTCGTAGTAGAGGTCGATGCTGGTGCTGTTCTCGGTACCGACGGTGATGTACGGCATCGTCTCGCCTCTCGGACTGTGGGAGAACGATCGTTCTCCGCGATGTCCGCTACTCTAGAGAACGAGCGTTCTCCGCGCAAGTCCGATAGCTTGCCCGGTCGGGAACAAACGGAGAAGGGAGAGGAGGGCACCAGTGAACGACCCGCGCACGACCCAGGAGGGCCGCCGTGCCCAGGGACGCGCCCCCGACGACGCGACCGCCCACGCCCGGGTGCTGGAAGCCGCGGACCGGCTGTTCTACACGCGCGGCATCCAGGCGGTCGGCATGGACGACCTGCGGGCCGCCTCCGGCATCTCCCTCAAGCGGATCTACCGCCTCTTCGCCGCCAAGGAGGCGATCGTGGAGGAGGTGCTGCGCCGGCGGCACGACGCCTGGGAGGCGGGCCTGTCCGAAGCGCTCGCCACGACCGGCGACGCACGGCAGCGGCTACTGGCGATCTACGACTTCCTGGCCCGCTGGTTCGACGAGGACGGATTCCGCGGCTGCGTCTTCATCAACTCCTTCGGCGAGCTCAGCGGCACCGCACCACGCATCGCCGAGATCGTCCGCGCCCACAAGGCGGACTTCCAGCGGACCGTGGCCCAGCTGGTCGCCGAGGCGGGCGGACCGCCGGCACTCGCACCGCAGCTGGCGATCCTCGCCGAGGGCGCACAGACGACGGCGGCCATCTCCGGCACCGCGACCGCGGCCGACCAGGCCCGGGCGGCGGCCGAAACCCTCATCGACGCCGCCCTGCCCCCCGCCCCCGCCACCCGGCGCACCGCCTGACGCTCCCGCCGGGTGGTTCCCCTCCGGCAGGCGGACCAGAAAGGTCAGATCAGGCGGCGGGCGGTGGCCCAGCGGGTGAGTTCGTGGCGGTTGGAGAGCTGGAGCTTGCGCAGCACCGCGGAGACATGGGACTCGACGGTCTTGACGGAGATGAAGAGCTCCTTGCCGACTTCCTTGTAGGCGTAGCCGCGGGCGATCAGCCGCAGCACTTCGCGTTCGCGCTGGGTGAGGCGGTCCAGGTCCTCGTCGACCGGGGCGGTCTCGCTGGAGGCGAAGGCGTCCAGCACGAATCCGGCGAGGCGGGGGGAGAAGACGGCGTCGCCGTCGGCGACCCGGAACACCGCGTCGACCAGGTCGGTGCCGGTGATGGTCTTGGTGACATAACCGCGGGCGCCGCCGCGGATCACGCCGATGACGTCCTCGGCGGCGTCGGAGACCGACAGGGCCAGGAAGCGGACCGGGGCGTCGGTGTCGGCCATCAGCGGGGCGCAGCGGCGGAGGACTTCGACACCGCCGCCGCCGGGGAGGTGGACATCGAGGAGCACCACGTCGGGGCGGGTGGCCTTGATCACGGTGACGGCCTGGTCCACGTCACCGGCCTCGCCGACCACCTCGACACCGGTGGCGGCGGTCTCCCCGATCTCGGCCTGCACGCCGGCGCGGAACATGCGGTGGTCGTCGACGAGGACGACCCTGGCCCGGCCGCCCGGCTGCTCGGTCATGACGCTCGCTCCATGGTCAGTTCGATTTCCGTTCCCTCGCCGGGCGCGGACTTCACCCGGGCCGTGCCGCCGTGGCGCTGCATCCGGCCGATGATGGACTCGCGGACGCCCATCCGGTCCGAGGGCACCGCGTCCAGGTCGAAGCCCGGGCCCCGGTCGCGCACCGACAGGAATACGGTACGCCCCTCCACTTCGGCGAAGACCCGCACGGGTGCCGCGTCCCCGCCGTACTTGGCGGCGTTGACCATGGCCTCCCGCGCGGCCTGGAGCAGGGCCGCCAGGGATTCGTCGGTGGGGCAGTCGCCCACGCACACCACCTCGATCGGGGAGCCGTGGTAGTCCTCCACCTCGGCCGCGGTGGCCTTGACCGACTCGGCGAAGCTGGCCGGCCGGGCGTCGGTCTCCTCGCCGCCGTCGGCGGGGGAGCCGGCGGGCGGGGCACCGGCGGACGAGGTGCCGGACGTGGCCGAGGCGTTGGACTCGGCCGACTTGTAGAGCCAGGCCCGCAGATCCCGTTCCTGGGCGCGGGCCAGCCGGGCCACCTCCCGGGGATTCTCGGCGTTGCGCTGGATCAGGGTCAGGGTGTGCAGCACCGAGTCGTGGATGTGCGCGGCGACCTCGGCCCGCTCCTGCGCCCGGATGCGCATGGTGCGCTCCTCGGAGAGCTCCTGCACCACCCGCACCAGATAGGGCCCGGCCAGCAGGGCGATGCCGACGAGGACGGCCAGCGACGCCTGGAGGACGCGGCTCAGGTCCTCGCTGACGCCCTGCGCCACCACAAAACCGACCACACCGACCAGCACCAGCAGCCCGCCCGCCGCGCTGCGCGCCAGCGGCAGCCAGCGGCTGCGCCGGGTGACCGCGGCCCAGTGCGAGCGCCGTGAGTCGTCCGCCTGCCGCCACACCACCGCGGCGCCGATGCCGATCAGGATCAGCGGCACCAGATACGCCCCGGCGATCTGGAACTGCACGTTCTCCCAGAACGCGATCAGGCCCAGCAGCAGCACCGCCAGCGCGAAGACCTGGCCCTTCTGCGCGGCCCGCCGGTTGCGCTTGCGCTCCTTGGGCGTCACCGGCCGCTGCTGCTGCGGCTGGGTGCCCAGCGGCACCACGAACCAGAAGATGCCGTAGACCAGCACGCCCAGCCCGCTGGCCATGGTCAGGGCGATGAACACGATCCGCACCCAGGACACCGGCACCGCCAGATGCCCGGCCATCCCCTGCGCCACCCCGCCCAGCCAGCGTCCCTCGGCGCTGCGGTACAGCTTGCGCGGCGCCGCCTCGTCGAGGTCGCCGCCGCCCGCGGACGTGGGCGTGGGGGAGGTCATGCTCCAGATCGTCACATGGTTCGGGCCGCGGTGGCATCAGGGCTGTTCCCTGAGCGGAACTCAGGGATGGTTCCGGGGCCGTCCCGGATGCGTGGCGGCCCGGCGGCCGGGCACGATGGAGGCCATGAGCGACGAGCAGCAGCGGCAGCGGGCCGGGGCCGCGGCTGCCCGCCCGCGGGCCGGCTCCCATCCCGCCCGCCCGCCCCGGCCCCCGATGACCCGCAGCCGCCACAAGGTGGTCGGCGGGGTGTGCGCGGGCCTGGGACGCTACTTCGACATCGACCCGGTGATCTTCCGGGTGCCGCTGGCGGTGCTCTCCCTCATCGGCGGCATCGGCTTCATCGCCTACGGCATCGCCTGGCTGGCGCTGCCGTACGAGGACGAGGACGAGAACGAGGCCCGCCGGATGCTCTCCGGCCGGGTGGAGGGCCCGGGCCTGACCGCGCTGCTGCTGATCGTGGTCGGCGTCGGTCTGCTGCTGGCCTCCATCGAGGCCCGCACCCAGTTCTTCTCCGTGATGCTGCTGGGCACCCTGGTCGGCGCGGCCTACTGGTCGCAGCACCGCCGCCGCACCCAGGACGCCGAGGCGCAGGGCGCACCGGTGGACGCGGCCACCGCCGAGGCCGTGGCGCAGACCGTGGCCACCGCCCCGCCGGAGGCGCAGGCGCCGCCGGTGCCGGCCGGCCCGTCCTGGTGGCGGGGCACCTCGGACGGGCGGATGGGCGGCACCGCCCGCGGCTATCTG
>NZ_WTLH01000138.1 GCF_011421595.1 Streptomyces sp. YIM 98790 | reverse complement strand
CACCCCCGGCCGGCCGGCACTCGCCGCCACGGCCGGGCCTCGGGCCCGGCCGCGGCGGGGCAGCGGCGGGGTAATGGCCGGCTCCGATTGCTGACCGTTACGAGTAGAGTCGGCGGCAGGAGGCATCACCGGCGGCGCGGGGTGAGGATCGACGTGGAACTGACCTATTACGCGGACCTCGCCGTGCGGCTGGTCAACACCGAGGAGCCCCTGCGCGGCAGCGACGTCCTGACCTCCGTGGACGCCGTCCGCGAACTGTTCGCCGCCGGCCACCCCTCCGCCCGCCGCGCCACCGAGGCGGACGTCGGCCGCCTGCGCGGCGTCCGCGCCCGCCTGCGCGCCGTCTTCGCCGCCGCCGCCGAGGGCGACCAGGTGCGCGCCGTCGACCTGCTCAACGGCCTGCTGCTGGAGTACCCGGCCAGCCCGCAGATCTCCGGCCACGACCTGCTGGACGAGGCGGGCCGCCCCCGCTGGCACCTGCACCTCGCCGAGCACGCGGGCAACGCCACCGCCGCCTACGCCGCCGTCGCGTGCATGGGCCTGGCCTTCCAGCTCACCGAGCTGGGCGTGGACCGGCTCGGTGTCTGCGAGGCCGCGCCCTGCCGCAACGCCTACATCGACACCTCCACCAACCGGTCCAAGCGCTACTGCTCGGACCGCTGCGCCACCCGGGCGAATGTCGCCGCCTACCGGGCCCGCAAGCGCCGTGAACGGGACGGCAGCGGCCGGACCGCCGAGCGCAGCCAGTCCAGCGCCGAGCGGGTCCACGAGGGCTGAGTGCGGCGCGGCGGACGCAGCCGCAGCAGCGCCCGCGCCACCAGGAACTCGTCGGGCACCGCGCCGAACTCGCGGCTGTCATTGCTCATCCGCGCGTTGTCGCTCAGCACCCACCAGCCGTCCGGCCGCCGTTCCACGGCCCGCTTGACCACCAGCAGATCGTGCTCGTGCGGGTGGCGCAGCACCACCACGGCGCCCGGCCGCACCCGGGCTCCGTGCACCACCAGCAGCTGGTCGCGCGGTCGCAGCGTGGGCAGCATGGAGTCGTTGTAGACCTCCGCCAGCGCCAGTCTCACGCCCTTCTCGCCCCTTCCTCGGCCTGGACCCTGTTGCTCAGTCAACCATCGGACTTTCGGCCTAAGCCGTCCCGCCGGACCCGTCCGGCCGCGAAATGCCGCCGCGTACGGAGTAATGTCGCATCCAGGAAAGACGATCACGAGGAAGGACGGCTATGTTCTCCCGCCTGTTCGGACCCAAGCTGAGGGTCAGCGCACACTGCGACCTGCCCTGCGGCGTCTACGACCCGGCCCAGGCCCGGATCGAGGCCGAGTCGGTCAAGGCCATCCAGGAGAAGTACCAGGCCAACGAGGACCCGCACTTCCGGGCCCGGGCCACCACGATCAAGGAGGAGCGCGCCGAGATCGCCAAGCACCACGTCTCGGTGCTGTGGAGCGACTACTTCAAGCCGCCGCACTTCGAGAAGTACCCGCAGCTCCACGTCCTGGTGAACGACACCCTGAAGGCGCTGAGCGCGGCCAAGGGATCCACCGACCCCGCCACCGGCCAGAAGGCGCTCGACCTGATCGCCGAGATCGACAAGATCTTCTGGGAGACCAAGAAGGGCTGACCGCCCTTCACGGCCTCTGACCTGCGGTTTCCTTCTCCGCAGGGCTCTTCGGTCCGCACCCGGTCCGCAGGCCGCCCAAACGGCGTCCATCACGGACCGGGTGCGGTCGTCCTCGCCGGGCCACAGATGGGCGTAGGTCCGCAGGGCCCGCCGCTGGACGCCACCCAGCGTTACACCCACCACCTGCGCCAAGCCCTGCCCGACCATGCCGAGCAGATCCTGTCCGACCCCGCGTGGGCGGCCCTGCAAGCTGTACTCGCCCAAGCCGAGTCCAGCGGCCTCGATCCGGCGCATCTGCTGAATCGCGTCATCCCTGCCAGGAGCCTTGACGACGTCCGGTCCCCCGCGCACGTGCTCATCTGGCGCATACAACGCTTCGCACACCGGCCCGCACCCAGTGCCCGCGCCCTCGCAGCTCAGGCGCGGAGTACACGTCCGCACAAGCGCCCGGCGCCCGCTCCGGCCAGCGTTCGGCCTGCGATGCCGGGCACGCCGGACAGCCGTGGCCCTGTCCGTTGACCCGGTATCGAGTGCCTGCCTGGCGGGGCGCCGGCGGTCAATCTTGTGGCGTCCTGACCGGATGAGCCCTATACGCCCCGGAGTTACCGTCAGTACGCTGCCGGACACGCAATCAGACAGGAGGGTTTTATGTCGGCGCTTCGTGAAGTCCTGCACCGCAGCAACCACGACCTCGGTCTCCGGACTGGCCTCCGGGACGGTGACCCGGATGTACTCACCGGATTCGACCTCACCGAGGAAGAGGCCAGGGCGCTGCTGGCCGGGGACGAGAATGCCCTCTACCGGCTCCTGGGTGACACGAAATACTTCTTCATCCGCGAGAACGGCAATTACGACGACGACGACGGACTCACCGCCTGATCTCTGATCGACTGCGTACCTTCGCTTCCGAGAGGACAGGGGTGACCGTTCCTGAGAAGAGCGGCGCGGCACGGATTTCCCTCGTGGGGATCGGCACCGTAAGCGTCATGCAGATGACCCACGAAGCGGAATCCGTGCTCCGCGTCGCCGACGCTCTTTATGTGCTCCACGCGCAGAGTCTCGTTCTGGACTATCTGCGCGAGCGATACGAGGCAGAGGTGGTGGACCTGTCCACCGCTTACGCCGAGAACAAGGCGAGGCGGCAGACGTATCACGAGGTCGCGGACGCGGTGATCGGGGCCGCGACCTCCGGAGCCGGCCGCCACGTCGCGTATGTGACGTCCGGCAATCCGCTCGTGCTGGTGACTCCGTCGCAACTCATTCTGGCCGAGGCGGCGCGGCGTGGAATTCCGGTGGACGTGGCGCCCGGGGTTTCGGCGCTGGACACGGTGTGGACTGATCTGCGTTTTGACCCCGGTCCGGACGGGGCGCTGATGTTCGAGGCGACGAGCCTTCTGCTGCGCCGGTATCCGCTCGTTCCTACGGTGCCGCTGTTCCTGTGGCAGGTGAATACCGTGGAGACCTCGCTGTACTCGACGCACAAGAACCGGCCGGAGAGATTCGCCCGGCTGCGGAAATATCTGGAGCAATTTTACCCTTCCGATCACCTCACCCGGCTGGTACACAGCGCCTCGTTCCCGTTTACCCGACCCGAGATCGCCGATATCCCAATATCGGAACTCGGCATTCTCGCGGAGGTGGCGACGTCTCAGCACATCTTGTATGTGCCTCCGGTTCACCGGCAGCCGATTGCCGATGAAGGGCTGGCACGTGCCGTCTCCAGCGTCGAGCACCTGGAGACGTTGATCGACAGGTCGTGACCGCACCACCACGCAACTCCTGCCATGCTTAGTGGTGCAGCGCGCCGGTGACCTGACGGCCGGACCTTGGGCTCGCCCCTGCTTCGGCTGGTCCGGACGTGCTGCACCACAGTGGAGCTCAGCTTGGCGGGGCCGCGCGCTCGCGCGGCCCGATCGACGGAGGATGTGCGGACACATGACGGAGCGGGTGCGGTCGCTGGCCGACGAGGTGGAGGCAGCGGTATCGGCGGCCATGGCCGGGACACTGCCGCCCGAACTTGCCGGGCAGGACCCGCTCGTCCGACGCTCCGACCATGCCGACTTCCAGTCCAACGTGGCGCTGCCGCTGGCCAAGCGCCTGCGGGAGAAGCCCCGCGAGGTAGCGGAGAAGCTGCGCGAGCCCCTGTCGCGGGTCGAGTGGATCCGCTCGGTCGAGGTCTCCGGGCCTGGCTTCCTCAACATCAATCTCGCCGATGAAGCGCTGCTCGGCCGCCTGGCCCTCCGGTACGGCGACGCCCGCCTGGGCGTGCCCGAGGCCCAGGGGGGCCAAGTGGCGGTCGTGGACTACTCCGCGCCCAACGTCGCCAAGGAAATGCACGTCGGACACCTGCGCTCCACCCTGATCGGCGACGCCCTGGCCCGGGTGCTGGACTTCCTGGGCGCGCAGGTGATCCGCCAGAACCACATCGGCGACTGGGGCACCCAATTCGGCATGCTCATCCAGTACCTGACCGAGCATCCGGAACTGCGGTGGCATGCCAGGGACCTGGGGCACGTCGAGGCGGGCAGCGCCGTCTCGGCGCTGGACTCCCTCTACCGCGAGGCCCGCAAGCACTTCGACGCCGACCCGGCCTTCAAGGAACGCGCCCAGCGCCGCGTGGTCGCCCTCCAGGCCGGCGACGCGGAGACCGTCCACGCCTGGCGCGAGATCGTCGCCGAGTCCGAGAACGCCTTTCAGCAGATCTACGCCCGTCTCGGCGTACTGCTCACGCTCGACGATGTCGCGGGCGAGTCCTTCTACAACGACCGTCTGCAGAGCGTGGTGGACGAACTGCGGGAGAAGGGCATCGTGCAGGAGAGCGAAGGCGCCTGGTGCGTCTTCTTCGACGATATCCGCGGGCCGGAGGACAAGCCCGTCCCGATGATCGTGCAGAAGGCCGACGGCGGCTTCGGATACGCCGCCACCGATCTGGCCGCCATCCGCTACCGCACCCAGGAGCTGAAGGCCACCCGCCTGCTCTATGTCGTCGACGCGCGCCAGTCCCAGCACTTCGCCATGCTCTTTCGCACCGCCCGCCTCGCGGGCTGGCTGACGGATGACATCCAGGCGGTCCACGTCCAGAACGGCACCATCAACGGTCCGGACGGCCGGCCCTTCAAGACCCGCTCCGGCGGCACGGTCCGCCTGGCGGACCTCCTCGACGATGCCTACGGCCGCGCCCAGGAGGTCGTCACGGAGAAGAACCCGGACCTCCACGACGCCGACTTGGACCGCATCGCGCAGGTCGCCAGTATCGGCGCGGTCAAGTACGCCGAACTGTCCACCTCACGCGTCAAGGACTACTCCTTCGATGTCGCCCGCATGGTCTCCTTCAGCGGCCAGACCGGTGTCTACCTCCAGTACACCCACACCCGCATCGCCTCCATCCTCCGCCGCGCGGGCGACTCAGCGGCGCAGGCCCGGTTCCGGCCCGCTCTCGCCCTCGAACCCGCCGAGCGCCAACTCGCCTTGCTTCTGGATGAGTTCAGCTCCGTACTCAACGGCGTCGCCGACACCCTCGAACCGCACAGGCTGGCCGGCTATCTGTACTCCGTTGCCAAGGCATACACCGACTTCTACGAGTCCTGCCCCGTCCTGAAGGCCGATGCCGAAACCCGTGCCAATCGCCTGGCCCTGTGCCGGCTCACCGGCACCACCCTCGCCCGCGGCCTGGGCCTCCTGGGCATCACCGCCCCCGACCGGATGTGAGGCAACGGCTCATCCGAGCGGTACTTCGGTACAGGTCTCCCACTGATACATGCGGTGGTCCCGGTGGAGAACGATCAGCTCAGCCGTGGTGATCCCGGCGGCGGCCGGGGCGATACGGGCCGCCGCCAGTGCCTCGTGCACGGGAGCGGCCGGCCCGTCTGCGCTGCTGTAGGCGACGGTGATGTGGGGCCGGAAGCCGGCTTCCGGCTCCGGTACCGCCGGCCACACATCGGCGACGGCCTGTCGGATGGCGGCGCGGATCGCCGCGATGGCGGAGACCGGCTCCGGAACACCGTAGATCGCCTCCGGGGTCACCACCGGCCCCGAAACGGTCACCTTGGGCGGGGATACGGTGGCGAGACGGGCTCGGGCCGCCTCCACCACGGCCCGGACGTCCGCTTCCGCCACCTCGTCGGTGAATCCCAGCCCCTGCATGGTCAGATGAAGCCACCGGTCGGGGACGGGATCGAGGCCGGGGACGTCCTCCAGGGCCCGGCGCGCCTCGTCGGCGAAGCGCAGCACCTCGGGTGCGTTCCGCCAGGTGAGGTGCCAGGTGTAGAAGGTCCGGCCGGGACGCCAGCCGGGCCGCCACCACCAGTGGTCGGCCATGTTCTGAACGGCGGTGGTCATGGTGGCGCTCCCTTCAGGAGACATCGTTGCCCGAGGTGAGGGCGAGACGGCGCGGTGCGGAGTCCAGAGCGAATTCCTCGATGGCCTCTTGCAGACGCGCTGCTGGCCGGCTGCCCGCCGCGGGAGAGCGAGCCACTGCGGCGGCGAGCTCGCGCAGCCGGCGGGTCACCGGGTCAAGCCGCTGCTCGGGCGGCAGGGCAAGAACGGGAAGGAGCGCTTCGGCGGCGGCCTCGGGACCGTTCAGGGCCAGGTGAGCGGCAGCCTGCGCGATGCGCATCTGAGCCACCGTGCCGTAGGGCTGGGCGGCGGATTCGCCCAGCGCGGCCTGCGTGGTCCGCAGCGCCGAGCCCGGCTCGCCGACACGGAGCTGTACGGCCGCGGTGTAGTTGGCACGGCGGTAGTCACCGCAGGACAGCAGTCCGCCGATCTCATCCGGGGTGGTCACGGACTCCCGCACATCGAGCGACCTGTGCAGCGCCGCCCGCGCTTCCTCTGCCGCGCCGAGCTGGGACCACGCGTCGGCCTCCTGACAGGCCAGCAGCACACCGGCCGAACCGTCCGGACGGTAGTCCGCGCCGCGTCGGGCGAAGCCGATCGCGTCCCGCATCCGGCCGTCCCAGAACGCCACCTTGGAGCGGGTGGACAGCACCCATGCCCGCAGGTCGCGGTGATCGGCGAGTTCCGCGCACAGCCATGCGGTGCGGCCCTGTGTGTCGGCCTCCCGCAGTTGCCCCAGGTCCGAGCTGATCCAGGCCAGAATTCCGCAGAGATAGCCGGCCACGCTGTACAGGTCCCGGGTCTGTCGTGGGTACTGCCGTCCTTCCAACAGGGCCCAGACCTGGTCGCGCAGGCGGCGGGCCTGTGCGAAGAGGGGCAGCGGCTCGCCGACGAGATAGTCGGCGGACAAGGCCCGTGTCTCGGCTACCAGTTGCTCCAGGGCGAGATCGCCGACGTTGGACGCCTCGGCCCACCGCGCCCAGTCCGCTGCCTCGGCCGCAGCGGTGCGCACCATCTCCGGACCGGTCGGCTCGGCTGCCGCAGCCGTAGCGGGGGAAGGCTGCATGCCTGCTTCCCGGGGTGGTTCGGCGGCCGCTGCCTGGTGTGCCAGCACCCGCAGGTCGCTCTCCGGCATGGCACGCCGGTCCTCCAGGTCCAGCAGCTCGTCCATCCGGCAGCCGAACACCTCGGCCAGAAGCAGCAGGACGTTCAGGGAGGGTCTCCGGCCGGCCGGAGCGGGCCACCGCTCCCATTTGCCGACCAGTGAGGCGTCCGCAGCCACAGCCGCACCGGGCCGCTGCGCCGAGAGGTCGTTCAGCCGGTCGGAGGTCTGTTGCAGAGTCCAGCCGTGTGCGTGCCGGAACGCCTCGCGAGGGCGCATGCCGAAACGGACGCGCATTTCGACGGCGATATCCGCAGTCACGCTGCCGCGCCTCGTCATTTCGTGGCGAAGTGCCTCGCGATCCGCCTTGGACCCGGGCTTTGGGCGGTGCGCCATTGGTGCTCCCTGCGGGTTGATTGCCCGGCCACGGTAACGAGGGATCTACCCAGAGGCAGGGTGACTTCCACGCAGGCGGAGCACATTCTGTCCCACCGTCTGTCCAATAGATCCCATCGTCCCACGTCAGAAGCGTCGTCGTGGTCCACGGAATCTGGACACGGCCGCTCGTGACGGTGCATCGCCATATGGGGACAGTGGTGGACACCAGGAACTAGCCGCATTCGGGGCGAGGGAAGCCGTCGGCAGCACTCTGGGCTGCTTGCTTCGCCTTGCGTCGAGGAAGGGCCGAACTCCGATGTCCACCAGCCCACTTCCCGCAGACCGCGTCCCCACTGCCGTGGTACCGCCCGGTACCGGGGCACCGGCTCCTGAACGGGCGGATGCGGCTCCCGCCGCGCCAGGCGATCGGCGAGCGCCGCACCACCCGGAGCAGGTCCGCATCGCCGTGGCCGCGTCGGAGCGGCTGCTCCGAACACTCGCTCCGTCCTCACGTGAGGTCGGCGTGCAGACCAGGGCGCTGCAACACCACCTGGCCCTGTTGCTTCCCCAGGCCCGCCGGTACCGCGACTCGGCGACAACTGGCGTCTCCCGCCACTGCTGGGCCGAGCTCATCGACCTTGCTGTCGCCGTCAGCAGAGCCCCCTGCTCCTCACGCGCGACCGCGCTCGGCCGTCTCCGGTTACTGACCGGCTGCGTCAGGACCCTGCTGTACCGGGTGGAGACAGCACGCACCGCCGCTGAGACACCGATGCCGACACACCGGCGCCGGCCCTACCGCCCGCGAGGGGCGGCAAGGAGAACAGGGTGATGCCCCCATGGCGGACCAGCCGGTGCCGGACGAGGAGCAGGTGCCGTCCGCCGTACTCCACGGGCGGGCGTGCCGGTACTGCCACCAGCCGCTGAGCGGACCCGGCGAAGCAGCCGGAGAGATCACCGACGCACGGATCTACGGCCGCCCGTACCCGATACGCGTCCGCGCCTGCTTTCCCTGTTCCCACACGCACCTGTCAACTCACTGGACAAAGGCGGGACTTCGATGAACGACGGCAGTCGGCACCCCGCCTCACCCCAACAGAATCAGGAACGCCATGGATGACGCCGCCATCAGCGCGCTGCTGCACCACAGGGTCGGCCAACTGGCCGGCGTATGGGGCGTCCTGGCCCTCACGGCCGACGGCATGGCCCTGGCCTGCGCGGGCATCGGACCGGACGACGCACGGGACCTGTCCGCCCTCGGTGCCGCCCAGGGCTCCGTCGCCCGGCAACTGATCGCCCGCAGCGAGGCCGGCCGCCTCACCACCAGCCTCATGCTGGGCGAGAACGGATGTGTCGTCCTCACCCGCTCCAGCGCGAACACCTTCCTGGCGGCCTTCGCGTACCGCGAATGCGCCGCCGGAAACATCGGGGAACAGCTCGCCGCGCTCAGCGACGAGCTGGGAGCCCAGCTCGAGGCCCGGGTCGGCAGTCACCTGCTGGCCCCAGTGAGCAGAGAGACGGAGTGGACAACCGCGCCGGAGAACATGCAGGCCACCGGCCGTCCCCACCGGTAGCCCCGTCCGGCGGAGACGTGCCCTTCCCGGCCCGCGCATCCCGTGACGCGGGCCGCCCCGTCTCCCCCGGGCCGGTGACCACCCCCGGCCCGGGGGAGACGGCACCACCACCGCACTTCCGCCCGCACCCCTGCGGAGCGGCCGATCACCAGCACACAAGGAATGAGAGCTGTATGAGCACAACCGTGGTGCGAGCGGCGTCGTGGAACCTCTACGTCGGCGGCATCGACGGCGGGGACGAGACCCGCCGCAAGCAGCAGATCAGCGTCCTTGCCGACGAGATCACCCAGACCTACGGCGAGCCGGACATCGTCACGCTCACCGAGATGACGCACTGGGACGCCGGCGGCTGGTGGCGCCTTCAGGAGCTGGCCGAGGCCCTGCGCATGGCCTGGCTCACTCCGGTGACCTCCCGCGTCTCCTCCGACGTCGGCACCAGCCCCAACCACCTGGCAATCCTCTACCGGCCCGAGCGGGTCAACGTGCTGCGCTACCAGGCCCCGGTCGGAAACGGCGCCTTCCACCACGGGCTCGCCCGCGCCCACCTGGCCATCGACGGCGTCGAGTTCGCCGTGCTGGCCACCCACCTGGCCTGGACCGACGGCGACACCCGCCTCCGCGAAGCGCGGTGGATGACCGACAACGCCGGCCCGTTCCCCGGCCAACCCCGCAATGCCCTCCTCATGGGCGACCTGAACGTCCTGGCCGAGCAGGACCCGGAACCGGACTGGAACCTCATCCCGCGCAACACCTGGAGCCGCTACCGGCAGATTCACGCTGACGGGAGCTGGGGGCCGGCCGACCGGCGCGCGCTCCGCGTGCTGCTCAACTCAGGCTGGATCGACCCCCAGACCGTCGTGCGCCAGGCCCGCAAGCCGACCGTGGGCCATTACCCGACCGATTCGGCACAGCCCTCGCGCATCGACCACGCCCTGGTCACCGGAGAGGTACGGCCGAAGGTGTACGCCACCCACGCATCCGAGCTCGCCGATTCCGCCTCCGACCACCGGCCCATCGTGCTCACCGCCGAGATCGGGGCGGCGGCGTGACCACTACGGCGGCACCGCCCGCCGTCATCCCCTACATCACCGCCCGCCACGGCGAAGAACCCGACTACGCCGCCAACCTCGGCCTCCTGCCGGGCGGACGGGGCCTGCGCTACCTGGCCGAGGAGCCCGGCGACCGCGACGCGCAGGGCGTGCTGTGGGGCAGGGTCTCCCAGTCCCGCGACGGCGACCGCCTGACCGGCGCCCCCCGCTTCGCCGAGGTCCACCCCTCCCGCCAGCGCGAGGCCATGACCTGGCTGCGCTGCCAGGTCTGCCTGCGCCCCGCCAGCCGCACCGGGGCCGGCTGGCTGTTCATGGAGTCCGCCGGCCCGAACGGACGGCGCTCCCCTGACGGCCTGGAAGGGATGCTGACCGCCCAGCCTCCGGTATGCGCCGAACACGCCCGCCTCGCGGCCCAGCGCTGCCCCCACCTGGCGTCCGCCGGGTTCATCGTGGTCCGGGCCCGGCTGCCCCGTCTCTACGGTGTGATCGGCACCTCCTACCGAGCCACTCCCGGCGGCGGCCTGGCAGCAGATGAGGGAGACGACACCCCGGTGTCCTACCGCGACCGGCACCGACTGCGCTGGCTCATCGCCTCCCAGCTCGTACGCCAACTCTGCGGCGTGACGGCGGTAAACCTGGGCAGTCAGCCGGAAACGGGCCGGTGACCGCCCCGCCCGCCGACGGCACCCTTGCAGCAGCCGACGGCGCGGACTGGCCGTGGAGGGCACGGCACAGCTCGGCCGACCCGCCGGCGGACACCTGTACGACGCCACCATCAATACCCGCTTCGCCCGTGCTTCCGTCCTGCCACCCCTGCGGCCTGAGCAGCGAGGACCGCTCTCCCGGGAGGACCCGAGCGAATCCGCCCAGAGTCCGCAGAACAGTCGTAAGGGCCCGTCCGGAGCCAACGCGGGCAAGCGGAAAAAGGCCAGGTCACCGACGCGCGGCGGGAGTTGCCGCAGGTCAGGAACCTGGCCGGTTACTGGGAGACCAAGAAGGGCTGATCCCCTTCGGCTCCGTCTCGCCGCACCCGTGCCCGGTCCGCCACCCCCGGCGGGCCGGGCGCGGCCCGTCCTGCCCCTCCTGCCCCCGGCGCCGGGTACGCGGCGGAATCCGGGCGACGCCGGGCGACGCCGGGCGGGCGGACAGCGCTGCGGCCCGGGGCCGTTCCTCCCGCACCGCTCACGGTGGCTGCCGGTGACGGTATGACATATTGCTGTCACTCGTGCGTTGGTGTGTCGGAGAGCCGGACCCGGCGGGAGCCGGCCGGAACAGAGGCTGAGGGGGCCGGAATGGACGGGGCGGGAGCCGTTGTGGTGCGCGTGGCGGCGGGGCCGGACCATGACGCGGCGGAACTGGCGTCCCTGGCACGCGGACTGCGCCGGGAGTTGCTGGAGCTGGACGTGGCGGCGGTGGAGCCGGTCACCGCGGCGGACCTCCCCGAGGGCGCCAAGGGCCTGGGCACCATGGCGGGCGCGCTGCTTGTGCGGATGGGTGTCACCGCGGGCCTGCGGAAGGTGGTGGAGGCGGTCCGCCGCTGGGCCGCGCGGGACGCCGTGCGCTCGGTGGAGATCGCCTTCGGGGACGATGTGCTGAAGGTGACCGGGGTTTCCCCGGAACGGCAGGAGCAGCTCATCGAGGTGTGGCTTGCACGTCACGGTTCCGGCTCCTGATTTCCCGCCGGGCAGACGGTCGGCCCTGGTGGTGGGGACCTCCGTCTACGAGGACACGACGCTGTCCCGGCTGCGCTCCCCTGCCCGGGACGCCAGGGAACTGGCGCGGGTGCTGGGCGACCCCGCGATCGGCGGGTTCGAGGTGACGGTGCTGGCCGACCCCACGGCGCAGGCGCTGCGCATGGGGCTGGAGGACTTCCTGCACGGCCGCGGCCCGGACGAACTGCTGGTGGTGTACCTCTCGTGCCACGGGCTGCTGGACGCGCGGGGGCGGCTGTACTTCGCCGCCCGCGACACCCGCAGGGAGCGGCTGGCGTCCACCGGGGTGGAGCCCGGGTGGCTGACGGATCTGCTCGACGAGTGCCGGGCGCGGCGGCAGGTGCTGATCCTGGACTGCTGCTTCTCCGGGGCGTTCGTCCGCGGGGCGAAGGCCGGGGAGGACACGCTGCGCCTGGAGCAGCGGCTGGCCGGTCCGGGCCGGGGCCGGGCGGTGCTGACGGCCTCCCGCGCCGAGGAGTACTCCTTCGAGGGCGACCCGCTGGCCGCCGACGGCGGGACCGGCGACGGTGCCGGGCAGGCGGACGCGGCCCGGACCTCGGTGTTCACCGCCGGCCTGGTGGACGGCCTGGTGACCGGGGCCGCCGACACCGACCGGGACGGGCTGGTGTCGGTGGAGGACGCCTACGACCACGCCTTCGCCTACGTCAAGGAGCGGAACGGGCAGCAGACCCCGCAGCGGTGGCTCTACGCCGCCGAGGGCCGGATCTGGCTGGCCCGCAGTCCGGCCGGCATTCCGGTCGCCCCGGTGCCGCTTCCGGCCCATCTGCGGGCGGCGCTGGAGAACCCGGTCCCGCAGGTGCGGGCCGGCGCCGCACTGGTGCTGGCCGAGTGGCTCACCGGAGACGACCCCGGGCGGGCCCTGACCGCGCGGGAGGAGCTGTCGCGCCTGGCGCGGGATGACACGGCGTTCGTCGCCGGCCTCGCCCGGCAGACCCTGGACCCCCACCCCGGGATCGCCGGCCTCCCGGCGGAACCGGCTGCCGAAGCCCCCGAGGCGGAAGCCGTCGAGGCCGAAGCCCCCGAGGCCGAAGCCGTCGAGGCCGAAGCCGTCGAGGCCGTCGGCCCCGGTGCCGGACAGGACCCCGGGGAGGACCCCGGACAGGGCAGCGAGGAGAGCACCGGACCGCGCGCCCGGGAGGGCCTGGGGAAGGACGCCGGGGAGGAGGCGCGGATGCTGGTGGAGAAGGCCGCGGATCTCAGCAACCGGGGACTCCGCGACCAGGCGCTGACCGCTCTCGACCAGGCGCTCCGGCTCGTCCCGGACCAGCCCCGTGCCCTTGCCGACCGGGCCCTGCTGCACCAGCACGCCGGCCGCCCGGACCGGGCCGCGGCGGACCTGCGCCGGGCGGCAGAACTGGCTCCCGACGATCCCGCGGTGCCGGCCCGGCGCGGCGAGATCCGCCGGCTGGCCGGGCGCTTCACCGAAGCCAGGGCCGACCTGGACCGGGCCCTGGTCCTCGATCCCGGCAACGTGGCGGCCCGGGTGAGCCGAGCGGAGATACACCGGTCGGACAACCGGATCAACCGGGCCCTGACCGATCTGAACCGCGCCCTCACCCTCGATCCGGACAACGTGGCGGCCCTCACCATCCGCGGCGAGATCCACCGGCTGGCCGGGCGCTTCAGCCAGGCCGGGGCCGACCTGGACCGGGCCCTGGCCCTCGATCCCGACAACGTGGCGGCCCTCACCAGCCGTGCGGCGCTCCATGCCGACCGGGGAGACCACGCCGGGGCGCTGTCCGACCTCGACCACGCGTCGGTTTTCGCGACGGGCGACGCCCTCGCCCTCGTGCTCGCCCGCCGCGGGCACGTCCACCTCGTGGCCGGCCGCCACCGCAAANCACGTCCACCTCGTGGCCGGCCGCCACCGCAAAGCCCTGGCCGACCTGGACCGGGCGATCACCCTCGACCCCGTCGACGATGTCTCCGGCCGTGCCTGCGCCCACGCCTACCGTGCCGAGGCCCGCCTGCTGGACGGGGACGACGACGCCGCCGCGTCCGACCTGGAGCAGGCCCTGCTTCTCGACCCCGGCAACGGCCCCGCCCTCGTCGCCCGCGGCAGGCTCCACGCGCGGGCCGGGCGCGACGAGGAGGCGCGGGCCGATTTCGACCGGGCCCTGGAGAACCGTGCCGCGGATCACGCGGCCCTGACCGACCGGGGCCTGGTCC
Source organism: Streptomyces sp. YIM 98790 (assembly GCF_011421595.1). GTDB lineage: Bacteria > Actinomycetota > Actinomycetes > Streptomycetales > Streptomycetaceae > Streptomyces. The sequence continues at coordinate 2,499 of NZ_WTLH01000138.1, read as the reverse complement.
ACCTCGCCCTCGGGCTCTACCCGCACGCCCGGAAGGACTTCGACCGGGCGCTGAGGATCGCGCCCGACAACGTCTCCGCCCTGGCCGGCCGGGGTGAGGTGCGCCGCCTGACCGGGGACCTGCACGGCGCCCTGGCCGACCTGGACCGGGCGATCGCCCTCGATCCCGAGTACGTGCCCGCGCTCGCCAGCCGCGGCGAGCTGCACCGCACGGCGGGACGCACCAGGCGGGCTCTGCGGGACCTGGACAAGGCGCTGCGCCTCGACCCCGNCGGCGCCCTGGCCGACCTGGACCGGGCGATCGCCCTCGATCCCGAGTACGTGCCCGCGCTCGCCAGCCGCGGCGAGCTGCACCGCACGGCGGGACGCACCAGGCGGGCTCTGCGGGACCTGGACAAGGCGCTGCGCCTCGACCCCGACGACGTCTTCGCCCTCGCCGCCCGCGGGGAGGTGCACCGGGCCGCCGAGCGCTACACGCCGGCGCTGGCCGACTTCGACCGGGCACTCGCCCTCGCGCCCCACTACGACTGGGCCCGGGAACAGCGCAGGCTGATACCGCGGCGTTTCCGTCTCCTGCGGTTCTGACCGGTCCGGGGGCTTCTATCGCTGCCGGGCCGCCCCGCCCGGCGGGTGCGGGGAGGAGGGCGGCGCGGCCGGGTGCAGGTCGCGGGCGAGGAGGGTGGCACCGGCGACGGCGCCGGGCATGAGGAAGACGGCGGCCAGCGGGACCAGGAAGAGCAGTGCGAGCGGGATGCCGAAACCGAGCGCGCGCTTGCGGTGTTCCCGCATCAGGCGCAGCCGGGCCTTGACCGGGATGCCGCGCCGGGCCAGGGCGTAGGAGGCCAGCTCGGTGGTGAGGAAGAAACCGGCGACGGCGATGCCCAGCACCGGGGCGAGGAGCTGGCCCAGAAACGGCACCAGGCCGAGGAGGAAGAGCGGGACGGCGAACAGCAGGGCCCGCCACAGCATGAAGAGGCTCTCCACGAGCGAGATCCACAGCTCCCGCCAGAGCGGGCGGTCCGGGCCGGAGGGCACCGGGCCGTAGCGTGCCTCCACGCGTACCGAGAGGGCGTCGTAGAACGGGTCGCCGATCAGCAGGGTGACGGCGGTGAAGGTGAGGGCCGCGAGCAGCAGACCGGCGCCGACGAAGGCGATGCCCACGACCACCCGCAGTGCGGTGCGCCAGCCGGAGTCCCAGTCGTCGGCGAAGGGCGTCACCCACGCGGCCAGGTCGTCCGCCCACAGCGTGAGCAGGACCAGGGCGGCGGTGTAGAGCGCGAAGGTGATCAGCGCCGGGATCAGGCAGCGGGCGTAGCCGGCCGGGTGACGCACCACCCAGCGCTGGCCCTGGCCGAAGAAGAACAGGCCGGCGGCATAGCCGCGCCGCCCCGGCGGCGGCGACGGCGGCACGGCCGGCGGCGGGCCGGGGGTCGGCGCCGGCGGCGGCACGGAAGGCGGCACGGGCGGGCCGAAGCCGGGGCCGGGCGGGGGCTGCTGAGGGAAGCGGTGTGCGTCGATGGAGGGGAGCCTAGCGCCTCGCCCGGGGGCGGCGAGGGACGAGGCTCCGTGTGCAACGGCGGCCCGGCCGCGGCCGGATCACCACCGGGCGTGCCCCGGCGCCGTCCGTCCGCCCGTCCGCCGGCCTTCCGGCCGGGCGGGCGGGGCCCGTGCCGCCGCCGGACGGCTTCTCCCCGCCGCGCCGGATCACCTCTTCGGGCGGCCCCGCATGCGGACCGGCAGATGATCACGCACCGTGACGGGGTGGGCGCCGCCCGGCGCCCGTTCCCCGACGACGTGGAAGTGATCCGATCGTGAAAGCACCCCGACTGGCGGCCGCCGTGCTGGCGGCCACCCTGCTCACCGGCACCGCCGCGGGCACCGCGCTCGCCGACGGCACCCCTCCCCCGGCCCCGCTCGACGCCGGCTTCGCCAAGGCGGCCCACCAGGGCAACCTGGCCGAGATCGCGGCCGGCAAGGACGCCCGCAAGCACGCCACCACCGAGTGCGTGCGGGATGTCGGCGCCCTGCTGGTGCGCGACCACTCCAAGCTGGACGCCGACCTCAAGGCGCTCGCCGACAAGCTGGACGTGAAGCTGCCGGACGCACCCACGCCCGAGCAGCAGAAGACCCTCGACAAGGTGCGGGCCAAGGCCGGCACCTCCGCCTACGACAAGGCGTGGCTGGCCGCCCAGGACGCGGCGCACCGCGAAACCCTGAAGCTGATCGACCACCAGATCGACGCGGGCCGCAACGCCGAGATCACCGCGGCGGCCAAGGCCGCGCGGCCGGTGGTGGCCATGCACCTGGACCTGGTGCGCGGCGGCGTCTGCCATGACCTCCCGAAGCACGGCAAGGACGGCCACGGCAAGGACGGCAAGGACGGCAGGTATCACGTCCGGGCCGGCCACGGCGCGCTGGCCGCCGGGCAGGCCGACGCGCAGTCCGCCTGGGGCACCGCGGCGGTGGCCGCGGCCGGCGGCGGCACGCTGCTCGCCGCCAC
>NZ_WTLH01000137.1 GCF_011421595.1 Streptomyces sp. YIM 98790 | reverse complement strand
GCCCGGGCCGCTCGTGCCGTCACCGGCCGGGCCGGGCGGGGGACCGGCCCGGCCCGCGTCGCCGCGTGCCGGGCGCCCGGGACGGTTCCCGGCCGGCCCGGAGGACTGGGGGGTGGAATCGTTGCTGGTCATCGGCCTCAGGCGTGGAAGATGTGGCGGCGGATGGAAGCCGCGTTGGAGAAGATCCGGATGCCGAACACGACCACGACCCCGGTGGACAGCTGGGCGCCGACGCCCAGCTTGTCGCCCAGGAAGACGATCAGCGCGGCGACCACCACATTGGACAGGAACGACACGACGAAGACCTTGTCGCTGAACTTGCCGTCCAGCCGGGCGCGCAGCGCGCCGAAGACGGCGTCCAGCGCGGCGACCACGGCGATCGGCAGATACGGCTCCACCTCGGTGGGCACCACCGGACGGGTGATGATGCCCACCACTACTCCGAGCACCAGCCCGAGAACGGCGATCACGGTGTGTTTCCTTCTCCTGTCCGCAGGGGTTGGGCGGTCCGCAGGGTGAGCCCGGCCGAGGCCGGCAGCCGCAGTTCCTCCCGGACCGAGGTCTCGACCCGGATGCCGAAGTACTCCCGGAGTTCCTCCAGGGTGAGCAGATCGCTGCTCATGTTCCGCTCGAACTCCTCGAAGGCGTCCCGCAGCGCCGGGCCGTCGCCGATCGCCCGGATCGTGTAGGGCGGCACCAGCGGGCGGTTGTCGACCAGGACGGCCTCGCCGGCGTGCCGGATGGCGGACAGGGCGGTGAGCCGCTGGCCGTTGACGGCGATGGCCTCGGCACCGGAGGCCCACAGGCCGTTCACGATGCGCTGGAGGTCGCGGTCGCGGACCCGGCCGGTGTCGGAGTCGTCGCGCCCGCCGTCCGGCAGCCCCTGGGCGACACTCTCCGCGTCGTCCACCACGATCTCGAGGCCCGGGCCGGTCACGGCGACCGCACCGGCCAGCAGCGCGGTCAGCTCGGCCCGCTCGCCGCCCTCCTCGCGCAGCGCCTCGCGCTCCCGGTCGGCCAGCTCGTCGCGGAGGGCGTCGACCTCCTCCTGGAGCCGTTCCGCCTCGGCGGTGCCGCGCTCGATCCGGTCGGTCAGCTCCCGGCGCTCCTTGGCCACGGCGGGCATGGAGCTGCGGGCCTGGGCCGCGCCCAGGGTGATGACCATGGCGATCAGGAGGGTGCCGGCGATCAGCCAGGGCCGCAGCCGGCCGGTGTCACCGGTGCGGCCCTCGGCCGCCCGGCGGGCCGCCTCCTGTTCGTATCCCTCGTCCAGGGTGTGGTCCATGACCTGGTTGAGCAGCCACATGGAGGCGTCCGGGCGGGCAGCCGCCGCCCGGTCCGGGGCGTGAGCGGCCGGCGGCCGGTCTCCGCGCTGCTGTGGCATGGCGGACATGGTTGCACGGGCACGCGGCTGCGCAAAAAGCGCCCCCGGAGGGCGGGAACGCCTCCCGGGCCGGCGGACGGCCCGGGAGACGCCTCACCCGTCCGGCGGACGGGCCGGGCAGCAGGTCAGCCGGCGGCGGTGTCGATCACCGCGGTCCAGGTGTCCAGCAGTTCGCGGGCGGCGTCGTCGTCCGGCCCCTCGGCCCACAGGTGGGTGACGGCCTCGGCCGGGTCGGGCAGCACCAGCACCCAGCGGCCGTCCGTCTCGACGACCCGCACGCCGTCGGTGGTGTCCACCGAGCGGTCCCCGGCGGCCTCCACCACCCTGCGCATGACCATGCCCTTCACCGCCCACGGGGTGGCGATGTCGCGGCGCTGGAGGTGGGCGCGCGGGATCCGGGCGTCGATCTGGCTGAGCGAGAGCTGGGTGCGGGCCACCAGCCCGACCAGCCGGGCGAAGGCGGCGGCGGCGTCGAAGACGCTGCTGAACTCGGGGACGATGAAGCCGCCGCGGCCGTCGCCGCCGAAGACCGTGCCGTCCTTGAGGGCGACCCGGGTCAGGTCGTCGGGCGAGGTCGTGGTCCACTCCACCTGGGTGCCGTGGTAGGCGGCGACCTGCTCGGCGATGCGGGTGGTGGTGACCGGCAGGGCGACCCGGCCGCTGCGCCGCTCGGCGGCGATCAGGTCCAGCATGACCAGCAGGGCGCGGTGGTCCTCGACGATCCGGCCGCGCTCGTCCACCAGGGAGAGACGTTCGCCCACCGGGTCGAAGCGGACGCCGAAGGCGGCACGGGCGGAGGCCACGATCTCGCCGAGGCGGACCAGGCCGGCCCGGCGTTCCTCCGCGGTCTCGGTGGGGCGGGCCTCGTCCAGGCCGGGGTTGATGGTGAGGGACTCCACCCCGAGGCGGCCGAGCAGGCTGGGCAGCACCAGGCCGGCGCTGCCGTGCGCGGCGTCCACCACGATCTTCAGGCCGGACTCGGCCACGCCCGTGGTGTCCACGGCGCGCATCACCGAGCCGGTGTAGGCGTCGAAGACGCTGGCCGGGAAGGACAGGTCACCGATCTCGCCGGGGAAGGCGCGGCGGTACTCCTGGCGGGCGTAGACCCGGTCCAGCTTGCGCTGGGCGGCCTGGGAGAGGTCGGCGCCGCGCTCGTCCAGGAAGAGGATGTCCAGCGAGTCGGGGCGGCCGGGGCTGGTGCGGATCATGATGCCGCCGGCGCTGCCCCGGGCGGTCTGCTGGCGGGCCACCGGGAGCGGGACGTTCTCCAGGTCGCGGACGTCGATGGCGCTGGCCTGGAGGGCGGAGATCACGGCCCGTTTCAGGGCCCGGGCGCCCCGGGAGTGGTCCCGGGCGGTGGTGACGGTGGAGCCCTTCTTCAGGGTGGTGGCGTAGGCGCTGGCCAGCCGCACCGCCAGTTCCGGGGTGATCTCGACGTTCATGATCCCGGAGACGCCGCGGGCGCCGAAGAGATTGGCCTGGCCGCGGGACTCCCAGATCACCGAGGTGGAGACGAAGGCGCCGGCCTCGACGGTCTTGAAGGGGTAGACCCGCACATTGCCCTGAACAATCGATTCTTCACCGATCAGGCACTCGTCCCCGATGACCGCGCCGTCCTCGATCCGGGCCGCCCGCATGACATCGGTGTTCTTGCCGATCACACAGCCGCGCAGGTTGGTCTGCGGGCCGATGTAGACGTTGTCGTGGACCACCGCCTTGTGCAGGAAGGCGTCCGACTTGACCACCACGTTGGAGCCGACCACGGTGTGCTCGCGGATCTCGGCGCCGGCCTCCACCTTGGCGTAGTCGCCGATGTAGAGCGGGCCGCGGAGCTTGGCGTCGGGGTGCACCTCGGCGCCCTCGGCGACCCAGACGCCGGGCGAGATCTCGAAGCCGTCGAGATCGGCCCTGACCCGGCCCTCCAGCACGTCCGCCTGGGCCTTGACATAGCTCTCGTGGGTGCCGACGTCCTCCCAGTAGCCCTCGGCGATGTAGCCGTAGATCGGGCGCCCCTCCTTGAGCAGGCGGGGGAAGACGTCCCCGGACCAGTCCACGGAGACGTCGGCCTCCACGTAATCGAAGACCTCCGGCTCCATGACGTAGATGCCGGTGTTGACGGTGTCGGAGAAGACCTGGCCCCAGGTCGGCTTCTCCAGGAAACGCTCCACCTTGCCCTCGTCGTCGACGATGGTGATGCCGAACTCCAGCGGGTTGGGCACCCGGGTGAGGCAGACGGTGACCAGGGCGCCCTTCTCGCGGTGGTAGCGGATGAGGTCGGTGAGGTCGAAGTCGGTGAGCGCGTCACCGGAGATGACGAGGAAGGAGTCGTCCTTGAGCGCCTCCTCGGCGTTCTTCACGCTGCCCGCGGTGCCGAGGGGCTTCTCCTCGTGGGCGTAGCTCAGTTCCATGCCGAGTTCCTCGCCGTCCCCGAAGTAGTTCTTCACCAGGGAGGCGAGGAACTGTACGGTGACCACGGTCTCGGTCAGCCCGTGCTGCTTGAGCAGCCTCAGGACGTGTTCCATGATCGGGCGGTTGGCGACCGGCAGCAGCGGTTTGGGCATGCTCGCGGTCATCGGCCGGAGCCTGGTGCCTTCTCCGCCCGCCATCACGACGGCCTTCATATCGGAAGTCTCCTCCTCCAAGAGTCGACAGTCATGCCGGCCGCGCCCGTCCGGAGGCCGATGCCCGGATGCCCGGGGTTCCTCCGGCAGTCGTGGCGACGTCGTCCCCGGGGAGGGGCTCGATGCGGGTCCTTCGGTCCCGTGCCGTCCCGGCGGGGCGGGTTCAGCCGGCCGTGGCGGCCGCCTTCAGCAGTCGGCGGACCTGGACGACGTAGAGCATCCCTGCCCACCAGTACAACGCTGTACCCCACCAGGCGAACGCCCATCCGAACATAGCAGCCAGTGACGACACCCAGCCACTTCCGTCACTGAGCAGCAGCAGCGGGAACGCGTACATCAGACAGGACGTCGCGGCCTTGCCGAGGAAGTTGACCTGCGGCGGTGCATAGCCGTGCCGGTCCAGCACCCAGACCGCGACCAGCAGCATCAGTTCCCGGGCGAGCAGCAGGGCGGCCAGCCAGAGCGGGACGATCTCGCGCCAGGTGAGGCCGATGAGGGTGGCGAGAATGTAGAGCCGGTCGGCGGCCGGGTCCAGCACCCGGCCCAGCGCGCTGATCTGGTTCCAGCGGCGGGCGAGCTTGCCGTCCAGGTAGTCGCTGACGCCGCTGAAGGCGAGCACCGCCAGTGCCCAGCCGTCGTAGTCCGGGCCGTCGAAGACCGGGGACAGGATCAGCCAGAGGAAGACCGGCACACCCGCCAGCCGGGCCATGCTGAGCAGGTTGGGGACGGTGAGCACCCGGTCGGTCTGAATGCGTGTCTCCTGGACCTCCACCGGCGGAGCCCTCCCGTGCGTACCCGTTGTGCGGCCGTGGATCCGGCGGGCCGGACCGCCGCGGGCCGCCGGCGCCGCCTCGACCCTACCGGCCCGGGCGGCGGCACCGCGCGGCGGGGCGCGCCGGACACCGCCGGGACCGCCGCACGGGCCGCGGCGCGCAATGCCGCATCACCCTGGCATAGTCTCAAAACCGGGCAGAACCGGCCCGAGGACTTGACCTCGCACCAGGTCTAGACCTATACCCGGACCGACAGACAGCAGCAGAGGCGGCCCTCCCGGCGCCGCCGCGCCCCGGAGAGGCCAGGCCAGCCATGACCACTGTTTCGTCACCCGTGAGCGGGCGGGCCGTCGGCCTCGCCGAGGTGCCCGATCCGGTGTTCTCCGGGGCCATGGTGGGCCCGGGAACGGCCGTCGACCCGGTGCGCGAGCCCGCCGCCGCGGTGGCCCCGGTGGACGGGACGATCGTCTCCCTGCATCCGCACGCCTTCGTGGTGCTGGACGACCGGGGGCACGGCGTGCTCACCCATCTGGGCATCGACACCGTGCAGCTCGCCGGCGAGGGTTTCGAGGTGCTCGTCGCCAAGGGCGACACCGTGGTGCGCGGCCAGCCGGTGGTCAGGTGGGACCCGGCCGCGGTGGAGGCGGCCGGGCGGTCCCCGGTCTGCCCGGTGGTGGCCCTGGAGGCCGGCGCCGGTGAGCTGTCCGGGCTGGCCGACGGGCGCGAGGTGCGGGCCGGGGACACACTGTTCCACTGGACCTCCACTGGAACCGAGTCCGGAGACGCGTGAGATGGACGCAAAGCTGCGAGGGGTCGGGGTGAGCCACGGAGTGGCCATCGGCGAGGTGCGGCACATGGGCACCGCGCTGCTGGAGCCCCCGGCCCGGCAGATCGCTCCCGAGGACGCGCCGCGCGAGCAGGCACGGGCCCGGCGGGCCGCCGAGGCGGTGGCCGCCGACCTGGTCGCCCGGGGCAATCTGGCCGGCGGCGAGGCCCAGGCCGTGCTGGAGGCCCAGGCGCTGATGGCGCAGGACCCGGAGCTGATGGCGGACATCGAACGGCGGATCGCGGTGGGCTCCACGGCGGAGCGGGCCGCGTACGACGCCTTCGCCTCGTACCGGGCGCTGCTGGCGGGCGCGGGCGAGTACCTGGCGGGCCGGGTGGCCGACCTGGACGACGTGCGCAACCGGATGGTGGCCCGGCTGCTCGGGGTGCCGATGCCCGGGGTGCCGGACAGCGACGAACCGTTCGTGCTGCTGGCCCGCGATCTGGCCCCGGCCGACACCGCGCTGCTCGACCCCACGCTGGTGCTGGGCTTCGTCACCGAGGAGGGCGGCCCGACCAGCCACAGCGCGATCCTGGCACGGGCCCTGGGCGTGCCCGCGGTGGTGGCGCTGCCCGGCGCGGTGGAGCTGCCCGAGGGCACGCTGGTGGCGGTGGACGGCAGCACCGGCGAGGTGGTGGTCAATCCGGACGCCGCGGAGCGGGCCGCACTCGCCCGGGCCGCCGAGGAACGGCGGGCGGCGCTGGCCGCGTCGGCCGGGCCCGGGGCCACCTCGGACGGGCACAAGATCCCGCTGCTGGCCAACATCGGCGGCCCCGCCGATGTGCCGGCGGCGCTGGAGGCGGGCGCCGAGGGCGTGGGGCTGTTCCGCACGGAGTTCCTCTTCCTGGAGAGCGACGGGCGGCCGCCGTCGGAGGACGTGCAGGCCGAGGTGTACCGGCAGGTGCTCCACGCGTTCCCGGAGGGCCGGGTGGTGGTGCGGGTGCTGGACGCCGGGGCGGACAAGCCGCTGGCCTTCCTCACCGCGGCCGACGAGCCGAATCCGGCGCTGGGCGTCCGCGGGCTGCGCGCCCTGCTGGACCATCCCGGGGTGCTGCTGACCCAGCTGCGGGCGCTGGCCAGGGCGGCCGAGGGGCTGCCGGTCTACCTGGAGGTGATGGCCCCGATGGTGGCCGACCGGGCGGACGCCCGGGCCTTCGCCGACGCCTGCCGGGAGGCCGGTCTGCAGGCCAAGGCCGGTGCGATGGTGGAGATCCCGTCCGCCGCGCTGCGCGCCCGGGCGGTGCTCCAGGAGGTGGAGTTCCTCTCGCTGGGCACCAACGACCTGGCGCAGTACACCTTTGCGGCCGACCGGCAGGTCGGTGCCGTCTCCCGGCTCCAGGACCCGTGGCAGCCGGCCCTGCTGGACCTGGTGGCCCTGGCCGCCGAGGCGGCCAAGGCCGAGGGCAAGAGCTGCGGGGTGTGCGGCGAGGCGGCCGCCGATCCGCTGCTGGCCTGCGTGCTCACCGGCCTGGGCGTGACCAGCCTGTCCATGGCCGCCTCGGCGCTGCCCTACGTGCGGTCCGCGCTGGCCAAGCACACGCTGGCGCAGTGCGAACGCGCGGCCGCCGCCGCCCGCGCCGCCGACACCGCCGAGGAGGCCCGCACCGCGGCGCACTCGGTGCTCAGCGGCGAATAGCCCCGCGGTGGCCCGCCGCGGGCCGCGCCGCGAACCGCCGCCCCGGCTCCCCCGGCACCCCACCGGCCACCGGTCCGAGGGTGCCGGGCGGAGGCGCGCGGTCAGGGCCCGGGGCACGGAGGCGGCGGAGGCAGTGACGGTGCGGTCCGGTAGGCGACACCGGACTCGGGCGGCAAGGGTTCGCCGGTGTGCGGGTCGGTGCAGTAGGCGGCGAAGATCTCCGCCTCGGCGAGCGGGCGCAGCCAGCCGTCCTCGGTGGCCCAGCCGAGCACGGTCTCGCCCGGACCGGCCTGGCGCAGCACCAGCCCGCCGGGGCGGCCGGTGGCCAGGGCCACGGCCAGCACCATGGACAGCAGCATGGTGTCCGGCTCGGGCAGGGCGGTGCCGCCGGCCGCGTCCCGCTCGGCGTGCAGCGCGGCGCTCACCGGGCCCGCGTCACCGATCACGGTGCAGACCAGGTGGTGCACTCCGGGCCCGGTGCCCTCCAGCACCGCGGCCAGCCCGGCCGCGGCCCGCCGCACTCCGCACTCGGCGTGCGGGGTGCCGCATCCCGGGCAGCTCCCGGCGCCCAGCAGCAACTCCCGGCACTGGCTCCAGAGCTGCTGCCGGTCGCGGACGGCCAGCAGTTCGGGAAGCAGCACGGAGAGCGGCTGCCCCCGGTAGCGCACCGCCGGGCCCGCCGTGGCGATCTCCCCGGTGTACCGGGCGCGGCTGGCGGCCCGGTCCGGGTTCAGCTCGCGCAGCGCGCAGAACTCGGCGTACTCCTCGGGATCGAACAGCGCCACCTGGGTGTAGCCGCCGTCCCGGGACAGGCGCCGCAGATGGCGCTCCAGCCGCCGCAGATAGCCGGCATGGCTCTCGTGCCGGAAGGCGGCGTACCGGTGCATCAGTGCAAAACTCGCCCGGTCGGCGAGGACCGCCACGGTGCGCACGGTCTCCCGGGCGAAATCCCGGGTGGACCCCCGGGCTGACCCCCGGGCGGACCCCCGGGCGGAATCGTGGCCGGACCTGGCAGGGTGCGTGGGACCGGCGGGCTTGCGGGTGCGCGGCATCGGAATCCCCCCGTTGCTCAGTGAGTACCTTCGCTCACCGAGAGTAGGGGTTCGGTCTGACAGGCGCGGCCGGAACCGTCAGCCGTCACCCCCGGCGGTACGGCGCTCGGCGGCCAGGCGGGCGAAGAACGCGAGCAGTCCGGCGTCGTCCACCGACCCCGGGTTCACCGCCTTCTCCAGCGGCACACCCTGGAAGATCCGCTTCACCGGCACCTCGATCCGCTTCCCGGTCAGGGTGTGCGGCACGGCCGGGATCTCGATGATCTCGTCCGGCACATGGCGCGGCGAGAGCTCCCGGCGCAGGGTCCGCCGGATGCGCTCGCGCAGCGCGTCGTCCAGGACCGCGCCCGGGGCCGGCGCCACGAAGAGCGGCATCCAGTAGCCGCCGTCCGGCTGCTCCACCCCGATGACCAGGGACTCCCGGACCTCCGGCAGCCGTTCCACCGCCTCGTAGATGTCCGCCGAGCCCATCCGCACGCCCTGCCGGTTGAGAGTGGAGTCGGAGCGGCCGTGGATGACGACGGTGCCCCGGGAGGTGACCGTGGTCCAGTCGCCGTGCCGCCACACGCCCGGGAACATGTCGAAGTAGCTGTCCCGGTAACGGCTGCCGTCCGGGTCGTTCCAGAACCGCACCGGCATGGACGGCATCGGGTTGGTCACCACCAGCTCGCCCACCTCGTCGGTCAGCGGCCTGCCGTGCGGGTCCCAGGCCTGCAGACCGGTCCCCAGGCAGGGGGCCTGGAGCTCTCCGGTGTACACCGGAAGGGTGGGCACCGCACCGGCGAAACAGCTGCACACGTCGGTGCCGCCGCTGACCGAGGCGATCCACAGGCCGGCCGCCACCTCGTCGTGCAGCCAGCGGAAGCCGTCCGGCGGCAGCGGCGAGCCGGTGGTGGCCACACACCGGGTGGCGGACAGGTCGTGGTCCCGGGCCGGGTGCACGCCCGCCTTGACGCAGGCCATCACATAGGCCGCCGAGGTGCCGTAGAGGGTGGCCCGGGTGCGCTCGGCCACCAGCCACTGGGCGCCGGTGGAGGGATGGCCGGGGCTGCCGTCGTAGAGCACCACGGTGGCGCCCACCAGCAGGCCGGAGACCAGGAAGTTCCACATCATCCAGCCGGTGGAGGTGTACCAGAAGATCCGGTCGCCGGTGCCCAGGTCGCAGTGCAGGCCGAGCTGCTTGAGGTGCTCGACCAGGATGCCGCCCTGGGACTGCACGATCGCCTTGGGCAGCCCGGTGGTGCCGGAGGAGTACAGCACCCACAGCGGGTGGTCGAAGGGCACCGGGGTGTACTCGGGGCCGGCCTCCCCGGCGGTCAGCGCGTCCCACTCCAGGGCGCCCACGGGCGCCGGGGTGCCCAGCAGCGGGATGTGCACCACGGCGCGCAGCGTGGGCAGGCCGTCGCGCAGTTCGGCGACGGTGGCGGCGCGGTCGTGCTCCTTGCCGCCGTACCGGTAGCCGTCCACGGTGAACAGCACCACGGGCTCGGTCTGCTGGAAGCGGTCCAGCACGCTGCGGGCTCCGAAGTCCGGGGCGCAGGAGGTCCACACCGCGCCGACCGCGGCGGTGGCCAGCAGCGCGGTCACCGCCTCCGGGATGTTGGGCAGGTAGCCGGCCACCCGGTCGCCGGGGCCGACGCCGAGCCGCCGCAGCGAGGCGGCCAGGGCGGCGACCCGGCGGCGCAGCTCGGCCCAGCTCACCGGCTCGGGCTGGTGGCGCTCGTCCACCCGGAGCAGGGCGGGGCGGCCGGCCAGCGCGGGGTCGTCGGCGGCGCGCAGCGCGTGCTCGGCGTAGTTCAGGGTGGCCCCCGGGAACCACTGGGCGCCGGGCATCGTGCGGCCGGCGAGCACGGTCCGCGCGGGGGTCGCGAAGGAGACGTCGAACCACTCGGTGACCGCCTGCCAGAAGGCGTCCAGCTCCGTGACCGACCAGCGGTGCAGTGCGGCGTAACTGCCCTCCGGGTCGCCGGGCAGCGGCCGGGGGGCGCCGTGCCGTTCGGCGGCCCAGTGGTGGAAGCGGGTGAGCCGGGCCTGTTCGACGCGTTCCGGGCCGGGCCGCCACAGCGGTTCCGGCGCCGGGCCGGAGGCCGGGTCCGGGGCTGCGGGCGGGTCGGAGGGGGCGGTCGTCATGGCGGCTCCTGTTCCGGCTGGTATGTGCAGCAGGACCCTGCCACGCGGCCGGGGACCGCGCCAGGGGTGGCCCGCCCATATTCCCGGCCCGCCACACGTGTGGGCGGCACACCGCGCCGACCCGGCGCGGCACGCCCCGGCTCCCGGGCGCATGTGCGGCGCCGCCGTCCGCCTCCCTCCCGGTACCGGCCGCCGACCGCGCGGGCCGGGGGCGGGCGGGCCGGCGCGGGGCGGGCACGGGCTGAGGGCTAGAGCGTGCGGAGGCCGTCCAGGACGCTCTGCAGGGTCTCGTCGGGCAGCGAGGCAACCGGGTGGGTCACCCTGACCAGCCGGGCCTCCAGCAGGTCGCTGATCAGCACCCGGACCACCCCGAGCGGCAGGTCGAGCCCGCTGGCCAGTTCGGCCACCGACTCGGAGGTGCGGCGGCAGCGGCGCAGGATCTCGGCGTGCTCGGGGGCCAGGGTCTGGCCGTCGGCCAGCACCGGGTCCCCGGCGTGGCGCCCGGGCGCCACATCGGCGGTGACCAGGGCGATGAGATCGAGGTGCGTGCCGGAGGAGGCCCGGGTGCGGCCGCGCGTCATGGCGTACGGGCGGACGACCGGTCCGGCCTCCTCGTCAAACCAGCCGAGCGACATGGTGGCCGCCTGGTCGGCTCCGCCCGGGCGCGGGGCCGGTGACGCGGGTGGGCTGCGGGCCGGCGGCCGGACGGGCCGGGGCGGCGACGGGCGGTCTCATGGTCGCTCGTCCTCGGTTCCGGGGCCGGCCTCGTCGCCCTCGGTGCCGCCCGGTGCGGGACGGGGTGTGCGGCGCTCCGCCTGGGCCCGGCCGCGCTGCGAACCGCGCTGGAAGGAGGCCAGCCGCAGCCGGACCACCTCGGCGTCCGGCTCCGGGGAGCCGGATCCGGGCCGCGGGCCGGGCGGCGGGGCGTCGGAGCCGGACGGGTGCTCGGCGGCGTGGTCCCGGCCGGTGCGGCGCAGCGGGCCCGGTCCGGCGCCGGGCACGCGGCGCGGCAGGCCGCTGCTGGTGCTGGGCGGTTCCGCGGCGTCACCGCCGGGCGGCGACGCGGGGGACGGCCCGGAGGACGGGTGGGGGGAGTCGGCGGAACGGCGGGAGGACGGACGGGCGTCGGGGATGTCAGGCATGTCGGGGTACTCCGGGATGTCGCGGTCCGCGCGCCGGGCCGGAATGTCCCATCCGTCCCGTCCGCGGTTGACGAACCTGCCGTGGTCGGCGACGAGCACGGGCGCGTGGGGCCGCTGCGGCAGCGGGACGGCCGGCGGCGGCTCGTCGAGCGCCGCATGCTGCACACTGTCGTCGAAGGAGGGGCCGGCGGGCGCGGGGCGGTCCTCCCGGCTCAGCCGCTGCGGCAGCCGGACCGGGGCCTCCAGCTCCACGGGCCCGTCCACCGGGCCGTTGAGCAGGGTCGGGGGTGCGGGCCGCTCGGGCAGCGGGCCGTGTGTCGACGCGCCCTCCGGGACCTCGCTGAGCAGGGCCTGCGGCAGCAGCACCACGGCGGTGGTGCCGCCGTAGGGCGATTCGCGCAGCGAGACCCGCACATCGTGGCGGCGGGCCAGCCGGGCGACCACGAACAGGCCCAGGCGGGTGGTGTCGGTGATGTCGAACTCGGGGTTCTCGGCGAGCCGCCGGTTGGCCTCCGCCTCGGCCTCGGCGGTCATGCCCAGCCCCCGGTCGTGGATCTCCAGCGAGAAGCCGTTGGGCACGTCCTCCCCGGTGACCTGGACCGCGGTGTGCGGCGGCGAGAACACGGTGGCGTTCTCCAGGAGTTCGGCGATCAGGTGGGTGAGGTCGGCGACGGCCCTGCCGTCCACCGCGAGCCGGGGCAGCTTGCGCACCTCGACCCGTTCGTAGTCCTCCACCTCCGCGACCGCGCCGCGCACCACGTCCATCAGCTGGACCGGGTTGCGCCACTGCCGGGCCGGGCCGGCGCCGGAGAGAATCATCAGGCCCTCGGCATGGCGCCGCATCCTGGTGGTGAGGTGGTCGATCCGGAACAGGTCGGCGAGTTCGTCGGCGTCGTCGGTGCGGCGCTCCATGGCGTCCAGCAGGCTGAGCTGCTTGTGCAGCAGCACCTGGCTGCGCCGGGCGAGGTTGACGAAGACGTCGGAGACGCCGCGGCGCATCTCGGCCTGTTTGACCGCGGCCTCCACCGCGGCCCGCTGCAGGGTGCCGAGCGCCTGCCCGACCTGGCCGACCTCGTCCTTGCCGTACTCCAGCAGCGGGGCCTCGGTGTCGGCGTCGACCCGTTCGCCCTCGGCGAGCCGGCGCATCACGCCGGGCAGCCGGACCTCGGCGGCCTCCCTGGCCTGGGTCCACAGCGTGCGCAGATCGCGGATCAGGCCGCGGCCGATCCGCCAGGACACGGTGACCGAGATCAGCACGGCGAGCAGGCCCAGGATGGCGGCGGCCCCGGCCCGGACCAGCACGGCGCGGGCGGCCGGGCCGACGCGGTCCTGGTAGTTCCCGCCCGCGGTGGCGGCCAGGGCCCGCAGCTCCTGAAGGGCGGCGCGGTTGGTCTCCTCCCACTCGCCCGGCTGCACGCCGGCCACGCCCTCGGCGACCACCTGCTCCTCCAGGCCGGTGAGCCGCACGCCCTGGCCGCCCTGCCAGAAACGGATGTGCGCCTGCCGGTCGGTGTCCGGCAGGTCCGGGAGGTAGAGGGCGTAGGACAGTTCGCGCTCGGCGATGCGCTCGGTGAGCGCACGGCGCTCGTCCTCGGCCATGGCCGGCCCGGCGGCGAGCGCGCCGGCCACCAGGGCGTCGGCCCGGGACAGGTGCTCGGCCCCCTGGCCGAGGCCCACCACGGCCCGGCCGTGCCGGTCGAGCCCCACGTTGTCCACCAGGAACAGCGAGGCCTGGAAGCGCAGGCCCTGGTCGGTGATGCCCCGGTACTCGTCCAGGGCGCCGTTGCGGGTGATGGTGTGGGTGGCGACCTGATCGCGGATCACGGAGATCCGGCCGAGCTGCTCCAGCAGCAGGTCCAGGTTCTGCCGGCCGTCGGCGGGCAGGTCGTCCCGGGTGCCGGCCGCGGCGTTGCGGCGCAGTTCGGAGACGGCGGCGTCGGTGGCCCGCTGGCTCTCGGTCAGCGCGGAATCGGGACTGCGCGGATCGGCGAGGTAGACCACGGCCTGCCGGCGCTCCTCCTGGACGGCCTGCACCACGGCCTCGGCAGGCTTGCCGAGCCTGTCGAACACGGTGGAGACGGCGAGCAGTTGCCGTGCCTCCTGCACGGTGATGGCGGTCGCGAAGGCCCAGATCGACACCAGGGCGAGCAGCGGCACCAGCAGCAGTGCCATGATCTTCCGCCGGATCGACGTTCCGCGAGAGCGCATGCCCTCCCCTGTTTCCGCCCGGGCGCAGGGAGTTCAGCGGACCGCTGCCCCTGCCGCACCGGGGCCCCGGTGTAAGTGACCAGTCTTCTGTGAAGCTCTGAGGCTGTTGTGCATCGGACGGTGAGGTGTCGACCGCACATGGTGTCCGAGCGCCTCATCCTGGTCCGTACGGTGCCGGGTACGCAAGCCGTCCTACCATGGGAAGGGCGGACAAAACCGCGCACGCCACCGAGAGAGCGCCACCATAACGTCGTCATAACGTCGCCGTCGTCGCGTCGATGCGGGTCGTTGGCCGGACGACGGCGACGATGCCCATCGGCTTGTCATGTGGACAGTGGACAGGGGAGCGAGAGCGGGTGTACGCGAAGCCCCGGATGCCCGATCCGGTGCGGGCGGCCGCCGTTCGGGCGGTCATTGTGATTGCGCTGACGCTGACTCAGCTTGTCGCGGTGCTGCTGTGCGCGCTGGCCGGGTCCTGGCTGGTTCTTCCGCTGCTGCTGTCCACCCTCGCCAATGCGGTGGTGGCCACCTGGGCGGTGCTGGACATCTGGGTGACCCGGCAGGCGTGGCTGCAGCGGCACGGGGTGGTGTCGCTGCCGAGTTCGGCCGCGCGCGGCCGCCGTGGCGCCGTCTGACCGGGCATGCGCCCGGCGCGGAATCCGGCGCGGGGTCATGGCTGCTGCGCGGCCGCGCGGTCGGAGAGCGGACGGCGGTACATCCGGGTTGCGGTGATCTCGCCGTGCGCCGGCTCGGAGCCGCCGCGCCGCCGGGGCAGTCCGGGGCGCAGATGCTCCTCGACCCGGATGTACTTCAGGCCGGCGCGCAGATCGGCGTCGTTGCGCAACCGGATCACCAGGGGGAACTCGGCGAGCGCGGTGGTGTCGAACAGGCCCGTGGTGTAGAGCAGTTGCACGCCCAGGGCATCGGCGACGGCCCGCTGGAGCTCCAGCAGGTAGGTGGCGTTGGCCCGGCCGATGGGATTGTCCAGGAACAGGGTGCCGGCGTGCCGGTGCTTGTCCCGGCCGCGGTCGTTGCCGCGCAGCGCGGCCATGGTGCAGTAGAGCGCGATGGCGGCGGTGAGGAGCTGGCCGCCGGAGAAGACGTCGCCCATCTGGCCGACCGGGACGCGCTCCGCCCGCAGCACCGCGTCGGGCTTGAGGATCTCCACGGCGACGCCGCGCGGGCCGAGGGCCGCGTGCACGCCGCGCAGCAGCAGGGACATGCCGTCCCGGCGGAGGTCGGAGTTCTTGCGGACGGCGGCCCGGGTGGTCTCGTCGATCACCTCGCCGAGGCGTTCGGTGAGGGTGGCCGGATCGGGGTCCTCGAAGCGGATGCGCAGGAACTCCTGGCCGGACCACTCCCCCAGGCCCTCGGGCAGCCGGGAGAGCCGCTGGGCAAGCCGCAGGGTGACCAGGGCGGATTCGGTGAGGCCGCGCAGCCGGTCCACGATGCCCGCCCGGTTGCGCTCCAGCTGGCCGAGTTCGTCGCCGAGCACCCGCAGCCGGGGGGCGAAGGCCTCGGCCCAGGCGGCGGCGTGATCCGGCAGGGCGGCGGCGGGCAGTTCGCGGATCTGCTGCCGGGCCGGGGTGCGCACCTGTTCGTAGCGCGCGGCATTGGCGTGCCGGACGAGCCGGTCGGCGGCGTCCCGCACGGCGGCCTCGGCGGCGGCCAGGTCGGCCGCGCAGCCGCGCAGCGAGCGGCGGGATTCGGCGGCGGCGCGCCGGGCGTCCTCGGGGCCGCCGGGGTAGGGCTCGGCCGCGCCCTCGGCGGCCGCCTCCTCGGCGCCGCCGTGCGGATCGCGCAGCAGGTCGCGAAGCTGGGCGGCGGCCTCGGCGAACTCCTCGGCGGCGCGCTCGGCCTGCCGGTGGTCGCGCAGCAGCTCCTCGTGGGCCTCCCGGGCGGCGGCCAGCTCCTCGCCGCGGGCGGCATGTTCGGCGGTGGCCGTGCGCAGCAGCTCGCGGGCGTGGGCGGCGTCCCCGGGCTCGAGCTCACCGGGCAGCTCGGCGTGGGCGCCGCCCTCGGCGGGGGCGAGCCGCTCGGCCTCGCCGCGCAGCCGGCCGAGCTGCTCGCTGGCCGCGGAGGCGCGGGACTCCAGCAGGTGCACCTGGGCCTCGGCGCGGGCCGCGGCGGCGGCGCGGGAGGGGCCGTCGGCGCCCTCGGCGCCGGTGAGGAGCTGGGCGGCGCGGGCCCGGACCCGGGCGGGGAGCCGGTCCAGGGCGGCCTGGGCGGCGCTCTGGTCCGCCTCTGCCCGGGCCTGCTCGGCGCGCAGGTCGGCACCGACACCGGCCTTCTCGTACAGCCGGGCGGCGGAGCGGTAGGCCTCCCGCAGCGCGGGCAGCGGCTCGGCGGGGAGGGCGCCGTCCGCCTCCGCGCCGGGTTCTCCCGGCTCGCCGCCGGGTTCCGCAGCGGGTTCCGCGCCGGGGACGTCCTCCTCCGGGGCGCCGCTGATCTCGGCGCGCTCGGCGCGCAGGGCCCGGGCGGTGCGGCGGCTGTCGTCGGCGGCCCGTTCCGCGGCGCGGCGGTCCTCGTCCGCGGCGCGGGCACGGTCCAGCAGTTCGGCGGCGCGGGCCTCGGCCTCGGCGGCCTCCTCGGCCAGTTCCCGCAGCCGGCTCTGCCAGCGGGGGCGGTCGCGCAACCGGGAGGCGAGCCCGGCCAGGGCGTCGGCCGAGCGGCGGGCGCGCTGCGCGGCCTCCTGACGCTCCTCCATGGTGCGGGCGGCCTCGGCGGCGACCTGCTCGGCGTCGTCCCGGGCCGCGGCGGCGTCGGTGAGGT
>NZ_WTLH01000136.1 GCF_011421595.1 Streptomyces sp. YIM 98790 | reverse complement strand
CCCCGGCCGCGCCCTGGGTGTGCCCGATGTTCGACTTCAGCGAGCCCAGCAGCAGCGGCCGGCCCTCCGGCCGGGACCGGCCATAGGTCGCCAGCAGCGCCTGCGCCTCGATCGGATCACCCAGCGTCGTCCCTGTCCCGTGCGCCTCCACCACATCGATCTCGGCGGCGGAGAGCCGGGCGTTGGCCAGCGCCTGGCGGATCACCCGTTCCTGGGACGGGCCGTTGGGTGCGGTCAGGCCGTTGGAGGCGCCGTCGGAGTTCACCGCGCTGCCCCGGATCACCGCCAGCACCGGCAGCCCGCGCCGCCGGGCCTCCGACAGCCGCGCCAGCACCAGCACGCCCACGCCCTCGGAGAAGCCGGTGCCGTCCGCGGCCGCCGCGAACGCCTTGCACCGCCCGTCCGGCGCCAGCCCCCGCTGCCGGGAGAACTCCACGAACACGCTGGGGCCGGCCATCACGGTGGCGCCGCCCGCCAGGGCGAGGTCGCACTCCCCGCCCCGCAGGGCCTGCTCCGCCAGGTGGATCGACACCAGCGAGGAGGAGCAGGCCGTGTCCAGTGTCACCGTCGGCCCCACCAGGCCGAGCACGTAGGAGATGCGGCCCGAGGCCACGCTGGTGGTGCCGCCGGTGAGGACGAAGCCCTCCAGTTCCTCGGGGGTCTCGCCGGCGCGCGGCATGTACTCCTGCGGGATCACGCCGACGAACACGCCGCCCGTGCTGCCCCGCAGCGACGCGGGGTCGATGCGCGCGTTCTCCAGGGCCTCCCAGGAGGTCTCCAGCAGCAGCCGCTGCTGCGGGTCCATCGCGAGGGCCTCCCGCGGCGAGATCCCGAAGAACTCGGCGTCGAACCCCCCGGCGTCGGAGAGGAAGCCGCCCCGCGTCAGGTAGGTGGTGCCCGGCGTGCCGGGATCAGGGTCGGAGAGCCGGTCGAGGTCCCAGCCGCGGTCCTCCGGGAACTCGGTGAGGGCCTCCCGGCCGTCCCGGACGAGTTCCCACAGCTCCTCGGGGGTGCGGGCGTCGCCGGGGAACCGGCTGGCGATGCCGACGATGGCAATCGGCTCGCGGGCGGCGGCCTCGGCGTCGCGCAGCTCCCGCTGTGCTCGCTGCAGGTCCGTCGTGACCCGCCTCAGATACTCTCGAAGCTTCTGCTCGTTGGACATCCCGGGCAGCCCCTTCCGTGCGTATGGGCGAGATCAGGCGGAACCGAGTTCGCCGTCGATGAAGTCGAAAAGCTCGTCGTCGGAGGCGGCGGTCAGGTCCCGCTCCTCCTCTGCACCGGCGGGCGCCGACAGCCGTGACAGCAGCGTCTGCAGCCGCTCGGTGAGCAGGCCCCGCTCGTTCTCGTCAAGCTCTGCCACGGCGAGCCGGTCGAGTTCCGTCATGACCGACCGCACGGTTGTCTCCTCGGTGGGCACCAGCAGTTCGTCCAGGTATCCGGCGAGCTCGGCCGGGGTCGGGTGGTCGAACACGATCGTCGGCGGCAGCCGCAGCCCCGTGCCGTTGCCCAGCCGGTTGCGCAGTTCCACCGCGGTCAGCGAGTCGAACCCGAGCTCCTTGAAGGCGCTGTCGGCGTCGACCGCCGCGGCCGTGCTGTGCCCGAGCACCACCGCGGCGGACTCCCGCACCAGCTGCAGCAGTTCCTTGCGCCGCTGCCGTGCGGGCAGCCCGACGAGCCGGTCCGCCTGGCTCGCGGCCGCCGCCGGCGACACCGCCCGCCGCCGGGCCGGCGCGGCCGGGTCCAGCGCGGACAGCAGCTCGGGCACCGGCCGGCCGCTCTCCCGCAGCCGGGCCACGTCGACCGGCACCGCCAGCGCGACCGGACGGTGCAGGCCGAGTGCGGCATCGAGCAGGGCCAGGCCCTGTTCGTCGGTGATCGCGCCCAGGCCCATGCGGGCCAGCCGTTCCCGGTCGGTCCCGCTCATGTGGCCGGTCATCGCGCTCACCCGCTCCCACAGGCCCCAGGCGATCGAGGTGGCGGGCAGTCCCAGCCCGCGCCGGTGCTCCGCGAGACCGTCGAGGAACGCGTTCGCCGCGGCGTACCCGCCCTGGCCCGCGTTGCCCAGCACCCCGGCGGCCGAGGAGAACAGCACGAACAGCGAGAGGTCGTGATCCTGGGTCAGCTCGTGCAGGTGCCACGCCGACCGCGCCTTGGTGCGCAGCACGGTGTCGAGGTCCTCCCGGGTCAGGGCCTCCAGCACGCCGTCGGACAGCACTCCGGCCGCGTGCACCACCCCGGTCAGCCGGTGCGCGGAGCTGACCAGTTCGGCCACGGACTCCCGGTCCGCGACATCGCAGGCCACCACCGAGACCTCGGCGCCGGCCGCGCGCAGCTCGGCGGCCAGCTCCGTGGCGCCGTCGGCCGCCGGGCCGCTCCGGCTGGCCAGCAGCAGCCGCCGCACGCCGTGCTCCGAGACCAGGTGGCGGGCGACGAGCCCGCCGAGCACCCCCGTCCCGCCGGTGACCAGCACGGTGCCGTCCGGGTCGAGCGGGGCGGGCAGGGTCAGGACGATCTTGCCGACGTGCCGTGCCTGGCTGAGGTACCTGAACGCCTCCGGCGCGCGGTGCACGGGGAACGTGGTCAGCGGCGTGGGCCGCAGCGCGCCCTCGTCGAACAGGACCCGGATCTCCTCCAGCATCTCGCCGAGGCGCTCGAATCCGGCCTCCATCACGTCGAACGCCCGGTAGGACACGCCGGGGTACCGGGCGGCGATCTCCTCGGGGTCACGGATGTCGGTCTTGCCCATCTCCACGAACCGCCCGCCGCGGGGCAGCAGGGCCAGCGACTCCTCGACGTGCTCGTGGGCGAGCGCGTTGAGCACCACGTCCACGCCGCGGCCGCCGGTGGTCCTCCCGAAGTGCCCGGCGTAGCCCAGGCTGCGGGAGTCGGCGAGGTGGCCGTCGTCGAAGTCCCAGGCGCGCAGCACCTCCCGTTTGCCGGAGCTGGCGGTGGCGAACACCTCGGCGCCCCAGTGCCGGGCGAGCTGCAGGGCCGCGAAACCCACACCGCCGGTCGCGGCGTGCACCAGCACCGACTCGCCCTCCCGCAGTCCGGCCAGGTCCGCCAGGCCGTAGTAGGCCGTCAGGTACACCACCGGAACGCCGGCGGCCTGCGCGAACGACATGCGCTTCGGCATCGGGACGACGAGCCTGCGGTCGGAGACCGTGACCGTGCCCAGGCCGCCGGTGAACAGGCCCATCACCCGGTCTCCGGGGGCCAGGCCGGTGACCCCGGCGCCGGTCTCCAGCACGATGCCGGCGCCCTCGCCCAGCGAGGACCAGTCGTCCCGCGGCACCATGCCGAGCTCCAGCAGCACGGCCTTGAAGTTCAGGCCCCCGGCCCGCACCGCGATCCGCACCTCGCCCGCCTCCAGCGGACGCAGCGCCTCCGGGCAGGCGGTGAGCGCCATTCCGTCGAGTTCGCCGCGGTAGGTCAGGGACAGCCGCCAGGGCTGCTCCGCGGGTGCGGCCAGCGCCGGGGCCGTGGAGGCCCGGACGAGCCGCGGCACCGCGCCGGAGCCCCCGCGGATGACGAGTTCCGGATGGCCGGCGGCCATCGCGGCGGGCAGCGCGCGCCGGGTGTGCGGATGGTCGTCGGCGTCGATGTGGCGGATCCGGCCGGGGTGTTCCGTCCGGGCGGTGCGGAGCAGCCCGGCCACCGCGCGGTGCGCGAGCTCGTCGGTGCGGGTGAGCACGACGAGCGGGACGCCGGCGAGCCGGTCGTCCGCGAGCCACTCCCGCACCACGTGCAGGGTGCGGTCGACGACGTCCTCCAGCTCGCCGGAGGGGCAGGTCCACAGGGCGGCGGTCGCCGACGCCAGGGAGTCCGGGCGGTCCTGGCCGTCCGCCGGGAGCGTGACCCAGCCCTGCTCCGCGGGCGGCTCCGGCAGTTCGACCGGTTCCAGGTCGAGGCCGAACAGCGCCGAGAGGTCCGCGCGCGTCCGGCCGAGCGCGCCGGCGTCGACCGGCCGCAGTGCCAGCCGGCCCACCGTCGCCACCGGCTGCCCGGCCTCGTCGGCCAGGAGCAGGGTGACCGCGTCCGGCCCGGCCGGGGACATCCGCACCCGGAGCGTCCTGGCGCCGGTGGCGTACAGGTGCACGTCGGTCCAGCCGAACGGCATCCGCAGGCCGTCCGGGCCGTCCGCACCGTCCGCGCCGTCCAGGCCGGCCGCGTGCAGCGACGCGTCCAGCAGCGCGGGGTGCAGCCCGTAGCCGGAGACGTCCTGGTCCTCCGGCAGCGCGACCGATGCGTAGATCACGTCCCCGTCCCGCCATGCGGCGTGCACGCCGCGGAAGGCGGGGCCGTAGGAGTAGCCGCGGTCGGCCAGGGCCTCGTAGAAGCCGTCGACCGGCACGGCGGCGGCGCCGGGCGGCGGCCACTCGGCCAGGTCGCCGGGTGCCGCGGGCTCCTGGGAGGTCAGCACACCCGTCGCGTGCCGGGTCCAGTCGTCCTTCCCGGCGGGGCTGGTGTGCACGCTCACCGGCCGCCCGTCGCCGGTGTCCGCGCCGAGCAGCACCTGCAGGTCCAGGTCGGCGTCGAGGACGACCGGTGCGTGCAGGGTCAGCTCGGCCAGATGACCGCATCCGACCTGGTCCCCGGCGTGGAGGGCCAGCTCGGCCAGGGCCGCGCCGGGCAGCAGCACCGTGCCGCCGAGCCCGTGGCCGGCCAGCCACGGCTGCGTGGTGCGCGAGAGCCGCCCGGTGAGGACGGTCCCTTCCCCGTCCGCCGTGCGCAGCGCCGCGCCGAGCAGCGGGTGGTCCGCCGGGCGCAGGCCCAGGGCCCCGGTGTCGCCGGCCGCGACGGGCTCCTCCAGCCAGTAGCGCCGGCGCTGGAACGGGTAGGTGGGCAGGTCCGCCGTGACGGGCGGTATCCGCCAGTCGATGCCGGTACCGTTCACGTGGGCCCTGGCCAGTGCGGTGCGGAAGCGGTCCGGGCCGCCGTCGTCCCGGCGCAGCGACTCCAGTACGACCGCGTCGTCGATCTCCGCGTCCTCGGCCGTCGCGCCGATCGCGGTGGTGAGCACGGGGTGCGCACTGACCTCGACGAACACCCGGTGCCCCTGGTCGAGCAGGGCGCGGGTGCCCGCGGCGAAGCCGACGGTGCGGCGCAGGTTGCGGAACCAGTACCCGGCATCCAGCTCCGTGCCGTCCAGGAAGCCGCCGGTGACCGTGGAGTGGAACGGCACCCGGGCGGGCCGGGGTTCGATGCCGGCCAGGGCCGTGACGATCTCGTCGCGCAGGTCCTCGACATGCTCCGAGTGCGAGGCGTAGTCCACCGGGATGGTCCGTGCCCGGATCCCGTCGGCCTCGCAGGAGGCGACCAGGTCGGCCAGTTCGCCGGGTGTGCCGGACACGACCGTGCTGGCGGGCCCGTTGACCGCGGCGACCTCCACCGCGCCGCCGTACCGCTTGATCCGTTGCGCGGTCTCGGCCTCCGGGAGCTGGAGGGACGCCATGCCGCCGGTGCCGGACAGCCGGGTGATGGCCTTGCTGCGGGAGGCGACGACGGCCGCGGAGTCCGCGAGCGACAGCGCGCCGGCGACGTGGGCGGCGGCGATCTCGCCCTGGGAGTGGCCGATCACCGCGTCGGGGGCCACGCCGTGGTGCTGCCACAGCGCGGCGACCGAGATCATGACCGCCCACAGGGCCGGCTGGACCACGTCGACCCGTTCCAGCGGCCCGGCCAGCGCGTCGAGGAGGTTCCAGTCGGCATGGGGTGCGAGGGCCTCGGCGCAGGCGTCCAGCTGCTCGCGGAAGACCTCCGACTCGCGGTGCAGGGCGAGTGCCATTCCGGACCACTGGGAGCCCTGGCCGGGGAACACGAAGACCGTCTTGCCGCGCGGGCGGGCGGTGCCGAGCAGGACGTCCGGGGACGGCCGGCCCTCGGCGATCGCCTGCAGTCCCGCCAGCGGGTCGCCGCCCGTCACCGCGGCGCGGTGGGCCAGCCGTGGCGCGCGGGTGGCCAGCGCGGCGGCCACGGGGGCGACCGGGCGGTCCGTCAGGTGGGTGTGCAGTTGCCGCGCCCTGGCCGCGAGCGCCGTGGGCGAGGAGGCGGACAGCAGCAGCGGCACCGCGGTGTGCCCGTGCTGCGGCTCCCGCCCGGGCCGGGGCTCCGCCCCGGTCTCCGGTTCCCTCCCCCGCTCCGTCCCCGGCTCCGTCCCCGGGCCCGGCTCCGGCTCCGTCCCCGGCTCGGCCACGGACTCGGGCGGGGCCTGCTCGATGATCACGTGTGCGTTGGTGCCGCTGATTCCGAACGCGGACACGGCGGCCCGGCGCGGCCGGTCCGTCCGGGGCCACTCCCGCGCCTCGGTCAGCAGCTCCACCGCGCCCGATGTCCAGTCCACCGCGGGCGTCGGCTCGTCGGCGTGCAGGGTCCTGGGCAGCAGGCCGTGCCGGATCGCCTGCACCATCTTGATCACCGCACCGACCCCGGCGGCGGCCTGGGTGTGCCCGATGTTGGACTTGAGCGCGCCCAGCCACAGCGGCCGGTCCGCCGGCCGTTCGCTGCCGTAGGTGGCCAGCAGCGCCTGTGCCTCGATCGGGTCGCCGAGCCGGGTGCCGGTGCCGTGCGCGTCCACGGCGTCCACGTCGGCGGGGGCGAGTCCCGCGTCGGCCAGTGCCTGGCGGATGACCCGCTGCTGGGACGGCCCGTTGGGCGCGGTCAGGCCGTTGGAGGCGCCGTCGGAGTTCACCGCGCTGCCCCGGATCACCGCGAGCACCGGGTGCCCGAGGCGCCGGGCGTCGGAGAGCCGTTCCAGCACCAGCATGCCGACGCCCTCGGACCACCCGGTGCCGTCCGCCGCGGCCGAGAACGCCTTGCACCGGCCGTCCGGCGCCAGCCCGCGCTGCCGCGAGAACTCCACGAACGTGTCCAGGGTCGGCATGACGGCCGCGCCGCCGGCCAGCGCCAGCGAGCACTCCCGGGTCCGCAGCGCCCGGCTCGCCAGGTGCATCGTCACCAGCGACGAGGAGCACGCGGTGTCGACCGTCAGGGCCGGCCCCTCCAGGCCGAGCAGGTAGGCGATCCGGCCGGAGGCGACGCTGGCCGCGCTGCCGGTGCCGCCGAACCCGTCACCGCCCTGCCCGGACTCCTCCGCGCCGAGGCCGTAGCGCTGGCCGCCGTGGCTCATCAGCCCGACGAAGACGCCGGTGTCGCTGCCCCGGAGAAGCTGCGGGTCCGTCCCGGTCCGCTCCAGCGCCTCCCACGAGGTCTCCAGCAGCAGCCGCTGCTGCGGGTCCATCGCCAGCGCCTCCCGCGGCGAGATGCCGAAGAACTCGGCGTCGAACTCGGCAGCGTCGTACAGGAAGCCACCGCCGCGGGCGTAGAAGCTGCCCGGCACGCCGGGGTCCGGGTCGTACCGGCCGGCGATGTCCCAGCCGCGGTCGGCGGGGAAATCCCCGATCGCGTCCCGGCCCTCGGTCACCAGCTCCCATAATCCGTCGGGCGAGACCACGCCTCCCGGGTAGCGGCAGGCCATGCCGACGATCGCGATCGGCTCGGCGGCGGCCCGCTCCAGTGCCTGGAGCCGCTCGCGCGTGTCCTGCAGCTCCCCGACCGCCTGCTTGAGGTAGTTCCGCAGTCTGGCCTCGTTCTCCATCGTCTCGTCACTCCTCCGGCCGAGTTCTCAACTGGGCCAGTCAACCGTGCAGGGGCGGTGGGCAGCCGGGTTCGAGAACCCCGTACCGGGCGGCGAATCTGGCTCCCGGGACCAACGGACGGGTCCCGGGTCACCCGGCGGCATGGCAGAGCCTCAGCAGGCCGGACTCCTCCGCCGCTCCGGCGAGCGGGTCCAGCGTCACCGGTTCGAGGGTCATCCGGCTGGCGTGGCGCTGGCGGGCGCCCCATCCCGGGTGCCTGCGGAACAGTTCCGGCCGGGCCGCGGCGACCACCAGCAGCGGCATCGGGTCCGGCGGGTTCAGCAGGTCCTCGACGGTCTCCAGCACCGCGTTGTCGGCCAGGTGCAGGTCGTCGGCGAACACCACCAGGGGCCGGTGCTCGGCGAGCTCGGTCACATTCGGCGTGGTCAGCGGTCCGAGAGGGTCGAGCCGCACGGTCGCCGCGTTCTCCACGCGGCGTTCGAACGCGTCGAGCAGCGGTGTCTTCCCGATGCCCGGGGCGCCCAGCACCAGGACCAGGTGCGGCCGGGCGCGGCGGCGGACCCGCTCCAGCAGGCTGCTCAGCACACCCAGTTCGGGCTCGCGGTCGAAGACCTCCGGGTGGGCGAAGGGGTCGCGGAACCATCCCTTGACCGTCCACCGGGGACGCAGGCCGCCCTCCCGGCCGTACCGCACGGCCGAGCCGGTCAGTTTCCTGGTGCGGTCGCACACCACGATCTCCGTGTCCTCGGCGAACTGGAGCAGGGACTCGCAGTCGACGAGCAGCGCGCCGTTGACGGGCAGCGGTTCCAGGACCTTGGCGCCGGGGCGGACGGGGATCTCGCCCGTCGACACCGCCATGCGCAGCGCGGGCCGCTCCTCGTCCGGCAGGTCGAAGCAGATCCGCTGCCGCAGCGACATCGCGGCGCGGACCGCCCGCCCGGCGGCCTGGTCGGTGCCGTCCTCCTGCGGCGAGGCGGGCTTGAACAGGGCCAGCATGACGGAACCGGTCAGCCCGGCGACCACGCCGCCGAGCCGCTCCACCTCCTCGCGCACGGTCGTCGCGGTCCGTTCCAGGGCCTCGCCGACATCGGTGACCCGGCTGCCGGCGCCGAAGTCGGCGCGGACGAGCACGGCGCTGACCCGGCTCCGGCCGCCGGGGGCGGCCGGCGGGACAAGCTGGACCGGGCGGAGCGCCGGCCGGCGGCGGGACTCCGTCTCCCGGCCGAGCCCGGTGATCATCACCGGGCGCGCCGGGCGGGCGGGGGCCGCGAGGGACGGGTCGTGCACGAGGATCGCGTGCTGCAGCATCTGCAGCTCCGGGCCGGGTTCCAGACCGAGCTGCTCGGCCAGCCGCAGCCGCACCCGCCGGTAGACCGCGAGGGCGTCGGCCTGCCGGCCGCTGCGGTACAGCGCGAGCATCAGCTGCTGGCACGCCCGCTCGCGCAGCGGCTCGGCCTCGACCATCGCCTCCAGTTCGCCGAAGACGGCCTGGTGACGGCCGTTGGCGAGCTCGGCCTCGAAGTAGTCCTCCCGGACGTCCAGCCGGGCGTTCTGCAGCGCGGTCAGCTCCGCCCAGGAGTGACCGGCCTCCACCAGGTCGGCCAGGGCCCGGCCGCGCCACAGCGCGAGCGCGTCGCGCAGCAGGTGCGCCGCGGTGCCGGGACGGCCGGCCGCCAGCTCCGCGCGGCCGGCCTGCGCCATGCGGTGGAACCGGAACATGTCGATCTGCTCCGGGTCGACCTGCAGCTGGTAGCCGTGCGAACGGGTCAGCAGGGCCGGCACACGGATACCGGCCCGGGCGTGCTGGGCGAACATCACGCGCAGGCCGCGCACCGCGTTCTGCAGGATCTTGCGTGCCGTGGCCGGCGTCTCCTCGGTGTTCCACAGCCCTTCGAGGAGCTTGCTGGTGGCCACCCCCTGATTGGCGTTGAGCAGCAGCAGACCGAGCGTCGCTCTGCGCCGGTCACCGCCCAGCGCGATCGGTTGGTCGTCGTGCCTCACTTCTAATGGTCCAAGAACCGTGAACTGCAAAGGGGCCCCCGTAGATTTTTGTGGTCGATGTGATCCGTGCGATGAACCCGCGCCTACCGCCACTCGGCTTCGCGCCCGGCGGCCTGCGGATCGGGAGCGATGACGCGCATGGTCGTCGGCGGGTCCTGCCGGCGCGGCTCCAGATGCAGGCACTCGGTGCCTTCGGGCGGCGAGAACGGGTCGAGACAGGCGCATTCCGCGGTGGTGAACCCGGCGAACCGGTAGGCCACCTCCATCATCCGGTTGCGTTCGGTGCGCCGGAAGTCGGCCGCGAGGTGCACACCGGCCCGCGCGGCGGCGTCGGTGAGCCACTGCAGCAGCACCGCGCCCGCGCCGAAGGAGACGACCCGGCAGGACGTCGCCAGCAGTTTGATGTGCCAGGCCCGCGGGGTCTTCTCCAGCAGGATGACCCCGACCGCGCCGTGCGGGCCGAAGCGGTCGGCCATCGAGACCACCAGCACCTCGTGGTGCTCGTCGGTCAGCAGCGCGCGCAGCGCGGCGTCCGAGTAGTGCACGCCGGTCGCGTTCATCTGGCTGGTCCGCAGGGTCAGTTCCTCGACCCGCGTGATCTCCTCGTCCCTGGCCTTCCCGATCCGCATCACCAGGCCGAGCGAGCGCAGGAACTCCTCGTCGGCCCCCTGGTACTGCTCCCGCTCCCGGTCCCGCTCGAACCCGGCCTGGTACATCTGGCGGCGCCGGCGGGCGTCGACGGTGACCACCGGCGGGCTGAACTCGGGCAGGTCGAGCAGGGTGGCTGCCTGTTCGGCCGGGTAGCACCGGACGTCCGGCAGGTGGTAGGAGACCTCGGCGCGTTCGGTCGGCAGGTCGTCGATGAAGGCGATCGTCTTCAGCGAGAAGTTGAGCTGCTCGGCGATTCTCCGCACCGACTCGGACTTCGGTCCCCAGCCGATGTGGGGCAGGACGAAGTACTCGGCGAGGCCCAGCTCCTCCAGCCGTGCCCACGCCTCGTCGTGGTCGTTGCGGCTCGACACGGCCTGCAGCACTCCACGCGCGTCAAGTTCGAGAACGACCTTGCGGACGGCGTCGTCGACCTCGACGTGGCCGTCCTCGACCAGCGTGCCCTTCCACAGGGTGTTGTCGAGGTCCCAGATCAGGCACTTCACGACTGGCTGTGCTTCGGTCATGTCCGCTCTCCCGTTCCGTGCGACCGCTCAACCCGCCGTCGAGGCGGCGTGCTCGGCGAGCATCAGCTGACAGATCTCGTTGCTTCCCTCGATGACTTCCATCAACTTCGCGTCGCGGTACGCCCGCTCGACCACGTGTCCGCCCGCGGCGCCCGCGGAGGCGAGCACCTGCATGGCGGACGCCGCGCCCCGGGCGGCGTTCCCGGCCGCGACGTGCTTGGCGAGGACGGTTGCCGTCACCTGCTCCGGAGAGCCGCTGTCCCAGCTGCGGCTGGCGTGCTCGCAGGCGAACGTCGCCGTCCGTTCCGCGGTGTAGAGCTCGGCCAGGTGCCGGGCGACGAGCTGGTGCCGCAGCAGGGGTTTGCCGAACTGTTCGCGGTTCCCGGCATGCCGGGCGACGGCCGCGAGGCAGGCCCGGAGCATGCCGACGCATCCCCAGGCGACCGACAGCCGGCCATAGGTCAGGGCCATGGTGGTCAGCAGGACGACCGGCTGGCCGGCCACCGCGAGCAGGTTCTCCGCGGGGAGCCGCACGCCGTCGAGCTCCACCAGGGCGTGCCCGGCGGCGCGGCAGCCGAGCGGATCGGCCACCCGCGTCACCCGGACACCGGGGGCGGAGGCCGGCACCAGGGCGACGCCGCCGCCGTCCCCGTAGCGGCCGAACACGACGATCCAGTCGGCATAGCCGGCGACCGTGATCCAGGACTTGGTGCCGTCGACGACGATGTCCTCGCCGTCACGCCGGATCGCGGTGCTCATCGCGGCGAGATCGCTGCCGGCGCCGGGCTCGCTGAACGCCACCGCGGCCAGGTCCCCGCTGGTGAGCCGGCCGATGTACTCGGTGCGCTGCGCCTTGTCGCCGAACCGCTGGATCGTCCACGCGGCCATGCCCTGGGAGGTCATCACGCTGCGCAGCGAGCTGCACAGGGTGCCGGTGTGCGCGGTGAGTTCGCCGTTGTCCATGCCGGACAGGCCGAGTCCGCCGAACTCCGGGCTCGCCCCGGCGCACAGCACGCCCTTGGAGCCGAGTCCCCTCAGGACGCCGGCCGGGATCTCGCCCGTGACGTCCCACTCGCTCGCGGCGTCGGCGACCGTCTCGGTCACCAGCGCGGTCAGGGCGTCAAGCACCGTCACCACCGCGTAGCCGGGTCACCAGCGAGCTCATGGCCCGCACGGAGGAGAAGTTGTCGCGTGAGAGGTCGGGGCCCTCCACGGTGACCCCGAACGTCTTCTCCACGAACACCACCAGTTCCATGGCGAAGAGCGAGGAGACCGCGCCGGAGGCGAACAGGTCCACCTCCGGCTCCCAGGTCGCCTTGGTCTTTGCCTGGAGAAACTCGCCGATGCGCTGCTCGATGGCGGCGACCGGCAGCTCGGTTGTCGAGTCCGTCATGGGAACGTCCCTTCCTCACTGCACCGTGTGCTCGGGGTTCTCGGGGTTCTCAGGGTTCTCGGGGTGTGCGGGGTTCTCGGGGTGTGCGGGGTCCGGGCGGCCTGCGGGGCTCGCGGGGTTCTTGCGTGCCAGCGTGATCCCGTCCGCCATCACGAGCATGGACAGCTCCACCCGGCGGTCGGCGGCGAGCGAGGCGTTGAGCTCACGGATGGCCCGGGTGTCGGGATCGTCGGCCTCGGGGTCCGCCACCCGCCCGAAGTAGAGCGTGTTGTCCAGTACGACCAGGCCGCCGGGCCGCAGATGGGTCAGCGCCTGCTCGTAGTAACGCGCGTAGCTGGTCTTGTCGGCGTCGATGAAGACCAGGTCGAAGGTCTCCGGCCCCCGCTCGGCGAGCAGGTCCGCCATGGTCCCCGCGCCGTCCCCGAGCCGCAGCTCGATCCGGTCGGACACCCCGGCACGGTCCCAGTACCGCCGGGCGACCCGGGTCCAGCGCTCGCTGATGTCGCAGGTGACGATCCGCCCGCCGGGCGGCAGCGACCGGGCCATGCACAGCGTGCTGTAGCCGGTGAACGTGCCGATCTCCAGCACCCGGGACGCACCGGACAGGCCGACCAGCATGGCGAGCAGCTGCCCCTCCTCGGGCATGGTCACCATGGCGTTCAGCGCGGGCATGAAGGCCGTCTCGGCGACCAGGTCGCGCAGGATCTCGTCGTCGCGCAGGGACACCGACCGCACGTAGTCGAGCAGCCGCTCGCTCAGTTCCACCTGGCCGGCCATCAGCGGACTTCGTATTCGTAGAAGCCACGCCCGGTCTTGCGGCCGTGGTTGCCTTCGGCGACCTTGCGGAGCAGCAGCTCACTCGGGCGGAAACTGTCGTCCCCGGTGCGCTCGTGGAGCACCGTCAGGGAGTCGACGAGGTTGTCGATGCCGATCAGGTCGGCGGTCCGCAGCGGACCCGTCGGGTGCCCCAGGCAGCCTTCCATCAGGGCGTCGACGTCCTCGACGGTGGCCCGGCCCTCCCCGACGACGTTCGCCGCGTCGTTGATCATGCGGTGCAGCACCCGGCTGGTGACGAAGCCGGGACCGTCGCCGACCACAACCCCTTTCCGGTCCAGGACGGACAGCAGATCCTGGACGGCCGCCATCGCCCGCTCGCCGGTGCGCGGCCCGCGGATGACCTCCAGCGTGCCGATCAGGTAGGGCGGGTTCATGAAGTGGATGCCGACCAGGTCCTCGGGGGACGGGACCTGGCCGGCAAGCTCGTCGACCGGAATGGAGGAGGTGTTGGTGACCCGCAGCGTGCCGGGCGCGACCACGGAGGCGATCTCCCGGTGCACCTTGGCCTTCAGCTCGGCGGACTCGGTGATCGCCTCGATCACCGAGCCGGCGCCGGCCGCCGCCGCCGCGGACTCGGCGAGCTGCAGCTCACCGACGGGTCCGCCCCGCGGGAGGGCTCCCATCATGTGCGCGAGCCGGAGCTCGTCGCGTACCCGCTCGCGTGCCCTGTCCAGCCGTGCGGGGTCGATGTCCACCAGCACGGCCGGCACTCCCCGCCCGATGGCGAGGGTCGCGATACCGACGCCCATCACGCCCGCTCCGAACACCGCGAGCCGCGGTGCACTCCTGTTGTCCGTCATCGGCTCACCACACCTGTCCGTTCCTGAACGGTGCAGGGCATTTTCGGCTCCCGGCCGATGCCGCACACGACAGACCCGCCCATAATCACCTCAGCTTTGCATTCGGAAAGATCCCCGGAAGTCATTGCCCGAATGAGGAGAATCACGCCTGGGTATGCGGGCACAAAAAATGGCCCGTCAGACCAGAGCCGCATGTGTCGTGACGCCGGGCAACCCACGGCCATCTCCGATGATGGTTCTCACGAGTTCAAGCCCGCCGTCTGGCGCGCGGTTCACCTCGCTGCCGTGGCGTCACAAACGTGTCATGCACGGCTCCGGCCGGCCGGCAACGCGAGGGATGAATACACTGCGGGCCCCCATAGTGTTCAGCGAACAACTCCGCGGTTGGTCTGTGGCAACAGCTCAGAGGATGTAACAGAAGCCGTGCCGGCTCAACCCCGTGGCCCGCTCATCAAGCTGCACTTCCACTTGAGGAAGCTCACCCGACCGGCGCCCGGCCGGCGCCCGAGGGTACGCTGGTACACGGCGGCCGGTCCCTGCCGCGGCGCGGTCCGGCGGGAGGGCTCGGTCGCGTGGCGACAGGCCGGGTGCCCGAACCGGCCGGCGCTACCCGGCCTCTCCGGGGTTCGCCTCCTTCGCCAGGTAGTCGAACACCAGGTAGCCGAACTGGAAGCGGCTCGTCGCGCCGAACATCTGCATGACCTGGCCGATGTGCTTGCGGCAGGTGCGGACCGACACACCCAGGCGCCGGGCGATGACTTCGTCCTTCGCCCCGGAGATCAGCATCTCGACGATCTCCTTCTTCATGTCGTCGCTGATCGCATCGATCTCGGCCCGCCGGGTATCGAATTTCTTCGCCGTTGCCCAGACGTGTTCGAAACAGGAGTAGAGAAAGTCGATGAGCGAGCGCTCCTGCACGATCACGGCACCGCCGTCCTCCCCGCTCGACGGGATGAATGCCGTCGTGCGGTCGAAGATGACGACCTCGCCGAAGAGCGCCCCCGCCGTCCGTATCTCGGCACCGGAGACCATCAGTTTCTCGGCGTGCTCGCGGGTCGGTGTGTCGAACCGTGCGGCGTGCTGGTACAGAAGGCGCATGCGCACGCCCCGGCCGAGCATCTGGAGATCCCGGGTCTGCGCCTCGACCAGCTCCTCGGCCGACTGCCCGCTCTCGGACTGCATGCAGACGACCTCGTGGGAACTGTTCGCCGCCGCCTCGGACATCAGCGACCGGACCACCTCGGGCACCTTCACGATCTCGAACGAGTTTGCATACCCACTGGCAAACTTGCTCGACCGGAAGAGCAGCGAGAGCCGCGCGAGATCGTGCCGCAGCTGGCCTATTGCCAGTTTCCGTTCCAGCAGATCCAGCTCACCGGGGGTCAGGACGTGGGAGTAGGCGACACCCGGGTCCACCGGGACGAGCCAGTCGTCCTGGCGACGGGACGGCCGGACGAGCTGGAGATCCATGAGGTTGGCGACGATCGCCTTGCTCTTGTCGAGCTCGAAGCCGAACTCGTGTGCGACGTCCTCGGCAGTGAAGCCATCCCTGCCTAAGCACCACTCATAAACTTCGAAACTTCCGGTGACCAGTTTGGGAAGCAAGGGCGCTCCAATTTCGCTCAGAATTCCTTCCGCCTGCCCGGGAAGGAATATTCCGCCCGACTGGTGACCGGGGTGTGTGCCCATACGCCACATGCGGGTTTCCCCGGCAGTCCAGTCGCAATTCGTTGTGGTTGCCGCTCGGGAGTCGGTTGCCGAAGGTCCTGGGGAGGCCGTGCCGGTGTCCGGGGGTGCGCGGCCGCGGGCGCGACGGCGGTCGTGGCGGCGGTTGTGACGGCGACGGGCGGTGGCCTGGTGCCGTCGTCGCCGGCGGAACCGGTTCAGCACGTGACCGGAGATGCCACGGGCGGGAAAGGCTGCATGCCGTCGCCGGACCTCCACCACGCTGAGCAGTATGCGGGAGGAGCAACGGATTCCGCAGCCCTCTTTCGGCCCGGGGGCGAAAAGGGTCCGGCCGGGCAGGACCAGCCGGTGCGCCGGCGCCCCTCCGGATCGCCGCGGAGGGCGGCGGGGGCCCGGGCGTCCGGGCCGTGGTCCTCCGGGCCGCACCGGAACGTCTCCCCGGCCTGACGGGCCGTACGGGCCGCGCGGCGAGCGGTCTCCGGGGCCGCCTACGGTTCCCGGGTGCCGCCGCCGGCCGCCGGCCGCGGCAGTGCGCCCGTCGCCGCGAGCGGTCCGGCGGTCTCGCAGAACGACCCGAACCTGCCGCGGTGGAACACCAGCGGCGCAGGCTCGTCCTGGCCCGCCCGCAGCCCGGTCACCCGGGCGATGAGGATGACGTGATCGCCTGCGACGTGCTCGGTCTCGATGGAACACGACATCCAGGCGATCGCGTCGCACAGTTCCGGACCCGCCTGCGAGTCCCGCCACCGTACACCGGCGAACCGGTCGATGTCCTTGACCGAGAACTGCCGGCACAGCTCTCCCTGGCCGCTGCCGAGGACGTTCACGCAGAACGTACCGCTCTTGCGGAGGTCGATCAGCGTCGACGACGTGTTCCCGGCGCAGAACATCACCAGCGGGGGCTCCAGCGACACCGAGGTGAAGGAGTTGCACGCCATGCCGACGGGCTCGCCCAGCGGCCCTGTGGTGGTGATTACCGTTACCCCGGTCGGCAGGTATCCGAGGGTGCGCCGGAAATCCGCCGCGTCGAACGGGGCAACCATAATCGACTCCTCCTGTAGCCAATCCCCGGAAGCGTATTTCACCGCTCTGAATTCCACGTTGGGACGGGCTACCAAGACCTCTGGCCGGATTTGGCTCTCCGGCGCAGAGACGGGGGCCGTCCCGGCCGGGCGGCAGGTCGCGCGCAGGTGCGGCCGGTGTGCTCCCGGGACGGCCGTCCCCGCCCGGCGTGCGTGCGCGCGCCCCGGGCGGGGACGGGGCACGGGCCGCGGTCCCCGCCGGGCG
>NZ_WTLH01000135.1 GCF_011421595.1 Streptomyces sp. YIM 98790 | reverse complement strand
GGCTGCGCGGGCCCGTCCGGCGCCGCCGGTACCGCCGCCGGCACCGGCGGCGGCCTGCGGGTGGAGGGCGACGCCCCGACCGCGCGCCTGCACGCCGGGCCGGTCTACGTCAGTGATCTGGCGGCCCAGCCGCTGCGCCGCCCCGAGCGGTTCGGCATCACCGAGTTCGTCTCCGTCAGCGGGCTGCGCTGGGAGTCCTGGGACGAGCCGGTCGCCACCGCCGAGGGCATGGTGGCGGGCACCTGGTGCCTGCCGGACTGCCTGGACCGTCCGTATCCGGCAACCGTGGAGCTGCGCGAGCCGGTGCCCTTCGAGGCCGTCTACTACTACAGTCGCGCCACCGTGCGCTCCCCGGACCTGCCGCCCGAGCTGGCCGAGGAACTGCTCGACTTCCCCCTGAACATCCCCCACCAGGAGTGAACGGAGCACGTATCCCCATGGCGGACGGCGGCGGCATGGACGACGGCGGCGCCTCCCCCGGCACCCCGGCCGCGGCCCGGGTGCTGCTGGTGGAGGACGACGCCGTGCTGCGCGAGGCCACCGGCCTGGTGCTGGAGCGGTACGGCTTCCTGGTCCGCACCGCCGAGGACGGCCTGACCGGGCTGGAACTCTTCCGCGGCCATCCGCCCGACGTGGTGCTGCTGGATGTGATGCTGCCGGTGCTGGACGGGGTGAGCGTGGTGCGCCGCATCCGGGAGACCAGCCGCGTCCCGGTGCTGATGATCTCGGCGCGCACCGACCCGCTGGACGTGGTGCAGGGACTGGAGNCGGTGCTGATGATCTCGGCGCGCACCGACCCGCTGGACGTGGTGCAGGGACTGGAGGCCGGGGCCGACGACTACGTCACCAAGCCGTACGACACCTCGGTGCTGGTGGCCCGGATCCGGGCGGCGCTGCGCCGGGCCGCGCCGGCGCCCGGCGGGGCGTCCGCCGCCGCGCCCGTGCTGCGCTTCGGTGATCTCACGGTGGACCCGCGGGGGATGGAGGTGCGGCGCGACGGGGTGCCGCTGGAGCTGACCCCCACCGAGCTGAAGCTGCTGCTGGTCTTCGCCGGCGAGCCGGGCGTGGTGCTGGGCCGCGCCACCCTGCTGGAGCGGGTCTGGGACTACGCCTGGGGCGGGGACACCCGGGTGGTCGACGTCCATGTGCAGCGGCTGCGCGGCAAGATCGGCCACGACCGGATCGAGACCGTGCGCGGCTTCGGCTACAAGCTGCGCCGCTGAGGCGCCGACGGAGCCGGGAGCGGGCGATGGGGCTGCGGATCAAGCTGGCGCTGCTGGTCGCCGGGGTGACGGCGGTGGTGGTGGGCGTGCTCGGGCTGCTGGTGCACGAGCAGACCGCGCACCGCCAGCTCGACCAGGCCCGGCAGGCGCTGGACGCCCGGCTGGTGGCGGGCGCCCGGCAGCATGCGGTCCGGATGGACGGCGGGGTGCTGGTGGACCCGCAGGACCTGCCGTCCGCGCTGCGCCGGGCGGTGACCGCCGACCCGGTCCGGGCCACGTATCTGGACCGCGGCGGGGAGGAGCCGGTGCTGTGGGCCGCCACCGTGCTGTCGTATCCGGAGGGGGACGGACGGGACAGCGTGCTGCTCGCGGTGCGCGAGTCCTACCGGCCGCAGGCGGAGGCGCTGGCCGCCCTGGACCGCACGCTGGCCGGGGCGGGAGCGGTGGCCATCGCGCTGGGCAGCCTGCTGGGTGTGGTGGCGGCCGGTGTCACCGGGCGGCGGATCGGCCGCTCGGCGCGTACCGCGCAGCGGATCGCGGGCGGCGACCTGTCCGCCCGGGTGCGGCCGGGGCGCGGCCGGGACGAGATCGCCCGGCTGGGCGCGGCGGTCAACACCATGGCGGACGCCCTGGGCGCGCGGCTGGAGGCGGAGCGGCGGATCACCGCGGACATCGCGCACGAGCTGCGCACCCCGGTGGCCGGGCTGGTCACCGCGGCCGAACTGCTGCCGCCGGGGCGCCCCACCGAGCTGGTGCGGGAGCGGGTGGCCAGCCTGCGGCGGCTGGTGGAGGACGTGATCGAGGTGGCGCGGCTGGACTCCGACGGGGTGGAGCAGGCGGTGTTCGAGAACTGCCGGACCGCCGAGCTGGCCCGCCGCGCGGTGGCCGCGCACGCCGCCGAGCTGCCGTCGGCCGTGCCCGCCGGGCTGGTGGTGCGGGCGGACGCCGAGGTGCGGACCGATCCGCGGCGGGTGGCCCGGATACTGGCCAATCTGCTGGCCAACGCCGCCCGGCACGGCCGGCCGCCGGTGGTGGTGGAGGTGGCGGGGCCGGTGCTGCGGGTACGCGACCACGGGCCCGGGTTTCCGGCGGAGCTGCTGGCGCAGGGACCGCTGCGGTTCCGCACCGGGGCACCGGAGCGGGGGCAGGGGACCGGGCTGGGCCTGACCATTGTCACCGGCCAGGCCCGGCTGCTGGGTGCCACCGTCACCTGGTCCAACGCCCCCGCCGGCGGGGACGGAAGCGCCGGCGGGGCCGTGGCCACGCTCCGCCTGCCGCACTGACGGACGAGCCGTCTGCACCCGGTGCGCCTCCCGCTGTGTCTCCCGCTGTGTCTCCTGGTGCGTCTCCTGGTGCGGCTTCTGGTGCGGCTTCTGGTGCGTCTCCCGGTGCGCAGCCCGGCGGGGGCCGGGGAGGGGAGGGGCTCAGGGGATGAGCACCACCTTGCCGACCGTTGCCCGGGACTCCAGGGCCCGGTGCGCGCGGGCGGCCTCGTCCAGCGGGAAGTGGTGCACCAGCGGGCGCAGGGTGCCGTCCGCGGCGAGTTCCATGGCCTGCTCCTCCAGGGCCCGCAGGTTGTCGAGGATCGCCGGGCCGAGGACGGTCTCGGCGGTGAGGGAGCGGGCCCGCAGCTCCTCGTCGGTCATCCGCGCCGGGTCGCCGGAGCCGTCGAAACCGGGCACCGAGGCCCAGCCGTAGCGCAGGTGGCGTCCGCCGGGGGCCAGCAGCCCGGCGGCGTCCCGGGCCAGAGTCCCGCCCACGCCCTCGAACAGCAGCGTGGCCGGGCGGTCCCCGAGCTTCCGGCGCACCTCCTCCGGCCAGCCGGGGCGGTTGTAGTCGACGGCCAGATCGGCGCCGAGGTCGGCCGCGGCGGCGGTCTTGTGCGGGCCGCCCGCCGCGGCGACCACGGTGGCGCCGCGGTGCCGGGCGTACTGCACCAGCAGCGAGCCGATGCCGCCGGCGGCGGCCAGCACCAGCACGGTGTCCCGCGGGGCGGGGCCGGGTGCGGCGGCGCGGAGCACACCCATGGTGGTGCGGCCGGTGCCGATCATGGCCACCGCCCGGTCGGAGGACAGCCCGTCCGGAAGCCGGTGCAGCCGTGCGGCGGCCGTCACCGCCCGGTCCGCGTAGCCGCCGGGGACCGTGCCGAGGTGAGCGGCCACCCGGGCGCCCAGCCAGGCGGGGTCGGTGCCCGGGCCCAGCGAGACGACCGTGCCGGCCACCTCGCGTCCGGGAACGGTGGGCAGCTCGGGGAGCGGGAACCGGCCGCCGCCCCCGCCCTGGCGGAGCACGGTGTCGACCAGGTGGACCCCGGCGGCGGCCACCTCGATCAGCACCTCGCCCGGCCCGGGCTCGGGGTCGGGGAGGGTTTCCGGCAGCAGGTTCTCGGGCGGACCGAAGCGGTGCAGTCGGACGACGCGCATGTCAGCTCTCCTCCGTTGCGGGACCGCTGTGCCGCGGCCCGTCGGCATCCATCCTTCGACCTCAACCGAACTTCAGGTCAACTGCGCGCGCCGCGCTCATGGGCACCGCGCTCACCGGCACCCCGCGCTCACCGGCACCGCGCGGCGGCCCTGCCCCGGAGCGCCCGGCCGGGCGGCCGTGTCAGTGGCGGTCCGCATACTGGCGGCCATGGCACAGAGGATCCGCGCACCGCGGCTGCCCGAGGTGGCGCTGCCCGCCCTGCGGGCGGCGGAACCGTCCGACCGTCCCTCGGCCGACGGGGGCTACGACTCCCTGGAGTTCACCGACGCCGGATGGTCGGGCCTGCGGGCCCGCGGCGCGGCATTCCTGGAATGCGCGATGCGCGGCTGCGCGCTCGACGACGCCGATCTGCGCCGCGTCCGCCTCACGGACACCGTGCTGGAGGGAGTGACGGGGGCCGGCGTCCAGCTGTCCGAGGCGGTGCTGCGCGATGTCGAGCTGCTGGACGCCAGACTCGGCGGCGTGCAGCTCGGCGGTGCGGGGCTGAACCGGGTGCTGATCCGCGGCTGCAAGATCGACTACCTCAGTCTCCGGCAGTCCCGCCTCACCGACGTCACCTTCCAGGGCTGCACGCTGATCGAGCCCGACTTCGGCGGGGCGCGGCTGGAACGGGTGTCCTTCGCCGACTGCGAGCTGCGCGGCGCCGACTTCTCCCACGCCGTGCTGCGCGACACGGATCTCCGCGCGGCCTCCCGGCTGGAGATCGCGCGCGGCGTCGACCGCCTGGGCGGCGCCGTGATCACCCCCGCCCAGCTCCTCGACCTCGCCCCCGCCCTGGCCGGCCACCTCGGCATTGCCATCCAGCCCTGACGCGCCGGATCGACCGGAAGGCGAACACGGCGACGCTCCACAGCGAGCCGTCCGGTTCGGAGTACGAGCAGCAGGAGTCGCTGCCGCTCACGGAGCGGGTGCGGTTGCCGTCGCCGCCGGGGTTCGAGCTGCCTCTCGGCGATGCGGGGTGACGGGCGCACAGGAGTGTGCCCCCGGCCGGGGCCGGGGGCACGGTGAGGCGGTGCCGGGTGGTCAGACGTTGACCCCGAAGTCCTGGGCGATGCCGACGAGGCCGGAGGCGTACCCCTGGCCCACGGCGCGGAACTTCCACTCGGCGCCGTGCCGGTACAGCTCGCCGAAGACCATGGCGGTCTCGGTGGAGGCGTCCTCGGTGAGGTCGTAGCGGGCGATTTCCGCGCCGCCGTTCTGGTTCACCACCCGGATGAACGCATTGCGCACCTGGCCGAAGTTCTGGCCGCGCGAGTCGGCGTCGTAGATGGAGACCGGGAAGACGATCCGCTCCACCTCCGGGGAGAGGCCCTCCAGGAAGACGTTGATCTGCTCGTCGTCGCCCGAGCCCTCACCGGTGAGGTTGTCGCCGGTGTGCTGGATGGACTGGTCGGGCGACATCAGGTTGTTGAAGAAGACGAAGAAGCCGTCGTTGACGACCCTGCCGCCGGCGTTCAGCGCGATGGCACTGGCGTCGAGGTCGAAGGCGGCTCCGGTGGTGGTGCGCACGTCCCAGCCGAGGCCGATGGTCACGGCTTTCAGGCCCGGCGCCTCCTTGGTCAGTGAGACGTTGCCGCCCTTGCTCAGGCTTACAGCCATGAAGATCCCTTTCCTTGGCGCTCGCGGGGCGCGCAGGGTATCCGTCCGTCCTGTTGGTCCCTGCCGACGTTACCGCCCCTGGGGACAACGAGGGGAGAAGACGGAGCGTTCCGTCGCCGCAACGCCGATCCGCCGGTGTCCGGCGGACGCCGGTACGCCGATAACGGGGTGCGGGTGCGGGGGTGCGGACGCGAGGATGGAACGCATGTCCGGTCCTTATGTCATCCGTGGCTCGGTCTGCCTGCCGGAGCCCGAGCTCCGCTGGCGTTTCTCCCGCTCGTCGGGACCGGGCGGCCAGCATGTGAACACCAGCGACACCAGGGTGGAGCTCTCCTTCGATCTGGCCGGCACCCGGGCGCTGCCCGAGGTGTGGAAGGAGCGGGCGCTGGAGCGGCTGGCCGACCGCCTGACCGACGGCGTGCTGACCGTGCGGGCCGCGGAGCACCGCTCGCAGTGGCGCAACCGGGAGACCGCGGCCGTGCGGATGGCCGCCCTGCTCGCCGAGGCCACCGCGCCCCCGCCCAAGGCACGCAGGCGCCGCCCGGTGCCCGCCGGGGTCAGGGAGCGGCGGCTGCGGGAGAAGAAGCGCCGCGGAGAGCTCAAGCGCGGCCGGGGCCGGGCGGGCCCCGCCTGGGACTGACCCGGGACTGACCCCTGGGACTGACCCCCGGGACTGACCCCTGGGGCTGACCCCCGGGCGCGGCCTCCCGGCCCGCAGCTCAGCCCAGGGCGCGGTAGCGGCTGCGGTAGTACAGCAGCGGCCCGCCCTCGGCCGCGGGGAGCCAGACGCCGATCACCCGGGCCACCACCAGGGTGTGGTCGCCGGCCGCCACCCGCTGCTCGGTGCGGCACTCCACGCCCGCCAGCGCCCCCTCCACCAGCGGCGCGCCCGTGGCCTCGCCGAGCACGTGCGGCACCTCCTGGAACAGCAGCCGGTCGCTCACCCGCCCCTTCATGGCGAACCGCCCGGCCAGCGCCCGCTGCCGCTCCGAGAGCAGCGAGGCCGCCCACAGCGGCTGCCGCTCCAGCAGCTCCTCCATCCGCGACCCGGTGCGCACGCTCACCAGCACCAGCGGCGGCTCCAGCGAGACGGACAGGAACGCCGTGGCCGTCATCCCGGCGGGCGCGCCGAACGGCCCGTCCTCCTCGTCGTGCGCGGTGACCAGGACCACACCGGCCGCCAGCCGTGCCAGGGCACCGCGGAACTGCTCCTCGGTCACCTCTCCAGCATGGAGGACGCCGGTACGGCCGGTGCGGTGGCCGTCGGGGGCGCCGTCCGGGCGGTGCGGGCCGCTCTGAGGGCTGTGGTGCGCGCTGATTGACACATCAGTAACGTAACCGCCGTCGCCGGGCTCCCGCATCGGGCGGAGGGACCAGGACCCCCGACCGAGGGCCCCCGGGGGCCCCGGAAAACCGGACGGATTCCGGCCGTCGCCGGTGGGCCCGGCCGCCGTGTCGCACCAGGGCAGTGTGACATGAGTCACAGCGCCCCACTAATTGCTGACCCTGTGTACCGATCGAACAGCTCCCTGTGATTCAGTGGCGTGTGTATCTGCACGTGCATCTGGGCCGGGGGAGTGATGGGAACGGACACGGAGCCTTACGTTCGTCTCGCGTCGCTGCGGGAGCTGCACCAGGTGGTCGCCCGTCTCAATCACGCACGCAGCATGGCCGACACTCTCCAGACCATCGCCAACGGCGCCGTGGAGGTCCTCGGATTCGAACTGGCCGCCGTCAATCTGGTCCGCACGGACGGAGACCTGCTGGTCGCGGCCGTGGCCGGCAGTGAGGAGGCGGAGGCCGCGCTCGCCGGACGGACCGGTTCCCGCGAGGCGTGGGAGCGCCGCCTGTCCATGGGGGAGGACTGGGAAGGGCTGCGCTTCATCCCCTACACCGAGGGCTGGGTGCTGGACGACGACGACGTCCCCCAGTGGCACACCACCGGCCCGGCCCCGCGCTACCCGGACGAGTGGCACCCCATGGACCGCCTCTTCGCCCCGATGTACGCCTCCGACGGCGAGCTGCTCGCCGTGCTCGCCCTGGACCAGCCGCGCAACGGCCGCCGCCCCGGCCCCTGGGGCCGCGAGGCCCTCGCCCTGTACGCCTCGCAGGCGGCCATAGCCGTCTCCAACGCCCGTCTGCGTGCCAACATGCAACGCGCGCTGATACGCCTGGAGCGGGAGAAACAGGCGTTGCGCGCGAGCGAGGAGAGCTTCCGCCAGGCGTTCGAGTACGCCCCCAGCGGCATGGCCATCGTGGAGATCGGCGGCGAGGACCACGGCCGCCTGATGCGGGTCAACGACGCCCTCAGCCGCCTGCTCGGCCGCCCCGCCCCGGTGCTGTGCCGCTACAGCTTCGCGGACCTGGTGCATCCCGAGGACACCGCCGTGCTGCTGCGCACCTCCCCGGACGGCGGGCGCGCCGAACTGCGGCTGGCCCGCCGCGACGGCAGCTACTGCTGGGTCTCGCTGCGCAACTCGGTGGTCGCCGACACCGGCGGTCC
This sequence comes from Streptomyces sp. YIM 98790, assembly GCF_011421595.1. Lineage (GTDB taxonomy): Bacteria > Actinomycetota > Actinomycetes > Streptomycetales > Streptomycetaceae > Streptomyces. Next base: position 9,261 of record NZ_WTLH01000135.1, on the reverse strand, counting down.
GTTCCTGCTCACCCATGTCGAGGACATCGAGGACCGCAAGCGGCACGAACTGGCCCTGGCCCACCGGGCCAGCCACGACGCGCTCACCGGCCTGCCCAACCGGGCCGAACTGCGCACCCGGCTGGGAGCCAGGATCTGCGACCGCCCCGAGTACGACCCCTCCGGCGACGGCTACGACGGCCACGAGCACGTCTGGGAGCCGGACGCCCCCTACAGCGACGGCAAGGGCCTGGCCGTCCTCTTCTGCGACCTGGACGGCTTCAAGGGCATCAACGACCGCCACGGCCACCAGGCCGGGGACGAGGTGCTCAAGGAGGTCGCCCGGCGCCTGCAGCGCCTGGTCCGGGAGAACGACACGGTGGCCCGGCTCGGCGGTGACGAATTCGTGGTGCTGGCCGACGGCCTCGGCCTGGCAGACGCCTCCGACCTCGCGGTACGGCTGCGCAACGCGATCATCCCGCCGATCCGGATAGAGGGGCGCACGGTCCGGGTCGGCGCCAGCTTCGGCATCGGCTGGGCCGCCTGCGGCATGACCACCGAACAGATACTGGAATCCGCGGACCAGCGGATGTACATCGAGAAGCGGTCCCGCTACCAGGGCGGCAACCGCCGCCGGGCCTCCTGATCCCCGTGCCGGCGGTGTCCGGGTGACCTGGGCGACGGATGCTGTCGCCCGAAAGGGGTAGGCTCGCGCCCGAAGGATTCGAGGGTGGGGAACGTGAAGGAGCGCAGGCGATGAGCGCGGGCAACAACGGGATGGGCGGTGCGCCCGAGGGAGACGACCCGTTCGGCTACCTCTACCGCCAGGACGGCGACGGGCAGGGCCCCGCGCCGCAGGCGCCTCCGACCTACCAGCAGGTGCGGCCGGTCGGTGAGCGCCAGTACGGCCAGCGGGCCGCGGGCGGCATGGGGGCACCTCCCCTGTCCGCAGGGCATGGCGGATACCCCCAGCAGCAGTCGCCGGACGCCCGCTACGCCGCCCCGGAAGCCGTTCCCGGCAGCCCCTACGGCGGCGGGCGCCGGGCCGAGGGTCTCGGCCCGGACGGCGGTGAGGAGCCGCCGCGCCGCAACGGCCTGCTGATCGGTGCCATCGCCGTGGTCACCGCGGTGGTCCTCGGCGTGGGCGCGGCCATCCTCTTCAGCGGCGACGACTCCGGGAACGACCCCTCCGCCGACGGCGGCGACACCACCGGCGAGAACGAGGACCCGGCCGACGACGCCGGGAACCAGCAGGGCGAGGCACCGGCCGAGGAGGACCCGAAGGACGGCGAGGAAGAGGAGGAGCCGATCGAGTTTCCCGAGGCCGGCCTCGGCTCCCTCACCCTGACCGGGGGTGCCGTCCTCGCCGGCGACGTGGCCAACGCCCGCTCCGCCGACGGCACCTACGTGGGCGGTCTGAACAACACCGGCGCGACCGTCGCCTGGACCTTCGACTTCGAGGGCGACCCCGGTACCTACCGGATGTATGTCGGCTACTCGGTCGCCAAGGGTGACCAGAAGATGAGCTTCGCGGTGAACTCCCAGTCGGAGATCCGCACCGACCTCAATCTCAAGGACTACGCCAAGAACGACGCCTTCGACAAGAACTGGGTCCGGACCTGGAACAACGTCGAGCTCGTCACCGGGCAGAACGTCATCTACATCGGCTGCGACAAGGGCGACAAGTGCGATGTGCTGATCGACAAGATCCTCATCGCCGAGAACGAGGACATCCCCCAGTGGTGACCCGGGCGGCCGGCCCGGGGGCACCCCCGGGCCGGCCGCCCGTGCCGCTGCGGCGCCGGATCAGGCGCCCGCAGGGGGACGCAGCCAGGTGCCCCTGCGCATCACCGCGGTGACCCGGAAGGCGTCGTCCAGGACCACCAGGTCGGCGTCCTTGCCCGGGGCCAGTGAGCCGACCCGGTCGTCGATGCCGAGCATCCGGGCCGGGGTGAGGGACAGCGCGGTGACCGCGTCCGTGACGGCCAGACCGTCCAGGGTGACCGCCCGGCGCAGCGCACGGTCCAGGGTGAGGGTGGAACCGGCGATGGCTCCGCCCTCCACCAGCCGGGCCACCCCGTCCTTGACCTCCACCTCCAGCGGGCCCAGCGGATAGCGGCCGTCGCCCATGCCCGCCGCGCCCATGGCGTCGGTGATGAACGCCACCCGCCCGGCGCCCGCCTCCCGGAAGGCCAGCTGGAGCACGGCCGGGTGCAGGTGCGTGCCGTCGTTGATGAGCTCCACGGTCACCCGCTCGTCCTCCAGCAGCGCCGCGATCGGCCCCGGATCGCGGTGTGCCAGCGGCGCCATGGCGTTGAACAGGTGGGTGGCCACGGTGGCTCCGGCCTCGATGGCCTGCCGGGTGATGGTGTAGTCGGCGTCGGTGTGGCCGACCGCCGCGATGACTCCCAGGTCGCGCAGCAGGCGGACCGAGTCCAGGCCGCCGGGCAGCTCCGGCGCCAGCGTCACCATGACGGCCGTGCCGCGCGCCGCGTCGATCAGCTTGCGCACCGCCGAGGGGTCCGGGTCGCGCAGCAGCGACGGCTGGTGCGCACCGCAGCGGTTGCGGGCGATGAACGGCCCCTCGAAGTGCAGGCCGGCCAGTTCGCCGTCCTCCACCAGTTCGGCCAGCACCCCGGCCTGCTGGGCGAGGTCGCCGAGATCGCCGGTGACGGTGGAGGCGGCCATGGTGGTGGTGCCGTGCCGGCGGTGGGTCGCCAGCACCCGCAGCGCCTCCTCGTGCGTGCCCGCGGAGAACGAGGCCCCGCCGCCGCCGTGCGCGTGCATGTCCACGAAGCCCGGTACGACCCAGTGCCCGGAAAGGTCGACCGCGTCGGTGGGAGCGCTCCCGGGCAGGGGCGCGGAAGAAGCCGGGGCACCGGGCCCGGCTTCCTCGATACGGGTGCCCAGGACGGTGATCCGGCCGTTGTCGGCGACGCCCGTGGGCAGCACCACCCTGGCTCCGGTGAGCACGGTGCGCCGGCCATCTGTGGTCATGAGTACACATCCTCCGCGGAGTTGTCGTGGTGGCGGCTCTCCCAGGCGAGCAGTCCCGCGCCCAGGCACCCCGCGGCGTCCCCGAGGGCCGCCGGAACGATCGTGGGGTGATGCTGAAAGGCGATCCGGGCGGCGACGGCCTCGCGCAGCGGCACGAAGAGCGTGTCGCCCGCCTCGGCCAGCCCGCCGCCGACGATCACCACGTCCGGGTCGAGCAGGGTGATGCCGATCAGCAGCCCGTCGGCCAGCGCCGCCACGGCCCCCTGCCAGACGCGCACGGCGGCCGGATCGCCGGACGCCACGGCGCGCGCCGCGTCCGCGGCCGTGGCCCGCGGATCGCCGCACTCGGCGGCCCAGGCCCGGCCCACCGCGGCGGCCGAGCACAGGGTCTCCAGACAGCCGCGCTGTCCGCAGCCGCACGTCTCGCCGCCCGGACGGACGATGATGTGGCCGATCTCCCCCGCTCCGCTGTGCGCGCCCGCCTCGACCCGGCCGTCGATGCCGATCGCACCGGCGATCCCGGTACCCAGCGCGACGAACAGGAACCGTGCGGCGCCCGCGCCGGCGCCGAGCCGGCCCTCGGCCAGACCGCCGGAGCGCACGTCATGGCCCACGGCGACCGGGATGCCGGCCAGCCGCTCGCCCAGCAGGCGGCGCAGCGGCACCTCCCGCCAGCCGAGGTTGGCGGCGTAGCGGACCGTACCGGCGGCCTCGTCCAGGATGCCGGGGACCACGATGCCCGCGGCGGCGGGCTCCCGGCCGTACAGGTCCAGACCGGTGGCGTGGAGCTGCTCGGCAAATTTCAGGACGCCGTCCAGCGTCTCCTCGGGGCCGCCGTCCCGGGCGGTCGCCCGGCGGGCGCGGTGCAGTTCGGTGCCGTCGCGCGCGAGCAGGGCCGCTTTCATGCCGGTGCCGCCGACGTCGATCGCGATGACGTACTCGGGCCGGCCGGCGGGGCCGCCGGGGACGGACTCGGTGAGCGGTGGAGTCACGGGCACAGTGTCGCCCGAAAGGAGGAGAAAGGTCTAGTCCAGTGTGCTGGAGTGTCAGCATTGTTTCCCTACCCTTGCGCAGAGCGACGGATTCCCGGCCGGGCCGGGATGCTTTCCGCCCGCCGGCAACCGGTTCGTACGATGAGGGAGTGAGCAGCAGCAGCGACGAGCACGAGCCGGAGCCGGAGCCCGGGCAGGAGGCGGCGGGGCGGGGCGAAGGCGACGGGGAAGCCGGGGAAGCCGGGGGACGGCCCGGTCTGTCGGAGCGGGACCGGGCGGTGCTGGAGCTCGCCGGGCGCAACTGGTCCGGCCGCGCGGCCTGGGACCGGGCGATCCGCGAACACCTGGACATGTCCCCGACCCGCTACCACCAGTTGCTCAACGCCCTGCTGGACGACCCGCGGGCACTGGCCCACGCCCCGGTCACGGTCAACCGGCTGCGCGCCCGCCGCGACGAGCGCCGCGCCGCCCGCTGAACCCGGCCGCGCCACACCGGCGCCGCCCCCGGTCCGCACACCGCCCGCCGCGAGGCGCACTACTGCCGCACGGGCCGCGCGCATAGGCTCGGCAACCATGGACAGCCTCCCCGAACCGACCACCGCAGAGGGCCGCGAAGGACTGGCGGCCGTCCTCGGCCAGCCGCACCGCGCCGTGGTGGCGCTCGACTTCGATGGCACGCTGGCCCCCGTCGTGGCCGATCCGGAACAGTCCCGGCCGCATCCGGACGTCCTGCCGGCGCTCTCCCGGCTCGCACCGCGGCTCGCCGCCGTCGCCGTGATCACCGGCCGCCCGGCCGCCGTCGCCGCCCGGCTCGGCGGCTTCGCCGGCGCCCCCGGCCTGGAACACCTCACCGTGCTCGGCGCCTACGGCGCGGAGCGCTGGGACGCCGCCACCGGCGAACTGCACACCCCGCCCCCGCACCCGGGCGTCTCCGCCGCCCGCTCCGCGCTGCCCGCCGTGGTCCGGGAACACGGGCCGGACGCGGTCATCGAGGACAAGGGCGGGGCGCTGGCCGTGCACACCCGCCGCTCCGCCGATCCGGCGGGCACCCTGGAGGCGCTGCGCGAGCCGCTGGCCGCGCTGGCGTCCCGCCTCGGACTGGCAGTGGAGCCGGGCCGGCTGGTGCTGGAGCTCCGGCCGCCGGGCATGGACAAGGGCATGGCCCTGGCCGGGCTGGTGACCCGCACCGACCCGGCGGCCGTGCTCTACGCCGGGGACGATCTGGGCGATCTGGCGGCCTTCGAGACCGTGGGAAAGCTGCGCGCCTCCGGCGTGGCCGGGCTGCGGGTGTGCAGCGGCGGCGAGGAGGTGCCGGCGGCGGTCACGGCCGTGGCCGACCTGGTCGTTCCGGGGCCGGCCGGTGTGGCGGCGCTGCTCACCGCCCTCGCCGCCGCCCTGGACCGCTGAGCGTCCGCTCCGGCCCCCGGGGCCGTGCGTGCCGCGCGTACCGCCCGGGAGGGCCGTGCGGCGGCGCGGTGGTGCGGCCCCGGGCGGGCGCCCGCTTCAGAGGGCGGCGGCGAGGGTGAGGAGGAGGACGGCGAAGACGGCGAGGGTGGCGTAGCCGGAGATCACGCCCGCGGTGGCGAAGCCGGAGCCGCTCTCGCCGGTGCGCCGGGTCTCCGCCAGCCCTTTGTGCCCGTAGATCACGGCCGGGACGGCGGTCAGGCCGAGGGTGGTCGGAATCAGCCCGGCGCAGATCCCCGCGATCAGCGCGGAGCCGTTCATCGGCGGCTTGGGCGGCCTCGGACCCGGCCCCGGCGTCGGCGGCCGGATGTGCACCAGGGGAGCCGGATCGGGGCGGGGGACGGGCACGGCAGGCGGGATTGCCGCCGGCTCCGGGCCCTGCGGGAGATCGCCGACCAGCAGCCGCAGATCGGTGTACGTCAGGCAGTGCGGCAGCCGGTCCAGGCGGTCGTCGAGCTCCTGCCGGGACAGCCGCCCCTCGGCGAAGCCGGCCTTGAGCACATCCGCGGTCCGCTGCCGGTCCGCGTCCGAGACCCGCATGGCCCCGGGCTGCGGCGAGGGATACGGCGGGGGAGAGGGCAGCGGCCCGAACCCCGGCCCGAACCCCGGCGCGTGCGGATGGCCCTGCGGGCGGCCCTGCGCGTACCCCCTCGGGTCCCCGGGGTGCTGTCCGTACGGCAGCCCCTGCCGGGGGTGCTCTCCCGGGTAGTGCATCGCCATCCCGCCACTCCCTCCCAACTGCCTCAGCCTACTGCCGGTATCCGCAGCGGGCGCGGGCACAGCGCGGCTGTGGTGCGCGTGCGGGCCCCGGGCCGCTCCCGCGTGTCCCGCGGCCGGCTATCCGCCGGATTCCCCGTCCTGCGGGGCCGGTGCCTCCGCCTGGTCCGCGTGCTGCCCGGTCTCCACGCCGACGTCCACGCTGCCGCTGTCGATGCCGCCGTCGAGCGAGACCGCGGCCACCGCCGTCACGAGGACGAACAGCGCCCAGAAGGCCATCGCCAGATAGCCCAGCACCAGGCCGGCGACGGCCATGCCGTCCCCCTGCTGCCGGGTGCGGCGGATCTCCGCCCGGGCCTTGTGGCCCAGGACCACCGCCGGGACCGCCGACAGGCCGCCGGTGAAGACGGTGAAGATGCCGCAGATCAGCGATGCGGTGGCCGTGCCGTTGGTGGGGCGCGGCGGTGGCACGGAGGCCATGGGCACCGGCGGCGGGGCGGGCTGGGCCACGGCCATCGGCATCGGGCCCTGCGGCAGATCGGCGATCAGTGGCTGGATTTCGGCGTAGGTCATGGCGTACTGGAGCCGGGTGAGCCGCTCGTCCAGCTCCTGCTTGGTGAGCCGCCCCTCGGCGAAGCCGGCCTTGAGGACGTCGGCGGCCCGCTCCCGGTCCGCGTCCGAGGCCCGCATCACCGGCGACGGCGGGTACGGCCAGGCGGGACCCGCGTGCGGTTGCGGTGCCTGCCGCCCGTGCCGCCCGTGCGGACCGACGGGTCCCACCGGACCGCCATGCCACTGCATCGCCATACCGGGCCACCTCTCCCACGTCCGCGTCTGTCTTCCGTGACGCATACCGGGCCGCGGGAGTTCCCTCCCGGACGTCCCGAAGGCGGTGTCCGGCCCCTTTCGGGTGGTTCCGCGTAACCCGAATGGCCCCCGGAGGGATAGGCCGACCGGATGACAGACGCCGCGACGCGGCACAGAACGGCGGAAGGGGCAGCGATGCGCACGACGGACGCACAGGAACGGCGACGGGCCCGGCAGCGCGGGAGCGGACACGGGCGGCGGGCGCTGACGGTCCTGACCGGGCTGGGCCTGGCGGTGGCGGGCACGGTGGCCACGGCCACCAGCGCCTGGGCCGACGAGACCCACTACGGATCGCACAACGGGCCCCGGTGGTCGCTGATCTCCACCGGCCAGATCGACGATCCGCTGGAGGACGTGCTGGAGCACGCCACCCTGTTCGGCCGCACCGTGATGATCGAGTCCGAGCAGTGAATCCCGGTGCCGCCGGGCCGGGGTGATGCCGGGTCCGGGCGCCGGGCGGCGGCCCGGCGGTGACTCACTCGCGCAGCGCCTTGAGCTGGGCCAGGAACCAGCTCTGCGGGGGCAGCGCGGTGGCCGCCGCGGCCAGCCGCTTGCTGCGCTCGGCGCGCTCGTCCTGCGGCATGGTCAGCGCCCGGTGCAGGGCGTGCGCGGTGCCGGCGATGTCGTACGGGTTGATCACCAGGGCGTCGTCGCCGAGTTCGGCGCAGGCGCCCGCCTCCCGCGACAGCACCAGGGCACAGCCGCGCTCGGAGACCACCGGGATCTCCTTGGCGACCAGGTTCATGCCGTCCCGGATCGGGTTGACCAGGGCCACGTCCGCCATCCGGTAGGCGGCCAGGGAGCGTGCGAAGTCGTCCTTGACGTGCAGCACCACCGGCGTCCAGGTGTCCGTGCCGAAGGCGGAGTTGATCTCCTCGGCGAGCCGTGAGACCTCGGCGGTGTACTCGCGGTAGACGGCCAGATCCTGCCGGGAGGGGTAGGCGAAGGCGATGTGCACCACCCGGTCGTGCCACTCCGGACGCTCCGTCAGCAGCCGGCGGTAGGCCAGCAGCCCGCGCACGATGTTCTTGGACAGCTCGGTGCGGTCCACCCGGACGATCGTCCGCCGGCCGCCGACCTGGGCGCGCAGCGCGGCCAGCCGCTCGTCCACATCCGGCCGGTGTGCCCGCTCGCGCAGGAAGCCGGCGTCCGCGCCCAGGCCGTGCACACCGATCCGGGTGGTGCGGCCCTCATGGGTGAGGTGCAGCTCGGTGCCGCGGTCGGTGACCTCGGCGCCCAGCACGGTCTGGCAGCAGGCGGCGAAGGCCTCGGCCCAGCGCCAGGTGAGGAAGGCCGCCCGGTCGCCGCCCAGCATGCCCAGCAGTACCTGGCGGGCGACCGGGTCCGGCAGGATGCGGAAGCCGGCCACCGGCGCCCAGGGGGTGTGGGAGAAGTGCCCGATCCTCAGGTCGGGGCGGCGCTCGCGGAGCAGCCCGGGCACCAGGGTCAGGTGGTAGTCCTGGACCAGGACGGCGGCGCCGGGCGCGGCCTCCTCGGCCAGCGCGTCGGCGAACGCCTGGTTGTAGCGCTCGTAGTGCGCCCAGTCCGCCTCGAACGCGGCGTCGTACACCGGCTCCAGCGGCGTCTGGTAGAGCATGTGGTGGACGAACCAGAGGACGGAGTTGGCGATGCCGTTGTAGGCGGCGTGGAAGGTCTCGGCCGGGATGTCCAGCATCCGCACGGCCTGGCCGCCGGTGTCGGTGCGGTCCAGCAGGCCGGTCCCGCCGGACGCGGCGGCCCGGCGGGCGGCCTCGCGGTCGCCCTCGCCGAGAGCGGCGCACACCCAGGTGCCGGCTTCCGCGCCGAGCGCGCTGAGGCCGGAGACCAGCCCGCCGCCGCCGCGCCGGGCGGTGAGGCCGCCGGAGCCGTCGGCGGCGGGCGAGTAACTGACCGGGCCGCGGTTGGACGCGACGAGTACCTGTCCGGAGCCGGGTGCGGCTCCCTGTCCGGCGGTGCCGGTGGTCTCTCCCGTGGTGACCATGCGCGGAACTTAGCCCACTTCCGTAACAGTCAAACGCTTGTCCTGTGTGTCCGGGATCACGTCTGCGACCTCCCGGAGGTGATCCGGCCACCGTCGCGGAACGGCGCCGCCCCGGTCCAGTTGTATACAGCAGGCTGTTTCCCCGTGGTACCGGGACCCCGGCCCGGCGCTGCTCGCACGGCAGGCAGGCAGGCAGGCGGGCGGGGCGGCGGGGGCGGTGCGGACCGCGTGGCCCGGCCCGCACCGCCCGCACGGCCCGCACGC
>NZ_WTLH01000134.1 GCF_011421595.1 Streptomyces sp. YIM 98790 | reverse complement strand
GCGGGTTCCGCGACCAGCCGTAGAGCGTCAGGTAGGCGTTGCCGGACGGGTTGAAGGTGCCCGAGTAGGTCACCGTCCGGCGGGCGCCGGTGCTCCAGCCCTTGCCGGCCACGAAGTTGCCGGTGTTGCTCCACTGGGTGCTGTAGTTGCCGCCGGAGCCCATGGACATGGAGACCGTGCCGGGCGCGTCGGTCCAGAACGAGTAGAAGTACCCGCCGTGGTTGCCGGTCTGGTTGGAGTTGATCGGGTTGGCGTTGGCGCTGCCCGTCGGGACCAGAACGGCCGCGACCAGCGCGGCACACGCGGCACTGATGAGCAGCTTGATGCGCCCGGCACCGCGCAACCGGGGCAACAGCCGGAAGCGGCCGGGCAAGCGGCGCTCCGGATGAGTGGGGGCGTCGTTCATGAGTGTGCTTCCTCCTCGTGGGGGTTGGTGGCGGGGAAGCCAGGCAGCGCGACACGAGCCGGCGTGGCCGCCGCCGGTCGGCTTGGCGGCGGCGGCCCGTCGGCGTCGTCACGACGGCCATGGGATGGACCGGTCGCCGACCGCTGAGCGACCGGGGTACCGGGTCGCGGCTCGTGACCCGGTCCGACAGTGGGGGTGCGGTCTGTCGATGGCGATAGGTTGGTGCGTCCGCGTCAAGTTGTCAACAGTTCTCGGAGAATTTTCGAAACAACTACCTTGGACAAGGGTCTTGTTGTGTCGCCATCAACGCAGCTCAGAGCGGCGATGTGCCGGAAGATCCGAGGGTTGTTCGAGAAGCTGCCTCGTTGGGCGGGATGTGGCCGGGCTCAGAAACCGAAAACTTCCGGAAGAGTTCCGGAAGTTTTTCGCGTGTCTGCCGCGTGTCTGCCGGGCACCGGTCCCGTCGCCGGCCCTGACCCGCCGGCGGGACTCTGCGGCGTCCCCGGGGCGTCCTGGGGGCTTCCTGGGGACGGCTTCGGTTCCCGCCGGACGGTGACCGGCCCTGCTGTCGTACCCGGCGTCTAAGGTGCTGGTATGAGCCCCGCACCACGACTCCAGGCCGTCGATCCGACCAATGTCTCCGCGGCCTGCAAACTGGCCGTCCGGCCGGAGCAGCAGAAGTTCGTCGCCCCCGTGGCGGTGTCCCTTGCCGAGGCATACGCCTCCCCCGACGTGGCCTGGCCCCGGCTGGTGTACGACGGCGAGCAGCTCGTCGGCTTCGTGATGGCCGGCTTCGACCCGGACAACGAGGTGCCGGCCTTCCGCTGCGGCATATGGCGGCTGAACATCGATGCGGCACACCAGGGCAAGGGATACGGCCGGTTCGCCGTCGAGGAGGTCTGCGCCGAGGCCCGGCGGCGCGGGCAGCGCCGTCTCACGGTGTCGTGGGTTCCCGGTCCCGGCGGCCCCGAGCCGTTCTATCTCGGACTGGGCTTCCGGCCGACCGGGGAGATCATCGACGACGAGGTCGTCGCGGAGCGGCTGCTCGGCTGATCCGAGCCGGGGTCACGTCCGGCGCGGCTGCCCTTGCCGCTCCCTTCATCGCCGGCCCTCAGCGCGACGGCGCGGAGGGCGGCGATGAGCGGGAAGACGGACGGTCAGGCGCCGGGCAGCCGGAAGCGGCCGTCCGGCAGCCGCTCCACCAGGCCGTCGGTCAGCAGGCCGTTGAGCGCGCGCAGCCGCTGCACCGGATCGCGCCACGCCTGGTCGAGCACGGCCTGCGGCACCGGCGCCAGGGACTCCCGCAGCACGGCCAGCAGCTTGCCCCGCACCTGGCGGTCCGTGCCCGCGTACGTCTGCACCCGGCGCGGCGGACCCTCGTGCTCCGGCGCGCCCGCCCGCTGCCAGGCGCACAGCTCGGCGATGGGGCAGTCGCCGCAGCGCGGCGAGCGGGCGGTGCAGACCAGGGCGCCCAGCTCCATGGTGGCCGCAGCCCACCGGGCGGCGGTGGCCGGCTCCTCGGGCAGCAGCATCCGGGCCAGTTTCCGCTCCGCCGCCGTGGTGGCGTTGGGCGGGTACTGACTGCCGGTCACGGCTCGGGCGAACACGCGGCGGACGTTGGTGTCCAGCACCGCGTGCCGCTGGCCGTAGGCGAACGACGCGACCGCCGCCGCCGTGTACTCGCCGACGCCGGGGAGCGCCAGCAGCTGGTGGTGGTCCTTGGGCACATCCCCGCCGTGCCGTTCCGCTATGGCGGCTGCCGCGCCGTGCAGCCGCAGCGCCCGCCGCGGGTAGCCCAGCCGCCCCCAGGCCCTGACCGCCTCGCCCGGGGACTCGGCGGCCAGGTCGGCCGGGCGCGGCCAGCGTCTCATCCACTCCTCGTAGACCGGGAGCACTCTGCTGACCGGGGTCTGCTGCAGCATGAACTCGCTGACCATGACCCCCCACGCGCCGGCTTCCGGACGACGCCAGGGCAGGTCACGGGCGTTCTTGTCGAACCACTCGACAACCGGCCCGTGCAGATCCCCGGGGCTCGGGGCCCCGGCCGGGACGCTGTCGCCGGGCACGGCATGGGGGTCGCCCTCATGCCCGGAGGGCACGGGGGAGGGAGCGGGCTCGGCGCCGCGCTCGGGGGCACTGGAGGGGGCACTGGTGGCAGTCATCCCGTTGATCCTGGCACGGTCGGCGGGCGCTGAGGAACGGTCCGCGCCGTGGCGTGGCGTGGCTCCCCACGAAAGAGGGGATGCGCCGGTGAGGGCCGCCGACCGTCCGGGCGAGCCGCCGTTGCGGAGTCGCAATCCACCGGCTTCGCCTGGCGCTCGGGGCAATTGGCGTGCGGCATCGTAGAGTTTCCGCGTGGGATCTCTGCGCAGGCCGGTCGGGCCGCTCCCGGCATCCATCTACTGGCGGCGGCGAGCCGTGGCGTTCCTGCTGCTGGTGCTGCTGGGTGTACTCGTGTTCTGGGCGCTGCGCACCACCACGGGCGGCGGGGACGAGAAGCCGGCCGGGCGGGACGACAACGCGGGCAGCGGGCCGGCGGAGTCCATCACGCCGGGACCGACCGATACCGAAACCGTGATAGACAGCCGCCCCGGCGGCCGGGACGAGTCCGGGGACACCGGCGACACCGAAGGCAGCGGCGAGGCCGGGGAGAACGGCGAGACCGGGGAGGCCGCCGGCGTGGACGGCGGCGCGGGCGGGGATTCGGAGGGCGGCGACGGCGGGCCGGGCGCGGAGCAGGACGGCGGCGCCACCGCCGGAAGCGGCGGCAGCGGCGGCACGGGCACCGGCCAGTCGGGGGGCACCGGCGGTACCGCCGACGGCGAGGGCATCTCGGTGCCGGTGGGCAGCCTGCCGTCCTGCCGGCAGAGCCAGGTGGAGATCTCGGTGGAGAGCGACGAGCCCGAATACCCCCCGGGCGTGCGGCCCGCGTTGCTGGTCACCGTGGAGAACACCTCCGGCACCGACTGCCGGATCGACCTCGGGCACGAGGCGGTGACCATCTCGCTGTCGTTCACCGGCGGCGAAGACGAGGAACAGGTCTGGACCTCACAGGAGTGCCCGGCCGGACCGGCCTCGGCGGTGAAGGCCGTGGCCAGGGGAGCGTCCGTCACGCACACCGTCACCTGGGACCGCCGCTACTCGGCCGGGGACTCCGGCGGCTGCGCGGGCGCCAAGGAGCGGCCGGAGGCGCCGGTCGGCACCTATCTGATGGATGTGGCCGTCGACCTGGGCGGCAATGTGACGCAGAAGGCCCAGTCGGCCTTCCGCCTGAACGCCGACTGAGCACCGGCCGCGGGCGGCGGCCGGACGCCGGACCGGCCCGTCGCCCCGGACGGGCGGGCCGCCCCGCGCCTCAGACGTAGCGTTCCAGGATGGAGGACTCGGCCAGCCGGGACAGCCCCTCCCGGACCGAGCGGGCCCGGGTCTCGCCCACGCCGTCCACCGCCTGGAGGTCGTCCACACTGGCGGCCAGCAGCTTCTGCAGGCCGCCGAAGTGGTCCACCAGCCGGTCGATGACCGCGCCCGGCAGCCGCGGCACCTTGGCCAGCAGCCGGAAACCGCGCGGCGACACCGCGCTGTCCAGCGTCTCCGGTGAGGAGCTGTAGCCGATGGCCCGTGCCACCATGGACAGCTCCAGCAGCTCCGGATGGGTCAGTTCGTCCAGATCGCCCAGCGCGGTGCTCACCTTGCGGGAACGCTTGCCGCCCGGCGTCTCCGGCAGATAGTCCCGCACCACGAGCTGCCGCTCCGGCTCCACGCCGGCGATCAGCTCGTCGAGCTGGAGGGAGAGCAGCCGGCCGTCCGTGCCCAGCTCCACCACGTACTCGGCGATCTCGGCGGCGATCCGGCGGACCATCTCCAGCCGCTGCGCCACCGCCGCCACATCCCGGACCGTCACCAGATCCTCGATCTCCAGGGCGGAGAGCGTGCCGGTGACCTCGTCCAGCCGGAGCTTGTACCGCTCCAGGGTCGCCAGTGCCTGGTTGGCCCGGGAGAGGATGGCGCCGGAATCCTCCAGCACCCGCCGCTGCCCGTCCACATACAGGGCGATCAGCCGCATCGACTGGCTCACCGAGACCACCGGATAGCCGGTCTGGATGGAGACCCGCTGCGCGGTGCGGTGCCGGGTGCCGGTCTCCTCGGTCGCGATGCTCGAATCCGGGACCAGCTGCACCCCGGCCCGGACGATCTTGGTGATGTCCTTGTCCAGCACCACGGCTCCGTCCAGCTTGCACAGCTCGCGCAGCCGGGTGGCGGAGAACTCGACATCCAGCACGAAACCGCCGGAGCAGAGCGACTCGACCGTGCGGTCGAAGCCCAGCACGATCAGCCCGCCGGTGTTCCCCCGGAGCACCCGCTCCAGGCCGTCCCGCAGGTGCGTGCCCGGGGCGACGGCGCTCAGCGCGGCACGCAGCTTCTCCGATCCGGCTCTTCCGTGCCCAGCTGATCGGTCGCCGCCTGCCATGCACTCCTCCGGTGATGGTTGTTGCAGTGCGGCATGAGTCTACCGGCGGGACTGGTTGGCAGGCTCGGGCTCCGTGCGTGCTCGTGGCGCGCGGCTGCGCCGTGGTGCGGAGGGGAGGACCCGGAGCGCCTCCCCTATGTCCGCCACCTCCCGCACCCGCATGCCCGCCGGGGCGTCCCCGGAGTCGGCCGGGACCAGGGCGTGGGTGAAGCCGAGCCGGTGCGCCTCGGCCAGCCGCCGCTGCACCCCGGTGACCCGGCGGACCTCCCCGGCCAGGCCCACCTCGCCCACCGCGACCAGGTTCTTCGGCAGCGGTATGTCCCCCGCGGCGCTGGCCAGGGACAGGGCGATGGCCAGGTCGGCGGCGGGCTCGCCCAGCCGGACCCCGCCCACGGTGGCGGTGTAGATGTCGTTCTTCCCCAGGGCGGTGATCTGGCCGCGCTGCTCCAGCACCGCGAGGATCATGGACACCCGGGAGTTCTCCAGGCCGGAGGTGGTGCGCCGGGGGGAGGGGATCTGGCTGTCCACGGTGAGCGCCTGCACCTCGGCGACCAGCGGGCGGCGGCCCTCCAGGGTGACCGTCAGGCAGGTGCCGGGCACCGGCTCGGCGCGCCGGGTGAGGAACAGGCCGGAGGGGTCGGCGAGCGAGGTGATGCCCTCGTCGTGCAGTTCGAAGCAGCCGACCTCGTCGGTGGTGCCGTAGCGGTTCTTCACCCCGCGCACCAGGCGCAGCCGGGCATGCCGGTCGCCCTCGAAGTGCAGCACCACGTCCACCAGGTGCTCCAGCAGGCGGGGACCGGCGATGGCGCCGTCCTTGGTGACATGGCCGACCAGGATGGTCGACATGCCGCGTTCCTTGGAGGCGCGGATCAGTGCCCCGGCCACCTCCCGCACCTGGGCCATGCCGCCCGGGGCGCCGTCCACCTCGGGGGAGGCCACGGTCTGCACCGAATCCATGATCAGCAGGGCGGGCCGGACCGCGTCGAGCTGGGCGAGGACGGCGGACAG
This sequence comes from Streptomyces sp. YIM 98790, assembly GCF_011421595.1. Lineage (GTDB taxonomy): Bacteria > Actinomycetota > Actinomycetes > Streptomycetales > Streptomycetaceae > Streptomyces. Next base: position 11,249 of record NZ_WTLH01000134.1, on the reverse strand, counting down.
ATCCGTCTCGGCGGCGAGGAAGAGGTGGTCGTCCAGCGCGCCGATGCGGTCGGCGCGCAGCCGGACCTGCCCGGCCGACTCCTCACCCGTGACGTAGAGGGTGGGGCGCTGCGCGGAGGCCGCCTTGGCGGCGACGTCCAGCAGCAGGGTGGACTTGCCCACGCCGGGCTCGCCGGCCAGCAGCACCACGGCGCCCGGCACCAGGCCGCCGCCGAGGACCCGGTCCAGCTCGACCACGCCGGTGGAGCGGGCGGCGACCTGCCGGCCGTCGACCTGCCCGATGGGCAGCGCGGGGGAGACCACGCGGGCGGCGGCGGTGGTCTTCACGGCGGGCGTGCCGCCGACTTCCTCGACCGTGCCCCAGGCGTGGCACTCGGGACAGCGGCCGAGCCATTTGGCGGTGGACCACCCGCACTCGGTGCACCGGTACGACGGACGGTCGCTCTTGCTGCGGGCCATGCGGAAGAAGCTACCTCCCGTCACTGACACCCCCGACCCGGCCACCCCTCCGCCCGTACCCTCCACTGCCCGGACCGCCCGCGGGGCGGCGGCGCACGGACGGTGTGAAGGGTCAAGGACGGGGGCGGGGTTGACGGGGCACTGTCACCCATTAGGGGGAACCTCCGGGCGGGGGCTGCAGAGAGTGCGCCCGGTGCCCCTACGGTCGCGTGGTGACCACCACCAGCCGTGAGCGAACAAGGCCGACCACCGTGCGCCGGACCGCCGTTCCGTCCCGGGATGCCGGACCGGCCCCCCTTCCGGAGCCGGCGCGGGCGCGGCCCGTCCGTCCCGCCGCGTACGAAGACGCTTTTCTGGACGGGCTGTTCACCTACTGCCTCTCCGTGATGTGCGAGCATGACGCCGCCACCGCCGCGCTCGGCGAGGCCCTGGCGCTGGCGGAGCGGCAGCACGGGCAGGGCCGCCGGCCGCGCGATCCGGAACTGCACCGCCCCTGGCTCTACGCGCTGGCCCGCTGGGCGTGTCTGCGCCGGCTCGCCGCCGCGCAGCAGCGCGAGCGGGAGCGCACCCGCGGCACGCGATCCCGTTCCGCGCCCCGGGCCGCCTCCCCGCCCGTGCCGCGCGCCGCGGGCCCGTCCGCCCAGCAGCGGCGCCGCGAACTGGCCGCACTGGCCTGGCCGGAGGCCGCCGGCACCACCCCCGAGCAGCGCGAGGCGCTCGAACTGGCGGTCCGCCACCAGCTCTCCCCGCGCCAGGTTGCCGAGGTGCTGCGGCTGCCCGGCGAGGCCGCGCACACCCTGCTGACCACGGCCGCCTGCGAGGTGGAGCGCACCCGCGGCGCACTGGCCGCGCTCGATGCCGCGGTCTGCCCCGCACTCGCCGGCCTGACCGGGGAGGACCGTCTGCTGCTCGCCCCCGGTCTGCGCCGGGAGCTGGTCCGGCATGTGGACGAGTGCCCGTCCTGCCGCCGGATCGCGCAGCGGGCGATCGCGGGCTGGCCGGGCACCTCGGCGTCGCCCGGCTCCGGGCGGCTGACCGTGCTGGCGGCGCCCCGCCGGGCAGTGGAGGCGGCGCGGCTGGCGGCGCTCCGGGCCCGCGCGCGTCCCGCCCCGCGCTTCGACAGGTCCGGTTTCCCGGTGGACGAGCGGGAGCGCGCGGCCCTCCGCGAGCGGCTGCGCAGCCGAGCGGTGACCACCACCGTGGTCGCGACCGTGCTGGCCGCGCCGGTGCTGGCGTTCTGGGCGGCCTACCGGAACGCGCCGTCCGCCGGTGATCTGAGCGGCGAGGGGAACCCGGCGTCCTCCTCCGGGGACGTTCCGCTGGGCCAGGGCGACGACCTGGACCCGGGCGGGCCGCACGGCGAGGCGGGCAGCACCCGGCACGGCGGCGAGGGGCACGCGGCGGCGCGGGAGCGGGGGGCCGGCCCGCACCACACGCCCGACGCGGGCTCGGAGGGGCAGCCGCTGGAGCCTGCGGAGGCGGGGCGGGGCGCGGACTCCCGCGGCGGGGGCCGGGGCGCCCGGGAGGGCACCGGCACCGGCAGGGGCACGGACACCGGCACCGGCCGGGACCGGGGCACGGACGGCGGCGATGCCTCCTCCGGCGGGCCGGCCTCCGGCGACGGCGCCCGGCGGGGGCCCGGACGGCTGACGGTGGAGGCGGTGCCCACGGACGCCGGTACCGAGATCACGCTGCGTGCCTCGGGCGGCTCGGCCGTGGACTGGACGGCCTCCTCGGACGCGCCCTGGCTGCGGCCGAGCGCCGGCTCCGGCACCCTGCGGCCGGGCGAGTGGACCACCATCCTGGTCACCGTGGACCGCTCCCGGGAACCGGCCGGTGCGTGGCGCGGACGGATCACCATCGGCCCGTCCGGCGGGGTGATCACCATCGAGGGCGACGGCGGCGAGCCCGAACCGGAGCCGGAGCCGGAGCCGGAGCCGGAACCGGAGCCCGGGCCGGAGCCGTCGGAGCCGGAGCCCGCGCCGTCCGAGCCCGGGCAGCCGCCCGCCGAGTCCGGCCGGTATGCGGGCCCGGACCGCCCGGCCTCCTGAGCGGCGTCCGGTCCGCGGCAGCCGCCGCCCGCGCAGGGCGGGCTCAGCGGGGGCCGAGCGGTGCGGCGCCGCCGGAGATGTGGAACTGCACGACCGGCGCCAGCCGCCGGATCAGCGTCTCCGCCTCGGCGGAGGCCAGCGGCTCCACCCGCACCACATAGCGCAGGATGGCGACCCCCACCAGCTGGGCCACGGCCAGCTCGATCCGGGACTCGATGTCCGGGACGTCCAGCCGTTCGGCCACCCGGCGCACCAGGTTCCTGGTGATGAACCGCCGGAAGATCCCGGCGGCCGTCTCGTGGGTGACCACCGAGCGGACGATGGCCAGCAGCGGCTCCCGGGAGGCCGGGTTTTCCCACACGCCGAAGAAGAACCGCGTCAGCCGCTCGCCGATGTGGTGCGGATCGCCCTCCGGGATGACGTTCGCACCGTCCAGCACCGGGGCCGCGGCCTCGGCCACCGCCGCCTCGAAGACCTGCTCCTTGGTGCCGAAGTAGTGGTGCACCAGCGCGGGGTCGACGCCCGCCCGGCGCGCGATGGCCCGCACCGACGCCTTGTCGTACCCGTGCTGGGCGAAGGTCTCGCGGGCCGCGGTCAGAATGCGGTCCCGGGTGGCCGGGGCGTCCGCCGCCGTCTCCCCGCCGCGCGGCGGCCGGCCCCGGCGCCGCGGTGCCGGGGAGGCGGAAGCGGCGGGCGAGGACGCGGTCATGCCGGCCTCCGCAGCACGTCCGGGCCGGTGGCCGGGGCGGCCAGATGGCGCCGGGTGAAGGCCAGCGCCTCGGCCAGGTCCGCCTCCCGCTCGGCCGACGACATGCACCGGCGGGTGTTGATCTCCAGCACCACATGCCCGTCGTAGCCGCCGGCCGCGACCCGCCGCAGCAGCTCTGCGCAGGGCTGGGTGCCGCGGCCCGGCACCAGGTGCTCGTCCTTGCCGGAGGCGGTGCCGTCCCCGATGTGCAGGTGGGCGAGCCGGTCGCCCATGCGGTCCGCCATGGCCAGCGGGTCGCTGTGCGAGGTGGCGGTGTGCGACACGTCCAGGGTGAAGTGCCGGTAGTCCTCCTCGGTCGGGTCCCAGCCGGGGGCGTACGCCTGCATGGCCCGCCGCCGGTAGCGCCAGGGGTACATGTTCTCCACGGCGAAGCGGATGTCCGTCTCCTCTCCCATCCGCCGCAGGCCGCGCACGAAGTCGCGGGCGTAGCCGCGCTGCCAGCGGAACGGCGGGTGCACGACCACGGTGGAGGCGCCGAGGCGCTCCGCCGCGGCGCGGGACAGTTCGAGCTTGCGCCAGGGGTCGGTGGACCACACCCGCTGGGTGATCAGCAGGCAGGGCGCGTGCACGGCGAGCACGGGGATGCCGTGGCGGTCGGAGAGCCGGCGCAGAGCGGCCGGGTCCTGGCTGACCGGGTCGGTCCAGACCATCACCTCCACGCCGTCGTAGCCGAGCCGGGCGGCCGTCTCGAAGGCCGCGGCCGTGGATTCGGGATACACGGAAGCCGTCGACAGGGCGACCTTCGGCCTGCGTGCCCCGCGCCCGGCCTGGGCGGGCCGCACCGATCCATGACGTACCACGCGCCAAGCCTACGGGGCCGTGGTCGCAGCCAGCGGGCGCGGCCGGGTCGGCGGGCAGGGGCCGGGCGGCCGCCGGGCCCGGCTTCCCGGCTGTTCCTGCTTGACGGCGGGAAGCCTGCGGAGCAATATTCATCACATGATGAATATTACGCCCGAGGCTCCTCCGCCCGGACCCGCGATCCGCGCCGAGGGGCTCTCGGTGGTCCGCGGCGGCCGGAAGGTCATCAACGAGATCGGCTTCACCGTGGCACGCGGCACCGTCACCGGCCNGTGGCACGCGGCACCGTCACCGGCCTGCTCGGCCCCTCCGGCTGCGGCAAGACCACCCTGATGCGCGCCGTCGTGGGCGCCCAGGCCCAGGTCGGCGGGGAGATCGAGGTGCTCGGCGAACCCGCCGGCAGCCCCCGCCTGCGGCACCGCATCGGCTATGTCACCCAGGCGCCCTCGGTCTACACCGACCTCACCGCCCGCCAGAACCTGGAGTACTTCGGCGCGGTGCTCGGCATCCCGCACGGCGAGCTGCCCGCCCGGGTGGAGCGGGCGCTGCGCGACGTCGACCTCACCTCGCACGCCGACGTCCTGGCCGACCGCCTCTCCGGCGGCCAGCTCTCCCGGGTCTCGCTCGCCGTGGCCCTGCTCGGCGGCCCCGAGCTGCTGGTGCTCGACGAACCCACGGTCGGCCTGGACCCGGTGCTCCGCCGCGACCTGTGGCGGCTGTTCCACCGGCTGGCGTCCGGCGGCGCCTCCCTGCTGGTCTCCTCGCACGTGATGGACGAGGCCGACCGCTGCCAGGAACTGCTGCTGATGCGCGAGGGCCGCATCCTCGCCCAGGACACCCCGGCGGGGCTGCGCGAGCGCACCCGCTGCGACACCGTGGAGGACGCCTTCCTCCGGCTGATCGACTCCGCCCGCGAAGCAGAAGCACAAGCACAAGCACAAACGGAAGCAGAAGCAGAAGCCGAGGAGGCCCGCTCGTGAACGCGACCGCCGCCGTCACCGGAAGCACCGGCCGCGGCCCGGCCCGCCGCCCGGCGCGCGCCGTCAACCCGGCCATCACCCTGGCCACCGCCCGCCGGGTGCTGCGCCAGCTCTCCCACGACCGCCGCACCATCGCCCTGATGCTGCTGGTCCCGGTCTTCCTGCTGGTCCTGCTCTACTACGTCTTCGACGCCGACGACCGGACGTTCAGCTCCGTCGGCGCCTCGCTGCTGGGCATCTTCCCGCTGATCACCATGTTCCTGGTGACCTCCATCGCCACCCTGCGGGAACGCACCTCGGGCACCCTCGAACGCCTGATGACCATGCCGTTCGGCAAGGCCGACCTGATCCTCGGCTACGCCGTCGCCTTCGGCTGCTTCGCCGTGCTCCAGGCCAGCCTGGCCACCGCCGTGGCGATCTGGCCGCTCGGCCTGGAAACCACCGGCTCGCCCTGGCTGCTGCTGGTCATCGCGGTGATGGACGCGCTGCTCGGCACCGCACTCGGCCTGTTCGTCTCCGCCTTCGCCGCCTCCGAGTTCCAGGCGGTGCAGTTCATGCCGGCCGTGGTGCTGCCGCAGATCCTGCTGTGCGGGCTGTTCGTGCCGCGTGAGGACATGCACCCGGTACTGGAGTGGATCTCCGGCGTGCTGCCCATGTCCTACGCGGTGGACGGCATGGGAGAGGTGGTCGCACAGACCGGTGTCAGCGGCGCCTACGTCCGTGATCTGCTGATCGTCGCCGGCTACGCGCTGGCCGTGCTGCTCGTCGGCGCCGCCACGCTGCGCCGCCGCACCCCCTGAGCGCCCACGGGGCCGGGCTCAGTCGTCCCCGTTGCGCATCTGGTCCAGCCGCCGCAGGATCACGCCCTCGCGCAGCGCCCACGGGCAGATGTCCAGCTCCGCCACCCCGAACAGATCCATGGCGGCCTCCGCCACCACCGCGCCGGCCAGCAGCTGCCGGGCCCGTCCCTCGGACACCCCCGGCAGCCCGGCGCGCTCCCGCTCCGGCATCGCCCCCAGCTTGGGGCCCCACTCGCGCAGCGTCTCCCGCTCCAGCGACCGCCGCGCGTACACGCCGTCCGAGCTCGGCGCGGCCCCGCTCAGCCGGGCAAGCTGCTTGAACGTCTTGGAGGTGCCCACCACCCGGTCCGGCTTCCCCAGCCGGTTGAACTCCCCGACGACCCGGGCCATCTGCGACCGCACATCCCGGCGCAGCGCCCGCACATCCGCCGGATCGGGCGGATCGCCCGGCAGCCGGGACTGGGTCAGCCGGCCCGCACCCAGCGGCAGCGACACCGCCGCGTCCGGCGCCTCGTCCAGGCCGAAGGCGATCTCCAGCGAGCCGCCGCCGATGTCGAACAGCAGCAGCCGGCCCGCCGACCAGCCCAGCCAGCGGCGCGCCGCCAGAAACGTCAGCCGCGCCTCGTCCTCCCCGGACAGCACCTGCAGCTCGATGCCGGTCTCCTCGGCCACCCGGCCCAGCACGTGATCGGCGTTGGTGGCCTCGCGCACCGCCGAGGTGGCGAACGGCAGCAGCTCGGCGACTCCCTGGTCCTCCGCCACCTCCAGGGCCGACTCGATGGTCTGCACCAGGCGGTCCACGCCGTGCGGGCCGATCGCCCCGGCCTCGTCCAGCAGCTCGGCCAGCCGCAGCTCCGCCTTGTGGGAGTACGCGGCCAGCGGACGCGCACCCCGGTGCGCGTCCACCACCAGCAGGTGGACCGTATTCGATCCCACGTCCAGAACACCGAGTCTCATGAGCGCTCACGGTACCGTGGCCGTCTACGCTGGGCGGTGTGGCTGAGACGAACGGGACAAAGCGGGAGAACGGGCCGGGCAAAGATCCGGTCAAACCCGCGGGGAAGCACACGGCGCGGCGCCGCGCGCCGCGGAAGACGGCGAAGGAGACGGCGAACCGCACGGTGTGGCAGCTCGACGGCGCCGCCCGCCGGGCCGCCGGCGACGAAGCAGCACTGGACTTCCCCCGCGCCTGGGTGGAGTTCCCCGACCCCGCCGACCCCGACCAGGTCTTCCGCTGCGACCTGACCTGGCTCACCTCCCGCTGGCAGTGCATCTTCGGCAACGGCTGCCAGGGCATCCACGCCGGACGCGCCGAAGACGGCTGCTGCACCCTCGGCGCCCACTTCACCGACGCCGACGACGAGCAGCGGGTGGCCGACCACGCCCTCCGCCTCACCCCGGACATCTGGGAACACCACGCCGCCGGCCACCGCGGCAAGCGCTGGGGCGACGGCTGGACCGAGCAGCACCTCGACGGCGAACGCCAGACCAAGCGGGTCAAGGGCGCCTGCATCTTCCTCAACCGGCCCGGCTTCCCCGGCGGCGCCGGCTGCGCCCTGCACATCCTGGCCCGCCGGGAGGGACGCGAACCGCTGGAGACCAAGCCGGACGTGTGCTGGCAGCTTCCGCTGCGCCGCTCCTACGAGTGGGTGGAGCAGCCGGACGGCGAGCAGCGGCTCTACGTCACCATCGGCGAGTACGACCGCCGCGGCTGGGGGCCGGGCGGCCACGACCTGCACTGGTGGTGCACGGGCGCGCCCGCGGCCCACACCGCGGCCGACCCCCTCTACCTCACCTACCGGCCCGAACTGGTGGAACTCATGGGCAAGGCGGCCTACGACGTGCTCGCCGGACACTGCGGGACCCGCCTCGCCGCCGCGCCCGTCCCCAAGGCCGGCACCGGCGCTGCCGCGGCCGCACCGGCCGGCACCCGGCTGCTGCCGCTGCTCGCCCCGCACCCCGCCGACCCGGCGGCCTGAACCCGCCCCGGTGCGCTCCGGCTCGCGCCGCGGCCCGCGCTCCGGCTCGGGCCGCGGTCGCGTCCCGGTCTCGCCATCCGGATTCGCCGTCCCATTTGCCGGTCGGAGGCGTAGTCTCGACAGACGCAGCCGTCCACCGTCAGGAGACCGGAATCATGGCGACACTGAGGTCCCGAACCGTCACCCACGGGCGCAACATGGCGGGCGCCCGCGCTCTCCTCCGCGCTGCCGGTGTAGCGCGGGAGGACTTCGGCAAGCCCATCATCGCGGTGGCCAACAGCTTCACCGAGTTCGTCCCCGGCCACACCCACCTCCAGCCGGTGGGCCGGATCGTGTCCGACGCGATCAAGGCGGCCGGCGGCGTCCCCCGGGAGTTCAACACCATCGCCGTGGACGACGGCATCGCCATGGGGCACGGCGGCATGCTCTACTCGCTGCCCTCCCGGGACCTGATCGCCGACTCCGTCGAGTACATGGTCGAGGCGCACTGCGCCGACGCCCTGGTCTGCATCTCCAACTGCGACAAGATCACCCCCGGCATGCTGATGGCCGCGATGCGGCTGAACATCCCGGTGGTCTTCGTCTCCGGCGGCCCCATGGAGGCCGGCAAGACCACGCTGGTCGACGGCACCGTCCGCACCGGCATCGACCTGATCTCGGCCATGTCCGAGGCGGTCAGCGAGACCACCTCCGACGAGGACCTCGCGCGGATCGAGGAGGCCGCCTGCCCCACCTGCGGCTCCTGCTCCGGCATGTTCACCGCCAACTCCATGAACTGCCTGGTCGAGGCGCTCGGCCTGGCCCTGCCGGGCAACGGCTCGGTGCTCGCCACGCACACCGCCCGCCGCGCCCTGTACGAGGAGGCCGGCCGTACGGTGGTGGAGATCACCCGCCGCTACTACGAGCAGGACGACGCCTCCGTGCTGCCGCGCAACATCGCCTCCCGGTCCGCGTTCGAGAACGCCATGGCGCTGGACGTGGCCATGGGCGGCTCCACCAACACCGTGCTGCACCTGCTGGCCGCCACCCAGGAGGCCGAGCTCGACTTCGGCCTGACCGACATCGACGCCGTCTCCCGCCGCGTGCCCTGCATCTGCAAGGTGGCACCCAACGGCGCCTACCACATGGAGGACGTCCACCGGGCCGGCGGCATCCCCGCCATCCTCGGCGAACTGCACCGCGCCGGGCTGCTCAACGAGGACGTCACCACCGTGCACGCCGCGTCCCTCGACGAGTGGCTCAAGAGCTGGGACATCCGCGGCGGCTCCCCCTCGCCCGAGGCCGTGGAACTCTTCCACGCCGCCCCCGGCTGCCGCCGCTCCGCCGAGGCGTTCTCCCAGTCCGAGCGCTGGGAGTCGCTGGACACCGACGCCGCCGCCGGGTGCATCCGGGACACCGCCCACGCCTACTCCGCCGACGGCGGACTGGCCGTGCTGCACGGCAACCTCGCCGCCGACGGCTGCGTGGTGAAGACCGCGGGCGTGGACGAGTCCATCTGGACCTTCACCGGCCCGGCCGTCGTGGTCGAGTCCCAGGAGGACGCCGTCGAGGCCATCCTGGCCAAGCGGGTCAAGGAGGGCGATGTGGTGGTCGTCCGCTACGAGGGCCCGCGCGGCGGCCCCGGCATGCAGGAGATGCTCTACCCGACGGCCTTCCTCAAGGGCCGCGGCCTGGGCGCCAAGTGCGCCCTGGTCACCGACGGCCGCTTCTCCGGCGGCACCTCCGGCCTGTCCATCGGCCACGTCTCCCCGGAGGCGGCGGCCGGCGGCACCATCGCCCTGGTCCAGGACGGCGACCTGATCAGCATCGACATCCCGAACCGCACCATCGAACTCAAGGTGGACGAGGCCACCCTGGCCGCCCGCCGGGAGGCGCTGAACGGCCGCTACGCCCCGGCCGCCCGCGACCGCAAGGTCTCCCTGGCCCTGCGCGCCTACGCCGCCATGGCCACCAGCGCCGACAAGGGCGCAGTCCGCGACATCACCATGCTGGAGAACTGACCTCCGGCCGGGGCGGAGGGCCGGTCCCGCACCGGTCCCCGCCCCGGCACGGCAAGCATCCCGGCATGCAGCCGCCCCACGCCGCGGGCGTCCCGCCGCGGGCGTCCCGGCCGGGGCCGCTACGGGCCGGCCGTGGCGCCGGGCCGGGTGGCGTAGAGCGTGTTCCCGGTGGTGACGACATAGACGCGGTCGCCGATGACCGCCGGGGCGGACGGGTAGGCGTCGCTGCCCCACCCCGGGGTGCCCTTGTGCGCCTCCCCCGACCACAGCAGGGTCCCGTCCGAGGCATCCACCTGGTGCAGACGGCCGTCCGAGCCGCTGAAGAAGAGGCTGCCGCCGGTCACGGTCAGCTCCGAGGAAGGTCCGGCCGCCCCGGTCTGCACCGACCAGAGCTGCTCGCCCGCCCGCGCGTCCAGCGCGGTCAGGCGGCCCGCCCCGTCCGTGGCGTACACCGTCCCGTCCTCGCCGAGCGTGGTCCGCGGCTCGGAACCCTCGGGCAGATCCGTCCGCCGCCACTCCCGGTCGGCCAGATCCAGCCGCCACACCGCGACCGAGACCGGCGCGGCCTCGCTGTCGTACATGTCGAAATACGCGGCGTCCGCGTCCATGCCGATCAGCCGCAGGTCGTACGCCTCCGGCGGCGGTTCCACCGGGGCCGGCCACAGCGGGCCGCCCTGCTCGTCCAGCAGCATCAGCTCGGCCCTCAGGCCCGGCAGGTCGTCCAGCTCGTCCCGGTGCTCCACCAGCACCTTCGCGCCGTGCCCGGCAAGCTGGGTCAGATAGCGGCCGGGTGCCTCCCACTCGCCCAGCGGGTCCGGGGAGCCGAGCGCGTAGAACCGGAGCGTGCTGTTCCCGCTCTGCACCACCAGCGAGGAATCGGTACGGGCCATGGACTGCCCCAGCTCCGGGACGTCGATCTCCCACAGCTCGGTGCCGTCCTCCGGGTCCAGCGCCACCACACCCCTGGGCGAGGGCGTGAACACCGCGTCCGGCGAGACCACCACCCGCGGCCAGGTGAACGCGGTGCGCGGCGGGTTGTACCGCCACAGCTCCGAGCCGTCCTGGGCGTTCAGCGCCACCGTGGCCGCGAAGTCGGACGCGCACAGCAGCCGGTCCCCTTCCCCGCCCAGCGGCAGGCAGAGCGGATTCTCGGTGATGTCCCGCACGCCCAGCTCCAGCAGATCCCGCTCCCACGGCGCGAACACCGCCGCCGGGGGCGAGGCCGTGTCCGGCGAGGCGGAAGGTGACGGGGACGAGGACTCCGAGACGGCCGGGCCGAGACCCCCGCCGGGCGGCTTCCCGTCGTCCGGGGTGCCCGGCGGCCCCATGGCCGCCCACACCCCGGCCGTGACCACGGCCGCCACGGCGACCGCGGCGGCGCTCACCACCGGCCAGCGCCGGCGGCGGCGCCCG
>NZ_WTLH01000133.1 GCF_011421595.1 Streptomyces sp. YIM 98790 | reverse complement strand
GCCGGAGCGGCGGGGACGGGCGCTCAGCTGCGGGGCGGGGTGGCGCCGGCCAGCCAGCGGCCGCGCAGCGCCAGCAGCACGCCCGCCGCCACCGCCAGCAGCAGCAGCGCCACCGCGGTCGCCCCGGCCGGATCCTCCTGGAGCAGCAGGTAGACCTGGAGCGGCAGGGTCTGGGTCACCCCGGGCAGGTTGCCCGCGAAGGTCAGCGTGGCACCGAACTCGCCCAGGGCCCGTGCCCAGGTCAGCGCGGCCCCGCCGAGCAGCGAGGGCAGCACCATGGGCAGCGTGACATGGCGCAGGCTCTGCAGCGGCCCGGCGCCCATCGTGGCCGCCGCCTCCTCGTACCGCGGGTCCAGGCCGGCCAGCGCGCCCTCCAGCGTGATCACGATGAACGGGAGCGAGACGAAGGTCGCGGCCAGCACCGCACCGGGCGTGGAGAACGGCAGCACGATCCCGATCCGCTCCAGCGGCGCGCCCAGCAGCCCCGAGCGGCCGAAGCCCTGGAGCAGCGCCACCCCGGCCACGGTCGGCGGCAGCACCATGGGCAGCAGCACCAGCGAACGCACCAGCGCCTTGCCGGGCAGCGAGGTACGGGCGAGCACCCAGGCCAGCGGCACGCCCAGCAGCAGGGAGAGCAGCAGTGCCCAGCCGGAGACCGCCAGCGACAGCACCAGCGCCTGGGAGACCTCCGGCGAGCCGAGCCGCCCGGGCAGCTCCGACCAGGGCGCCCGGGTGACGATGCCCAGCAGCGGCACGGCCAGCAGCAGCACCGCCAGGCCGGCCGGCGCGGTCAGTGCCAGCGGGCGGCGCGCTCCGGTCCCGGTCCCGGGGCGGCCGGCGGCCGGGCCGCCGTGGTCGCGGGCTGCGGCGCGGAACCGGCGGTGGCGGCGGAGCGGACGCGGGATCACGGCAGCGCGAACCCCGCCTCCCGGAAGAGGGCGCCGGCCTGTTCGGAGCCGAGCCAGGCCAGGAACGCCTCGGCCGCCTCCTTCTGCGGCGCTTCGTCGAGCACCGCGGCCGGATAGGCGGTGACCACGTTCTGCTCCTCGGGTATCGCCACGCGGTGCAGCCGGGTGCCCGCCGAGACGGCGTCGGTGACGTAGACGATGCCCGCGTCGGCCTCGCCCAGCAGCACCTTGGAGAGCACGGCCCGCACGCTGGCCTCCTCCGAGACGGGGGACACGGTCAGGCCCACCCGGTCCAGGATCTGCCGGCTGTAGGCCCCGGCCGGCACCTCGGGTGCGGCCAGCACCACCGACAGCTCCGGGTCGGTCAGGCCGGACAGCCCGGTGATGCCGTGCGGGTTGCCGCGCAGGGTGACGATGCACAGCTCGTTCCGGGCCAGTTCGGTGGCCGGGCCGGTGCGGCCGGCCAGCGCGGCCATGGTGGCGCCGTCCGCGGTGGCCACCAGGTCGGCCGGCAGGCCCTGCTTGACCTGGGCGACCAGTTCCTGGGAGCCGGCGAAGGAGAACCGCAGCGCCACCTCGGGGTGGGCCTGCTCGTACACCTGGCCGGCCTTGGTGAGGACATCGGTGAGGGAGGCCGCGGCCAGCACGGTGATCGTGGTGTCGGTGCTGTCGTCCCCGCCGTCCGGGCCGCCGCACGCGGTGACCACGGCCGGCGCCAGGAACAGCAGCGCGGCCAGCGCGGCCAGCAGGCGCCCCCGCCCGGGACCGGTCACGGCCGCCCCCCGGAGCCGCCGGAACGGTTCCGCCCGCCGCCCGGGCCGGCACCGCCCTCGTCGATCCGGTCGACGTGCACACTGGTGGCCTTGACCCGGGCGACGGCCTCCACGCCGACCTCCAGGCCGAGTTCCTCCACGGCCTCGCGGGTCAGCAGGGAGACCAGCCGGTGCGGCCCGGCCTGGATCTCCACCTGGGCGGCCACATCGCCGAGCCGCACCGCGGTGACGATGCCGGGGAAGGCGTTGCGGGCGCTGGTGTACGGCTCGGTGTCGGGCACCCCGCTGTCGTCCAGGGAGGCCAGTGCGACCGCGAAGGCCGCCAGGTCCTTGCCCTCGATCAGCCGCCTGCCCGTCTGGTCGCGGCTGGTGGGCAGCCGCCCGGCATCGGCCCAGCGGCGCACGGTGTCCGGGCTGACGCCGAGCAGACGCGCCGCACGACCGATGGAGTATGAACGCATATGCGGCACGATACGGCCGATCGCATCGCAAAAACAAGCGGTACTGGCGGATCAGGTGGGCATATGCGATCCTTCGCCCTCACCTGTCCGGTCGCTCCCGGACCGGGACGGACCCGGACGGACCCGGGCGGGCAGGCTGCGGGCCCGGCGCAGGCCGCCCGGGACCGCTCAGAGGTTGCCCCGCCGGGTCAGATGCGTGAAGCACACCCAGCCGGGCAGCACCGGCAGCCAGAAGGTCACCAGCCGGAACAGCAGCACCGCCGGCGTGGCCGTCTCCTTGGGAACGCCCAGCGCGATCAGGCCCGCCACCATGGCCGCCTCCACCGCGCCCAGGCCACCCGGAGTGGGCGCGGCCGACCCCAGCGCGTTGCCCGCCAGGAAGACCACGGCCACGGCGGCCAGGCCCAGCTCCCCGCCGAAGGCCCGCACCGAGGCGTCCAGGCACAGCACGAAGGCGAAGGTCATGGCCACCGTGCCGCCCAGCCCGCTGAGCAGCTTGCGCGGCTGCTGCACCACGTCCAGCATGCGCGGCACCACCCCGGCGAACAGCACGTTGATCCGCTCGGAGAGGAACCGCCGCAGGCCGGGCACGGCGGTGATGATCAGCACCGCCACCGCCACGGTCAGCAGCCCGGCGATCACCGTGGGAGAGGGCGAGAGCTGGGTGGGGGCATGCTGGGTGCCGGTGATGTAGGCGAAGGCGAACAGCAGCGTGATGGCACTGGCGAAGCCGAAAAGCTGGTGGGCGCCCACGCTGGCCACCGCGTGCCCGGGCCGCACCCCGGAGCGCTGCAGGTACCGGGTGTTCAGCGCCACCCCGCCGATCGCGGCCGGCGCCACCAGCTTCACGAACGAGCCGGCCACCTGCGCCAGCACGGTCCGCAGATAGGGCACCTTCTCCGGCACGAAGCCCAGCAGCCCGAGCGCGGCGGCGAAGTAGGTCAGCGCGGAGAACGCCAGGGCCGCGACCACCCAGCCCCAGTTGGCGCCGGCCACCTCCTCGGTGATGTTCACGTTGGTGATCTGCGACAGCAGCACATACGCGGCGAACACCCCGGCGATCAGGCTGACCAGGGTGCGCGGCCGGACCCGCTCCAGCCGGGCCGGCTCCACCGGCGCCTGCGGCCGGATGCGCAGCACCTCGTTGCGGATCTCGGAGAGCAGATCCGGCTCCTTGGCGTGCGCCAGCGCCTCCTCCATGGCGTTCTTCTCGGCCTGCCGGGCGGCCCGTACCGTCTTGCGGTCCGCCCCCTCCGGCAGGGTGCCCCCGGCCTCCCGGTAGGCGCGGGAGGCGTCCAGCACCACCTGGCGCTCGCGCTGCGCCCGCTCCCGGCCCAGCTGGCGCAGCGTCTGCCGGGTGGAGCGGGACAGCGCGATCGGCTGGAGCAGCGGCAGGGCGTCCGCCACCGCGTCCGGCCCGAGCACGTCCACGGCGGCGGCCACCGAGCGCCGGGCGCCGACGCGCAGCCCGAAGGTGGTCAGCAGCTGGGCCACGTCCATGCGCAGCAGCAGCTCGCCGGCGGCGATCTCGCCGCCGCCGAGGTCGGTGAGAAAGACCCGGCCGGAGCGGTCCAGCAGCAGGGAGCCGCCGACCAGCTGCCGGTGGGCGATGCGCCGGGCCTGCAGCGCCCGCACCTGCTGCCAGGTGTTGCGCATCAGCTCGTCGGTGATCTCGTCCTCGGGCACCGCGTCCAGGACCCGGCCGCCGATGTGCTCGTAGACCAGCATCACCGCGTCCGGGCCGAGATCGTTGGCGGCGATCAGCCGGGGGGCGTTGGCCCCGGCGGCGATGGCCGCGTAGGAGACCAGGGCCTCCTGTTCCAGGGCCTGGCGCAGCGACTGGAGGCTGCGCCGCTGGTGCAGGCCGCGCAGCGCCAGCCGGCGCCACAGCCGGTAGAAGAAGCCCTGGGCCTGCTGGCCGCGGTCCACCACGATCACGTCCAGCGGCGGACCGGACTCCAGGGTGACCAGATAGCGGCGGGGCGCGTCCTCCCGCTCCCGGTCGCCCTCGCCGGCCGGGGCGGCCTCGGCCGGGTCCTCCGCGCGCATCGCGGTGACCGGGCGGAAGCCGACGTGCCGCAGGCCGGCCAGCAGCTGCTGCCCGGTGGGGCGCACATTGGGGGTGCCGACCGCGTAGAGCGTGCCGTACGCCACGGTCCAGCCGATCAGCACGGTGACCAGGATGGAGAACGGGGTGCTGTGGTCGGCCACCAGCACGGAGACCGCGTCCAGCACCAGTACCGCCCACATCAGCACCCGCCAGCGCGGGCGGTGCGCCATGCCCACCGCGGTCATGTAGGCGATGATCGGCGCCAGATAGCCGTGCACCGCCTCGGTGGCCGTGCCGTCGGCGATCCGGCTGGTCAGCGCATCCTGCACCTCGCGCGGCGCCATCCGGGCCACCCACAGGCCGAAGGAGAGGGAGACGCCGTGCGCCAGCACGGCGGCCAGCACGCCGTCGGCGATCCGCAGTCCGTCCCGTTTGATCAGCCGTTCCACGGCGAAGGCCACCGGGACCACCAGCACCGCGATGCTGGAGATCATCCCGGCGAAGCTGATCACCAGCGGCGGGGCGGACTGGGCTGCCTCGCCGATGTCCTCCTCCAGGCCCTTGGTGGTGCCGATCGCGAACGCGGCGACGGCCAGCACCAGGGCGATGCCCAGCAGCCCGAACAGCATCCGCATCAGATCGGCCGGACGGTGCACCCGGGCGGCGAGCAGCGGCTCGTCGCCCAGCACCCGCTCCCCGAGGGCCGGGGAGCCCCCGCTGCCCGCGGCACCGGGAGCCGGCTGCCCGGCGGGGGAGCGGCGGGCGCCCTCCGGGGAGCTCCCGGTGCCGTTGTCCGGACCGGTGTCGTCGTCCGCAGCGGCCGGGGGGCCGTACGCGTCCGGCTCCGTGCCGCGGGGGGAGTGCCCGCTCCGGCCCTCCCGGGGCCGGGCGGCGCCGTCCCGCGAGGCCGGGTCCGGGCCGTCGGCCGCGAGCGGCGGGCGGGCAGGGCCGGCCGCGGAGTGAGGCTGCTCCTCAGTCCGCTCGCCGTCCCGTCGTGTCGACTCTTCGCCCCGTATCACTGCTCACCGCCGGGACGATAGTGACACGACGGCTCTCCCGGTGCGGCACCATGGTCGGCATGGCCGCCCACCACGCCACCGGAGCCGGGGATTCCGCCGGCCCCTCCGCGGCGGTGCCGCACCGGCTGCCGGACTACGCGGAGCGGGTGCTGACCGTTGTCGAGGACATCCCGCCCGGCCGGGTCGCCACCTACGGCGACATCGCGGCCCTGCTCGGCGAGGGCGGGCCCCGCCAGGTCGGCACGGTGATGGCCCGGTACGGCGGCGCCGTGCCCTGGTGGCGGGTGGTGCGCGCGGACGGCACCCTGCTGCCCGGCCACGAACGGGAGGCCCTGGAGCACTACCGCGCCGAGGGCACCCCGCTGCGCCGCGGCCCGGACGGCACCACGGCCCGCGCCGGCGGCACCCGGCGGATCGACATGCGCCGGGCGCGCTGGGCCGGTCCCGGCCCCGGGGAAGCCCATGCGGACCACGCGGACCACGCGGGCCGCGGCTGACCGGCGGCTCCGTCCCGGACGCCGGCCCGCTCCACACGGACGACTGCGGCTCACACCCCCCAGCTTCCGCCATGGTGCGGGTGCACTTCCAACCGGAGGCCCGGCCGGACCGCCCCCGGCGCGCCGGAAGAGGGCTGCGGCGGTGCCGCTCCCTGGCGTACCGTCGGCTGCACCGTCCTCCCCCCGAGCGGGGAGCCCCCGCGAGAACCTGCGATGCACGTGAGCCTCTCTGTCCCGTCACCCGACATACCAGCCGCGGAACCCGCCCCGCGCCCCGTCGACCCCGGGGCGTACCGACTGGTGCGCCACCGGCCGCCCGCCGGTGCCGCCGGTCTCCCCACGGTGGACGCACACCAGCGCCGGGTGGTTGAGCACACCGGGGGACCGCTGCTGGTCCTCGCCGGTCCCGGCACCGGCAAGACCACCACTCTGGTGGAGGCGGTGGCCGCGCGCGTCCACCGTGGGACTGATCCTGAGCGGATTCTCGTCCTCACCTTCAGCCGCAAGGCCGCGGTCGAGCTGCGCGACCGGATGACCGAACGGCTGGCCGAGCGCGCCCCGCGCGCCACCACCTTCCACTCCTTCGGCTACGCCCTGCTGCGCGCCCACTCCGACCGCTCCCTGTACGCCGAGCCGCCGCGTCTGCTCTCCGGCCCGGAGCAGGACCTCTACCTGCGGGAGCTGCTGGCCGGCCAGCCGGAGCTGGCGCGCGCCGGACGCGGCATCGACTGGCCGCCGGACCTGCGCGCCTGCCTGACCACCCGGGGCCTGGCCGACGAACTGCGCGCGGTGCTGGCCCGCACCCGGGAGCTGGGCCTGGACCCGGGCACCCTGGGCGGCTTCGCGCACCGCACCGGCCGCCCCGACTGGTACGCCGCCGCCCGCTTCATCGCCGAGTACCTGGACGTCACCGAGCAGCAGGGGGTGATCGACTACACCGAGCTGGTGCACCGCGCGGTCCGGCTCGCCGAGGGCGCCGGGGACAGCCCGGAGGCCGCCGGCACCGCCCGCCGCATCCGTGAGGCCTACGACGCGGTCTTCGTGGACGAGTACCAGGACACCGACCCTGCCCAGGTGCGGCTGCTGCGCGCACTGGCCGGCGCGGACGCGTCCCCCGCGTCCCGCGGGCGCGGGCGCGGGACAAGCCGTGACCTGGTGGTCTTCGGCGACCCGGACCAGTCGATCTACGCCTTCCGCGGCGCCGACATCAACGGCATCCTCGGCTTCCGCGACACCTTCCGCTCCCCGGACGGCAGCCCCGCGCCGGTCGCGGTGCTGCGCACCTCCCGCCGCAGCGGCGCGAACCTGCTGGCCGCCACCCGCCTGGTGACCCGCCGGATGCCGCTCACCCGGCTGCCCGCCGACGCCGTGCGCGCCCACCGCGACCTGCGGGCCACCCGGCCCGGCGGCACCGTACGGGTGCTGACCTTCCCCACCCCCGGCGCCGAGCTCGACAACATCGCCGACCTGCTGCGCCGCGCCCACCTGGAGGACGGCATCCCGTGGGGCGAGATGGCGGTGCTGGTCCGGGCCGGCCACCGCACCCTGCCCTCGGTCCGCCGCGCCCTGACCGTGGCCGGCGTCCCGGTGCACACCGACGGCGACGACGTACCGCTGCGCCACGAACCGGCCGTGGCCCCGCTGCTCACCGCGCTGCGCGCGGTGGCCCGCCCCGAGGGCCTGACCACCGAGACCGCCGTCGCGCTGCTCGGCTCCCCGCTGGGCGGCATGGACGCCACCGACCTGCGCCGCCTGGGCCGGGCGCTGCGCGCCGAGGAGCGCGCCGCCGGCCACACCCGCCCGGCGCCCTGGGACGAGCTGGTGGCCCGTGCCCTGGCCGAGCCGGAGCGGCTGATCGCGCACGACCCGGCCTACGCGGCCGGCGCCCAGAAGCTGGGCCGGCTGCTGCGCAAGGCCCGGGAGCGGCTGGAGGGCGGAGCCAGCGCCGAGGACGTGCTGTGGGATCTGTGGGACGGCACCGACTGGCCGCACCGGCTGGCCCGTGCCGCCCACCGCGGCGGGCCCGCCGGGCGCAACGCCGACCGCGACCTGGACGCCATCTGCGACCTGTTCGACGCCGCCGCCCGGGCCGAGGAGCGCGGCCACGGCCGCGGCGCGCTCAACTTCCTCGCCGAGCTGGAGTCGCACGACATCGCCGCCGACACCCGCACCCCCCGCCCGGTGCGCCCGGACTCCGTCCAGCTCATGACCGCGCACCGCTCCAAGGGCCTGGAGTGGCGGCTGGTGGTGGTGGCCGGGGTGCAGGAGGGGCTGTGGCCGGACCTGCGCCGCCGCGGCTCGCTGCTGGAGGCCGACCGCATCGGCCGGGACGGCCTCGCCCCGCCGATGAGCTCCGCCGCCCTGCTGGCCGAGGAGCGGCGGCTGTTCTACGTGGCCTGCACCCGGGCCCGGGACCGGCTGGTCGTCACCGCGGTGCGCGGCGGCGACGACGGCGACCAGCCCTCCCGCTTCCTCACCGAGCTGGGCACCGAGCCGGAGGACGTCTCCGGCCGGCCGCGCCGCCCGCTGGCGGTGCCCGCCCTGGTGGCCGAGCTGCGCGCCACCACCGTGGACCCGGAGGCCTCCCCGGCGCTGCGCCGGGCGGCGGCCCGGCGGCTGGCCAGGCTGGCCGCGCTGCGCGACGAGGACGGCAGCCCGATGGTGCCCGGTGCCCATCCGCAGCGCTGGTGGGGGCTGCGCGAACTGTCCCGCGGGCCGGTGCCGGTCCGGGACCCGGAGCGGCCGGTGGCGCTCACCGGGAGCGCGCTGGAACAGCTCGCGGAGGTCTGCTCGCTGCGCTGGTTCCTGGGCCGGGAGGTGCATGCCGAGGGGCCGCCCGGCACCGCGCAGAGCTTCGGCAGCGTGCTGCACGTGCTGGCCGACGAGGTGGCCTCCGGCGCGACCCCGGCCGACCTGGACGTGCTGATGTCCCGGCTGGACGGGGTCTGGGACTCGCTGGTGTTCGAGGCCCCCTGGCAGTCGCGGCAGGAGCGCGAGGACGCCCGCGCCGCGCTGGAGCGCTTCCTCGCCTGGCACGTCCAGCACCGGGACGCCGGGCGGCTGCCCGTCGCCTCGGAGCAGGGCTTCGAAGTCACGCTGCCGGCCGGCCAGGTGGAGGTGCGCATCCGCGGCACCTGGGACCGCATCGACCGGGACACCGAGGGCCGGGTGTACGTGGTGGACTTCAAGACCGCCCGCACCCCCGCCACCGGCCCGGAGGCCGCCCGCCATCCCCAGCTCGCGGTCTACCAGCTCGCCGTGGCCGGGGCGGGCACCGGCACGGACCCCGGGGAGGACCGCCCGGGCGCCGGCGCGGACGCCGGCGCGGACAGCGCCGGCCGGCTCGGCGGCGCCGAACTCGTCTACCTCCGCGCCGGAGCGGCGCAGCGCGACGGCGGCGACACCCTGCCCGCGGTGCGCCGCCAGCCGCCGCTGGAGGGCGAGGGCGAGGCCCGGATCCGGGAGGTGCTGGCCGAGGCGGCCGGCCGGGTGCTGGACGAACGGTTCGGTCCGGCGCCCGGCGACCACTGCGGCACCTGCTCCTTCCGCACCGCCTGCTCGGGCCACCCCGAGGGCCGCCAGACCGTCGAGTGACTCGGCGGGCCCCCGGCCCCGCGGGGCGGCCGGGGCACGGTTCGGCAACGGCACGGCAAAGGCCCGGACCGCCCGGGAACCGGACCCGCCGTCTCACATGTCAGAGCGGTGTGATCGGATCTGGGGGCGAAAATCTCCCGGAACGACCGGACGAGCACGCCGCTAGGAGAGCACTGATGCCTGCCAACCCGAAGAAAGCCCTGATCACGGCTGCTGCCACCGCCCTTCTGCTGACCGGCACGGCCGCCTGCGGCAGCGACGGCGGTGCGCTGGACGGCCTGGCCGCCGAGGAGGTCGCCGAGAAGGCGCAGGAGTCCATGAAGAACCTGGACTCCCTCACCATGAAGGGCGAGATCACCCAGGAAGAGGGCCTGATGAAGCTCGACGTCTCGCTCACCACGGACGGCGAGTGCTCCGGCACCGTGGCGATCGACGACCAGGAGATGGAGTTCATCCAGGTCGGCGACTACTCCTACATGAAGGCCAGCGACGCCTTCTGGGACGCCCAGGGCGCGGACGGCGCCGCCATGAACGATCTGGTGGCCGGCCGCTGGATGCGGACCTCCGGGGACAGCGGCTTCGGCGACATCTGTGCCCTGGAAGACCTCCTGGACAGCATGAACGACGACTCCGGCGACGAGAAGATGGAGGTCACCGACGGCGGCAAGGTCAACGGCCGCTCCACCGTCAAGCTGACCGTCACCGAGGACGACGAGACCACCGACGTCTACGTGGCCAACTCCGACGACGCCTACATCGTGCGGGTGATGCAGGAGGGCGGGGACGAGCCCGGCCAGATCGACCTGGGCGACTTCAACAAGAAGTTCACCTTCAGCGCCCCCGCCGAGGACGACTACGTCGACATGGACTCGCTGAGCCAGCAGTGACCCGTCCCGGGCCGGCGGCCCGGCCGCTGCCGCCGCTGCCGGTGGTGTCGGCGCGGGGTACTAGCCTCATGCGGCGTGTCACCTTCGCCGAGCCGGCCGGCCGCCGGTCCCGTACGCCTGCGGGATCCCGAGGAGCTGAAGGAGCTGCTCGGGATCCCGTTCACCCCCGAGCAGCTGGCCTGCATCACCGCACCGCTCGCACCGCAGGTCATCGTGGCCGGTGCCGGATCGGGAAAGACCACGGTGATGGCCGCCCGGGTGGTGTGGCTGGTCGCCACCGGCCAGGTCGCCCCGGAGCAGGTGCTGGGCCTGACCTTCACCAACAAGGCCGCCGGTGAACTCGCCGAGCGGGTGACGCTTGCGCTGCGCAGGGCCGGAGTGCTCGACCCGCCCGGACCCGCCGGGCCGCCGTCCCCGCCCGCGGCCCCGGGCGGGCACGCCGCCGGGCACACCGAGGAGCAGGACACCCCGCCGGGCGAGCCGGAGATCTCCACCTACCACGCCTTCGCCGGGCGGCTGCTCACCGAGCACGGGCTGCGCATCGGCATCGAACCCGCCTCGCAACTGCTCGCCGACGCCTCCCGGTTCCAGCTCGCCGCCGAGGTGCTGCGGTCCGCCCCGGCCGCGTTCGCCGCACCCACCAGCCTCTCCGGCGCCCCCCGCCGCTTCACCGACCTGGTCGGCGATCTGATCCGCCTGGAGGGGGCGCTGTCCGAACACCTGGTGGAACCGGACCGGCTGCGCCGGTTCGACCAGGCGCTGCCCGAACGGCTGCCGGACCCGGACGCCCTCGTCCCCGCGGCCGACGGCACCCGCGGCCGGCCCCGCCGGCTGCGCAAGAAGGAGCGGGACGAACTGGCCCGCACCGCCGAGGCCGCCCGCGGCCGGCTCCAGCTGCTGTCCCTGGTCGAGGAGTACCGCACCCGCAAGCGCGCCCGTGACCTGCTCGACTTCGGGGACCAGATCGCGCTCTCCGCCCGCCTGGCCCGGGACACCCCCGAGACCGGCCGGGCACTGCGCGAGCGGTACGCCGTGGTCCTGCTCGACGAGTACCAGGACACCTCGGTCGCCCAGCGCATCCTGCTCTCCGGCCTGTTCGGCGGCGGCACCGGCCACCCCGTCACCGCGGTCGGCGACCCCTGCCAGGCCATCTACGGCTGGCGCGGCGCCTCCGTGGCCAACCTGGACGAGTTCCCCGGCCACTTCCCGCACGCCGACGGCACCCCCGCCACCCGCTTCACCCTCAGCGAGAACCGCCGCAGCGGCGGCCGGCTGCTCACCCTGGCCAACCGCCTCGCCGCCCCGCTGCGCGCCCACCACCCCGGCACCGCCCCGCTGCGCCCGGCCGACGGCCAGGAGACGGACGGCCGCATCCGGGTCGCCCTGCACCCCACCCAGCGCGAGGAACTCCACTGGCTGGCCGACGGCATCGCCCACCTGATCGCCACCGGCACCCCGCCGGGCGGCATCGCCGTGCTCTGCCGCACCGCCCGGGACTTCCCGGAGATCCAGCGGGTGCTGAGCGAGCGCCGCATCCCGGCGGAGATCGTCGGCCTGTCCGGGCTGCTGCACCTGCCGGAGGTGGCCGACCTGGTGGCCGTCTGCCGGGTGCTGGCCGACCCGACGGCCAACGGCCCGCTGGTGCGGCTGCTCAGCGGCCCCCGCTGGCGGATCGGCCCGCGCGACCTGGCCATGCTGGGCCGCCGGGCCCGCGAGATGGTCCGCCGCGCCGGGCCGGAGGAGGAGGGCCGGGACCCGCTGCGCGACGCCGCCGCGGGGGCCGACCCCACCGAGACCGTCTCGCTGGCCGACGCCCTGGACACCTTCGCCGGGGGCGACGTCCGCGAGCCCGACGACGGGCTGCCGTTCTCCGACGAGGCCCGCATCCGGTTCGCCCACCTCGCCGCCGAACTGCGCGAGCTGCGGCGCTCGCTGAGCGATCCGCTGATGGACACCCTGCACCGGGTGCTGTCCGTCACCGGGCTGGACATCGAGCTGGCCGCCTCGCCGCAGGCGCTGGCCGCCCGGCGCCGCGAGACCCTGGACGCGTTCCTGGCGGTGGCGGCCGACTTCGCCTCCGGCCGCCGCCGCACCGCACTGGACCAGGACGCCACACTGCCCGCCTTCCTGGCCTACCTGCGGGCCGCCGAGGAGCACGACAACGGGCTGGACTCCACCCTGCCGGCGGCCGGCAGCGGCGAGAACACCGTCAAGGTGCTCACCGCGCACCGGGCCAAGGGCCTGGAATGGGACGTGGTGGCCCTGCCGGGGCTGTACGAGGGGCGCGGCGGCTTCCCCTCCACCCGGGTCCAGGAGTCCTGGCTGAAGTACGCGCACACCCTGCCCGCGCCGCTGCGCGGCGACGCCGCCACCCAGCCGGCGGTCGCCGAGTGGTCGCCCGAGGGGCTGGAGTCCTACCACGACCAGGAGCGGACCCACACCGCGCTGGAGGAACTCCGCCTCGCCTACGTGGCCGTCACCCGTCCCCGCTCGCTGCTGCTGGCCTCGGGCCACCGCTGGGGTCCGGAGCAGAAGCGCCCCCGTGTCCCTTCCCCCTACCTGGAGATGCTCCGCGGGTACTGCGAGAGCGAACCCGCCGCGGGCGAGATCGAGGTCTGGGCCGAGGAGCCCCCGGCGGGGGCCGAGAACCCGGTGCTGGCCGAGGAGCGGGAAGAACTGCTGTGGCCGATGCCGCTGGACGAGGACGCCGCCCGCCGTCGCCGTGAGGCCGCGGAGCTGGTGCTCGCCGAACTCCGCGCGCTGCCGCCGATCCCTCACCAGACGCCCCGCCAGGCCCCCGGCCCGGCCGCCGCCCCGGCAGGACCCGCGGGGGACGGCGGCGGGGACGACCGCGGGGACGGCGGCGGGGACGGCGGCGGGGACGGGCCGCCGGACGAGGAGCGCGAGGCCGAGGGGCTGACGCCGGAGGAACAGCGGACGGCGGCCTCCTGGGACCGCGATCTGGAGGTCCTCGCCACCGAGCTGCGCCGTTCCCGGCAGCGGGTGCGCGAGGTGCCGCTGCCGGTCTCGCTCTCCGCCTCCCAGCTCCAGCGGCTGGCCGCCGACCCCGACAGCCTGGCCCGCGACCTGGCCCGCCCGATGCCGCGCCCGCCGCAGCCCGCCGCCCGGCGCGGCACCCGCTTCCACGCCTGGGTGGAGTCCCGCTTCGAGGAGCTGGCCCTGCCCCTGCTCGGCCTGGACGAGCTGCCCGGCGGCGACGAGTCCGGCGCCGAGCCGGACCAGGACCAGGAGGTCCGCGACGAGCGGGACCTGGAGGCGCTCAAGGAGGCGTTCCTGCGCACGCCCTGGGCCCGCCGCACCCCCCACCGGGTGGAGGTCCCCTTCCAGCTCCGCCTGGCCGGGCACACCATCCGCGGCCGGATGGACGCCGTCTACCGGGACGGCGACCGCTACGAGATCATCGACTGGAAGACCGGCCGCGACCAGAACGCCGACCCGCTCCAGCTCGCCATCTACCGGGTGGCCTGGTCCGAGCGGTGCAATGTGCCGCTGAACCAGATCTCCGCGGCGTTCCTCTACGTCCGCACCGGCGAGCTGGTCCGCCCCTACGCCCTGCCCGACCGCACCGGCCTGGAGCGCATCCTGCAAGGGGACACGTCCTGGTCGGTGAACGCGCCCGGCTAGGCTTGCCGGTATGGGTACGCACTCGGACAATGCCGTCCAGCCGGTCCTTCTCACCGGCACCGGGGGGATCGACCGCTGCTCCGGCCGCCGGCTGGACGAGGTCTGGCTGGCGGCCGCCTGGAGCCACCCCACCACGCGGGTCTTCGTGGTCTCCGGCGGCCAGGCCCTGGTCGAGGACGGGCCCGACGGGCGCACCGAACTGGTGACGACCCCGTCCTTCGACGCGCCGCTGACCGAGGCCCACCGCTACTTCCTGGGCCAGGACGCGGACGGGGTGCGCTACTTCGCCCTGCAGAAGGACAGCCTGCCCGGACGGATGGACGACACCGCCCGCCCGGCCGGGCTGCGCGAGGCCGCGGCCCTGCTCGACGAGCGTGACCAGGAACTGCTGGTGCACGCCGTGGCGCTGGAGAACTGGCAGCGCATGCACCGCTTCTGCTCGCGCTGCGGCGAGCGCACGGTGATCGCCGCGGCCGGCCACATCCGCCGCTGCCCGGCGTGCGGCGCCGAGCACTACCCGCGCACCGACCCGGCGGTGATCATGCTGGTGACGGATGCCGAGGACCGGGCGCTGCTGGGGCGCCAGGTGCACTGGCCGCCGGGCCGCTGGTCCACCCTGGCGGGTTTCGTGGAGCCGGGCGAATCCCTGGAGGCCGCGGTGATCCGCGAGGTCGCCGAGGAGGCCGGCATCGTGGTGACGGACGTGCAGTACGTGGCCAGCCAGCCCTGGCCGTTCCCGTCCTCCCTGATGCTGGGCTTCCTCACCCGGGCCGCCGGCTCCACCGAGCTGCACATCGACGGCGATGAGATCGAGCAGGCCCGCTGGTTCTCCCGGGAGGAGCTGCGGGCGGGCATCGAGTCCGGCGAGATCCTGCCGCCCTACCGGATCTCGATCGCCTCCCACCTGCTGGAGCTGTGGTACGGCAAGCCGCTGCCCACCCCGGCCCCGGCCCCGGGCGGCGGCCGGGCGCGCCCGTGACGCCCGGCGCCGGGCGGGAGCGTCTCAGACGGCCAGCTTGGCCTTGACCTGGGCGACGCTCGGATTGGTCAGCGTGCTGCCGTCGGCGAAGATCAGCGTCGGCACGGTCTGGTTGCCGTTGTTGGCCCGTTCGACGACGGCCGCGGCGTCCGGGTCCTCCTCGATGTTGACCTCGGTGTAGAGAATGCCCTCCCGGTCGAGCTGGCCCTTCAGCCGGCGGCAGTAGCCGCACCACGAGGTGCTGTACATCGTCACCGTGCCCTGCATGTGCCTCGACGTCCTTCCGTGTCGGTCGGCGGTGATCCCGGCGGCCCCGGCGGAGCGGTACCGCCCATCAGCCCCCGTGCGGGGGCGCGATTGCCTCCCCGGGAACGCCGCCCGCGCCGTGGCCATTCCCGCCCGGTGCTTCTGCGGCTGCCCGCGCAGCCGTGTCCGCAGTGTCCCGCCCCGGGTGGCGGTATGACAATCGTCTGCGGCTGTGGACAACGTGGCCCGGGGCGGCGGCGAGACCTGGCAGCATGGGCCGGGTGACAGCAGCAGTGCCTCCTCCCGGTTCCCGCCCCGCCGATCCCGACGCGGTGCTCGAAGGGCTCGATCCCGAGCAGCGCGAGGTCGCCACCACCCTGCGCGGCCCGGTCTGCGTGCTGGCCGGTGCCGGTACCGGCAAGACCAGGGCCATCACGCACCGCATCGCCTACGGGGTCCGCAGCGGCGTGCTGCCGCCGGCCAGTGTGCTCGCCGTCACCTTCACCAACCGGGCCGCCGGGGAGATGCGCGGCCGGCTGCGCTCCCTGGGTGCCGAGGGCGTCCAGGCCCGGACCTTCCACTCCGCGGCCCTGCGCCAGCTCCAGTTCTTCTGGCCCCGGGCGGTGGGCGGCGAGCCGCCGCGGCTGCTGGAGCGCAAGGTCCAGCTGGTCGCGGAGGCCGCGGCGCGCAGCCGGATCCGGCTGGAGCGGGCCGAGCTGCGCGATGTCACCTCCGAGATCGAGTGGGCCAAGCTCACCCAGACCGTCCCGGAGGACTATCCGGCCGCGCTGGTCAAGGCCGGCCGGGAGGCCCCGCGCGACCCGGCCGAGACCGCCCGCATCTACAGCACCTACGAGCAGCTCAAGCGGGACCGCGACACCATTGATTTCGAGGACGTGCTGCTGCTCACCGTCGGCATCCTCCAGGACCGGCAGGACATCGCGGACACCGTGCGCCGCCAGTACCAGCACTTCGTGGTCGACGAGTACCAGGACGTCAGCCCGCTCCAGCAGCGGCTGCTGGAGCTGTGGCTCGGCGAGCGGGACAGCATCTGCGTGGTGGGGGACGCCGGCCAGACCATCTACTCCTTCACCGGCGCCACCCCCGACTTCCTGCTCGACTTCCGCACCCGGCACCCCGGCGCCACGGTGGTGAAGCTGGTCCGGGACTACCGCTCCACCCCCCAGGTGGTCCATCTGGCCAACGGCCTGCTCGCCCAGGCCGCCGGCCGGGCCGCAGAGCACCGGCTGGAGCTGGTCTCCCAGCGCCCGCCCGGCCCCGAGCCGGTCTTCACCGAACACCGGGACGAACCGGCCGAGGCCGAGGCCACCGCCGCCACCGTGCGCGATCTGATCCGGGCCGGCACCCCGGCCGGTGAGATCGCCGTCCTGTACCGGATCAACGCCCAGTCGGAGATCTACGAACAGGCCCTGGCCGACGCCGGGGTGCCCTATCAGATGAAGGGCGCCGAGCGGTTCTTCGAGCGGGCCGAGGTCCGGCAGGCCGGGCTGGCGCTGCGCGGCGCGGCCCGCGCGGGAGGCGCCAACGACACCGCCCTGGCCGGTGCGGTCACGCTGCCCGAGCAGGTGGGCGCGGTGCTGGCCGCCCAGGGCTGGAGCCCGGAACCACCGGGCGGCACCGGTGCGGTGCGGGACCGCTGGGAGTCGCTGCGCGCTCTGGTGCGGCTCGCCGAGGACTTCGCCGCCGGGCATCCGGCGGCCGGGCTGGCCGAGTTCGTCACCGAGCTGGAGGAGCGGGCCCGGGTCCAGCACGCCCCGGCGCTGGACGGCGTCACCCTGGCCTCCCTGCACGCCGCCAAGGGCCTGGAGTGGGATGCGGTTTTCCTGGTCGGGCTGACCGACGGCATGCTGCCCATCACCCACGCCAGGACCCCGGAGCAGATCGAGGAGGAGCGCCGGCTGCTCTACGTCGGCGTCACCCGGGCCCGGAAGCATCTGACCCTCTCCTGGGCGCTGGCCCGCTCCCCGGGCGGGCGGGCGAGCCGCCGCCCCAGCCGCTTCCTGGACGGGCTGCGGCCCGGCTCGGCCGCGGCACGGGGCCGCGGTCCGGGCGGCAGCGGCGGCGTCGAGCGGGGAG
>NZ_WTLH01000132.1 GCF_011421595.1 Streptomyces sp. YIM 98790 | reverse complement strand
GGCCCGTATGCCGGCCCGCCGCCCCACCACGCGGCGGCCGGCGGCGTCCCCGGTGAGCATGTCTGGCCCTCCGGCGCGGGCACGCCCGGCGGGCCGCCCGGCGCCACGGGAGCGCCCCGATGAGCGAGGTCAACCACCAGCTGGTCAAGCGGCTGCGCCAGGAGGCGGGCGACCGCCTCGCCGAGCAGCGCCGCATCGACCAGGCCAGCGGCGTCCGCCCGATGAGCAGCGAGGACGAACGCCACTACGCCCGCGCGGTGATCGCGCAGGTGCTGGAGGAGTACGTCCGCGAGGAGATAGCCTCCGGCCGCCCCCCGCTGGACGCCCAGACCGAGGAGGCGTACGCGGCGGCGGTGCACGCCGCGCTGTTCGGCGTCGGCCGCCTCCAGCCGCTGCTGGACGACCCCGAGATCGAGAACATCGACATCAACGGCTGCGACAGGGTCTTCATCGGCTACGCCGACGGCCGCGAGACGCAGGGCGAACCCGTCGCCGAGAGCGACGAGGAGCTCATCGAGCTGATCCAGATTCTCGGCGCCTACTCGGGCCTGTCCTCCCGGCCCTTCGACTCCGCCAACCCGCAGCTCGACCTGCGGCTGCCGGACGGCTCCCGGCTCTCCGCGGTGATGGACGTCACCCGCCGCCCCGCGCTGTCCATCCGGCGCGCCCGGCTGGGCAAGGTCTTCCTGGCCGACCTGGTCGGCAACGGCACCCTCACCCCGGAGATCGGCAGCTTCCTGGCCGCCGCCGTGCGGGCCCGCAAGAACATCATGATCGCCGGCTCCACCAACGCCGGGAAGACCACCCTGCTGCGCGCCCTGGCCAACGAGATCCCGCCCGAGGAGCGGCTGATCACCGTGGAGCGCGCCCTGGAGCTGGGCCTGGACGAGTTCACCGACCTGCACCCCAATGTGGTCGCCTTCGAGGAACGGCTGCCCAACTCCGAGGGCCAGGGCTACATCTCCATGGCCGAGCTGGTGCGCCGGTCGCTGCGCATGAACCCCTCCCGGGTGATCGTCGGCGAGGTGCTCGGCGACGAGATCGTCACCATGCTCAACGCCATGTCCCAGGGCAACGACGGCTCCCTCTCCACCATCCACGCCAACAGCTCGGCCGAGGTGTTCAACCGCATCTCCACCTACGCCCTCCAGGCGCAGGAGCGCCTCCCGGTCGAGGCCAGCCAGCTGCTGATCGGCGGCGCGCTCAACTTCGTGGTCTTCATCCAGCGGCGCAACAACTACGCACAGGGCGGAACCCTGAGGCGTCTGGTGACGTCCATTCGAGAGGTCAACGGTGTGGACGGACGGGTGCTGTCCAGCGAGGTCTTCGCCGAGGGACCGGACGGCGTGCCGCGCGCGTCGGCGCCGATCTCCTGTGTCGAGGAACTGATGCACTTCGGCTACCGCGGCGGATGGGGGTGAACCGAGGATGCCGGGAATGACCGGACTGCTGACCCTGGAGTTCCTCTTCAGCCTGGTCAGCGGTGTCGCCGTGGGCGGCGGCCTGGCCCTGCTGCTCGCCGCGGTGCGCGGCTTCGCGCCGAAGAGCGCCGAGGAACGGCTGCGTGCCGAGCGCCGCCGCGCCGAGATCGCCCGGTTCGCCACCCAGCGCACCATGATCGCCGTCCTGGTGGCGCTGGTGGTGCTGGTGCTGACCCGCTGGCCGATCGCCGCCGCTGCCGCCGCCCTGCTGGTCTTCACCTGGAACAAGCTGTTCGGCGGTGCCGCCGAGGAGCGGGCCGCCATGCGCCGGGTGGAGGCGCTGGCCTCCTGGACGGAGTCGCTGCGCGACACCATCGCCGGCGCGGTCGGCCTGGAGCAGGCCATCCCGGCCTCGGCCCGGGCCGCCGCCCCCGCGCTGCGCGAGCCGCTGTTCAACCTGGTGGACCGGCTGCGCTCGCGTACCCCGCTGCCCGACGCCCTCCAGGAGTTCGCCGACGAACTCGACGACTCCTCCGCCGACATCATCATCGCCTCGCTGATCCTCAACGCCCGGCTGCGCGGCCCCGGCCTGCGCGAGGTGCTGGGCGCGCTGGCCAAGTCCGCCCGCCAGGAGGTGGACATGCGGCAGCGGGTGATGGCGCAGCGTGCCTCCACCCGGCGCAGTGTGCAGATCGTGGTCGGCATCAGCCTGGCCTTCCCCGGCCTGCTGGCGCTGTTCAGCCCGGGCTTCGTGGAGCCCTACGACTCCGTGGTCGGCCAGGCCGTACTGGCCCTGGTGGCACTGCTGTTCGGCGCCGGTTTCTGGTGGATGCGCTCCCTGTCCAGGATCGAGACGCCGGAGCGGTTCATGGCCCGTCCCGAGCCGGTCCCGGTGATCCGGCCGCGCGAGCCGGGCGTCACCGGTGCGGGCCCGGTCCCGGCACCGTCCGGTGACGGTTCCGCCGCCACGGCGGCCCGGACGCCGCTGCTGCCGTGGCAGTCCCCGGTCGTGCCGGAGGGAGGCAGGGGAGCGTGAACGAGACCATCACCTTCGCGGTGTTCGCCGGCGGCCTGCTGGGCCTGGGCCTGTACGTCCTGGCCCGGGCGCTGTTCCCGGGCGAGCGCAGCCCGGTCTCGGCGGTCGCCCGGGTGGACGCGCTGCGCGCCCGCGGTTTCCATCCCGGCGGCTCGCCCTCCTCCTCCGCGGTGCCCGGGGCCGGCGGCGGGCCGCAGCAGCCGGGCCCGGTCGACCGGGCGCGCGGCCAGCTCGGCGAATGGCTGGCCGACGTCTTCCTGCGCCGCGGCTGGGAGATGCGCTCGCTGCGCGCCGACCTCGCCCTGCTGGGCCGGGACTGGGAGGGCTTCCTGGCCCAGAAGGTCCTGATGGCCGCGCTGGGCCTGGTCTTCGGGCCGTTCGTGTACGGCGCCGGTTTCATGCTGGGCTTTGTCAGCAGCCCGTTCATTCCGCTGTGGCTGGCCCTGGTCTTCGCGGCGGTCTTCTTCTTCCTGCCGGACGCCGAGGTGCGGCGGGACGCGGCGGCCAGGCGGCGGGACTTCCGCCGGGTGGTGGCCGCATATCTGGATCTGGTGGCCATGAGCCTGGCCGGCGGGCGCGGTCTGCCCGAGGCGCTGAAGGCCGCGGCGGAGGTCAGCGACGGCTGGGCGCTGCGCCGCATCCGCACCGCGCTGGCCGACGCCCGGATCACCGGACTCAGCCAGTGGCAGGCGCTGGGCCGGCTCGGCGACGAGGTCGGGGTCGAGGAACTGCGCGACCTGGCCAACTCGCTGGCGCTGGTGGCCGACGACGGCGCCAAGGTCCGGGCTTCCCTGGGCGCCCGCGCGGAGACCATGCGCAGCCGGGAGCTCGCCGAGATCGAGGGGACCGCGGGGAAGAAATCGCAGTCCATGCTGATCGCACAGCTTCTGCTGTGCCTGGGTTTTCTGGTTTTCCTGATCTTTCCGGCAGGGATGCGGGTGTTCGGCTTCTGACGCCGGTGCCCGCGTCGCGACAAGCGTGAGCGAGAGGGTAAGTGCAATGTCCAAGAGGTCCGCAGAAACAACAGGTCCGGTGCATACCGGACCGTCCCGGTTCGCGCAGTGGATGCCGGGTCTCCGTGACTCGCGCGTCGAGTACCTGACCGTGATGCTGCGCGAGCGCGTCTGCCGGGCGCGTGCCCTGGGCGCCGAGCGCGGCGCCTCCGCCCTGGAGTGGGTGGTGATCGCGGCCATCGTGGTCGGCATCGTGGCGGTGGTCGGAGGTGTCATCACCACCGCGCTCACCGACCGCGCCGACGAGGTCAGCGACTGCATCGGCACCGCGGACGGCAGCGAGGGCTCGAAGTGCTGAACGGCCGCCGTGTGCTGCGGGCCGTCCGCCGCCGGCTCGGCCTGACGGCCGACGGCGGCGGGCACGGTCCGCGCCGCGGCGGCGACTCGGGCGCCTCGGCGATCGAGTTCGTGATGCTGACCCCGGTGATGTTCTTCCTCATCTTCGGGGCGGTGCAGTTCGCCATGTTCTCCTTCGCCCAGGACGTGGCGAAGGCGGCGGCCCAGGCGGGCGCCCGCACGGCGCGCGCCGAGGCCGACGCCGATCCGGAGAACTGGCGGACGGACGCGCAGGAGAAGGCCCAGAGCTATGTGACCCAGCTGGGCTCGGGCATGTTCGACGGCAAGGTGAGGATCACCCCCTTCGGCCCGGACGACAACGTGGTCGGAGTCCGGGTCACCGGCAAGGTGCCGTCGATCCTGCCCGGTATCGACCTGACCGTGACCGCGGAGTCCCGGGGCCCCGTGGAACGGTTCGTGCCGGACGGGGGCTGACGGGACGATGGCGGACAGGGGGAGCCGGCGGGGCCGCCGCCGGGAGCGGCGTGACGCCGGTATCAGCGCCGTGGAAGTGGTGTTCATCGCACCGCTGATCATTCTGTTCATCCTGGTGCTGGTCGGCTTCGGCCAGCTGGTGGCCGGGCGCAGCGCGGTGGACGGCGCCGCCCGGGACGCGGCCCGGGCCGGCTCGCTGGAGCGGGACTCGGCCGCGGCGAAGCAGCAGGCCGAAGCGGTGGCCACCGAGCAGCTCAAGGACATCTGCAGGGGCGGCATCACGGTGGAGCCCGAGCAGAGCAGCCACCAGCCCGGCACCCTGTACACCGTCACGGTGAGCTGCGACGTGAAGGCGCTGGACCTGCTGGGCCTGCCGCTCACCGACCGGCTCTCCGGCACCTCCACCGCGCCCATCGACTTCTACCGGAGGTCCGGCAATTGACCAGGACCCCCACCGCCGCCCGGGCCGCCCGCCGTGCCGCCCCGCTCCGTGCCGCCGCCCGCCGGGACCGGGACCGCGGCTCCGGCGCCATCCTGGTCGTGCTGTTCGCCGTGGTGGTGCTGCTGCTGGCGGCCTTCGTGGTGGACGGCGGCCTGTCCATCGCCAGCCGGGAGCGCGCCGCCGACATCGCCGAGCAGGCCGCCCGGTACGCCGCCCAGGACATCGACGAGGAGGCGCTGCGCGCCGGTGACGGCTCGGTGGCGCCCATCAACATCGGCAACTGCGGGGCCCGCGTCGCGGAGTTCGTCGCCGGGATCGAGCTGACCAGTGCCGAGATCTCGGGCAGCGACTGCCGGCAGGGCGCCGGCCCCAACCAGGTCGAGGTCTTCATCGACGTCACCTACCGCCCGGTGTTCGGCGGACTCCTCTTCCAGACCCTGACGGTCACGGGCACCGCCACCGCCGAGGCCCAGACCGGCTGACCGCACCACCATCCACAGGAGCAGCACTCATGGCGCGCAGGACAGCCCCGGACAACGGGAACCGGACGCCCGTACCGGTGAGGACCGGGCGTACCCTCGGCGATGTGCTCAAGGCGGTCAGTGCCTTCCTGGCACTGGTCCTGCTGGTGTTCGGGGTGCCGCTGTCGCTCGCCTCCGCCATCGGCTGGCCGCTGCCGCGCACCATGCCCACCCTGGACATGCTCGGCGAGGAGGTCAGCACCGGGGTCTTCGTCAAGATCCTCGGTGTGCTGGTGTGGGTGGCCTGGGCGCAGTTCACCGCCTGCGTGCTGGTGGAGGTGCGGGCCGCGGTCTCCGGCGTCGGCCTGCCCCGGCGCGTTCCGGGCGGCGGGATGGGCACCCAGGCCCTGGCCCGCACACTGGTCGGCGCGGTGCTGCTGCTCAGCTCCACCGCGGCCGGCCTGACCCCCGGCCTGAACGCGGTGGGCAACGCCTTCGACCAGCCCTCCTCCGGGATGATCGTGGCCGAGGCCGAGCAGACCCCGGGGCAGGAGGCACACGCCCCGCCCGGGGTGGCCGAGGCCGAGCCGGCCATGGCGCTGCCCGACGCCGGGGGCTCGGACACCGCCGAGGCGTCCACCAAGTTCTACCGGATCCAGCCGCCGGAGGGCCGCCATCACGACACCCTGTGGGGCATCGCCGAGCGCCATCTCGGCGACGGCCTGCGCTACAAGGAGATCTACCAGCTCAACAAGGACCGGGCGCAGCCGGACGGCTCCCGGCTCACCGAGGCCAGCCTGATCCGGCCCGGCTGGATTCTGGAGATGCCGGCCGACGCCACCGGCGGCGAACTGGTCGAGATGCCCCACGACCTCGACGAGGTCACCCCGGAAGAGGCGCAGGAGCTCCGGGAGTACGGGCAGACCGGCGGCACCGGCGGGGCCGCCGGTGCCGGCCCGGACGCGGGCGCCGGCGGTCCGGAGAGCGGGCCCGCCCCCGGCCCCGACGCGGTCGGGGAGGGCAGCACCGAGCACGCCGATCTCACCGGTCCCGGGGGCACCGGCGGCGCACCGGACGGCAGCGGAGCGGGCGTCGGCGGTTTCGGCCCCGCCGAGTACACCACCGGCGGCGACGGAACCGGGGCAGCGGCGGAGGCGGAGGCCGGGCAGGGGGACTCCTCCGACCTGGGCCTGCATCTGCTGATGGGCGCCCCGCTGCTGGCCGCCGGCCTGCTCGCGGCACTGGGCCGCAGCCGCCGCAACGCCCTGTGGCAGGCCGCGGCGGGCGTGCTCAACCGCAGTGTCGGCGACGAACTGGAGCCGCCGTCCGGCGACTCCGCCGACGCCCGGGACGCCCTGCTGGCCGGTGCCGACCCGGAGGCGGTGGCCTTCCTGGACCGGGCACTGCGCGGCCTGTCCGCCGGGCTGCACGCCGAGGGCCGCACCCTGCCCCCGGTCTACGCGGCCTGGCTGAGCGGCTCCGAGCTTCATCTCCAGCTGGCCGTGTCGTACGGGGAGCCGCCCGCCCCCTGGCAGACGGGCCAGAGCGACACCTACTGGACGCTGGAGCGGGAGCGCTTCGAGGCCGCGGCCGGCGAGTCCGCCGGGCCGGACGGCGGCGCCGCCGCCCCGGACGCCGAGGCCCCCTACCCCGGCCTGGTCAGCCTCGGCACCCGCGACGGCATGCGGCTGCTGCTCAACCTGGAGGCGGTGCCCGGCATCGTCTCCGTGCTGGGCGCGGCCCGCTCCCGGGAGGCCGTGCTGTCCTCCATCGCGGCCGAACTCGCCACCAGCGGCTGGGCCGACCGGATGACCGTCACCCTGGTCGGCTTCGGCGAGGACCTCACCGTCCTGGCCCCGACCCGGGTGCGGTACCTGGAGGACGTCAACGGGCTGCTGGAGGTGATGGAGACCGAGACCGGGCTGCGGCGCGGGGCGCTCCAGCACGCCGGACACGACTCCGTCCTCACCGGACGCACCGGGCCGGCGCGGCGGCAGGGCTGGGCGCCGCACCTGGTGCTGATCGGCGCCGAGCCGACCGAGGAGCAGGCCGAGCAGCTCGGCGCCCTGGCCACCGTCTCCGCGCCGCTGGGCGTCGGCTATCTGGTCTCCTCGGCGCGGGCCGACCTGCCGGGCCTGTTCTGGGAGTTCGAGATCACCGGGGACGGGCTGCTGAAGGAGTCCGACATGGGTCTGGAGATCCGGGCCCAGATGCTGCCCGCGGCGATGCGCTCCGCCGTGGTGGAGCTGTTCGCCGACCTCGCCGCCCCGGCCGAGGGCACCGGAACCGGCACCGGCGGCACCGGAGCGGCGGGCCGCACCGGCCGGCCCTCCTTCCTGGTCGACCTCACCGCACGCGGCAAGCCCGAGGTCTACGCCGAGATGCTCGGCGGCTACGCGCTGACCGGCCTGGCCGAGCCGGAGCCCGAGCGTGCCGCCCAGCTCCGGGAGGCCCTCGCCCTGCTGCTGATCCACCGCTCCGGCGTCCACCCCCGGGTGCTGGCCTCCGCGCTGTGGCCGCGGGGTGTCTCCGAGGACGTGCAGCAGGCGTTCACCGCCCGGCTGCGGGACTGGCTGGGCAGCGACGCGGACGGCGCACCGCGCCTGGCCACCGCCGCCGACGGACGGCTCACGCTGTCCGCCAAGGTGGTCTCCGACTGGGACGTGCTGCGCACCCTGCACCACCACGCCACCGCCGGGAACCCGCTGCCGCCGCCGGCAGAGCGCAAGCGCATGCTGACGGACGCGCTCGGCCTGGCGCAGGGCACCCTGCTGGACGGCGAACGGGCCGGCGGCCGGTACGCCTGGCTGGAGCACGAGATCGTGGACGCCCAGTACCCGCTGCTGGTCGCCGAGATCGCCACCGGCCTGTCCGGGGAGCATCTCGCGGCGGGCGAGGGCGAGCAGGCGTACATGGCCGTGCGCACCGCCCTGGCCGCCGCCCCGACCGACGAGCGGCTGTGGAACGAACTGCTGCGCGCCGCCCACGCCACGGGCCGCGAGGACTGGCTGGCGGGCGCGGCCGACTGGCTGATCGCCCACCACGCGCAGCTCTTCGGCGGGCAGCAGCCGCTGCCCGCCCGGACCGAGGCGCTGCTGGACGAACTCCACCCGGCCTGGCGCAGCCGCACCGCCGTCAACTGAGTGGCGGGTCGCACCGCGCCCGTGCCCGGGCACGGGCACTCCGCCGTGCCGGTTCTGTCGTGACCGGCACGGCGGAGGCGTCGGGTGGCGCGTCCTCGGTTGCGGCGCGCGGGTTCAGCCGAAGCAGATCGGCGTCCAGTCGAAGTCGCCGCACTTCCAGCCGATGATCGGGAACCAGGCACAGGCCTGGCCCGAGATGTTGAGGCAGTAGTTGGGGCCCTGCACGCAGATGTTCAGGTTGCCCTTCGCCACGGAGTAGTTGAACTCCCGGGAGTAGCAGTAGTTCTCCGGCGAGAGGTTGATCTCCTCCTCCCAGACCGTGTAGCCGGCCACCTTGACCCAGGCCTTCAGCCGGAGGGACCAGTTCGGCGGGTTGCAGAACTGACCTTCGAAACCGGCCGAGACCACGCTGTAGAGGTTGAACTCGAAGGGCCCGAAGTTGACGCAGTCGCCTTCCGCGGACCGGGCCGGCGGGGCGTCGAGGAACTCCACCTCGTCGGCGAGTTCGGCATTGCGGACCGCCCGCTCGTAGGCGGTCTTCAGTTCACTGGCGGTGACGCGGCCCCGGCCTTCGAGGTGTTCGCTCGCGAGGGCGGCCAGCCGCTCCCAGGTGCCCGCAGGAAGCTCGGTGCTCGGTCCTTCGTCCGGGGTAGTCATTGCTGGGTCTGTCCCTTCCGCTGTCGTCCTTTTCCTTGCCTTTCTGGTCGCGTTTTCTGCGCTCGGGCGACAGCCCGCTGTCCACGGGGACAGGTGAGGATATCGGCCCGAGCGGCCGCGCAGCGGCATCCCGATACCGGGACCCCGAGGTCACGGACCGAGAAATCCCTTTGCCGCCGCATCGGTTGCGACCTACCACGTGACTACCCGCCGCAATGGACCATGTACGAAGAATTCAACATGGGTGTGCGGTTTCAACGAAGAAAACGGGACCAAGTGATTCACTGCGAGTAATTGATAAATCTCGCTCGGAACCGGATCTTGCAGCGATTCGTTCATCGCCGTTCATGGCGGTCCGTCACCCCGGGGGCGCGCATCGGTGCCGTGCAGGCCGTGCAGGCCGTGCGGGCCGGCGGCAGGCGTGCATGCGAGCCGGGTGCCGGTGCCCCCGGCCCGGGACGTACCCGCACAGGAGAAGCGCTGCGGCGGAAAGGGCTCCCTCCCGCGGGAGGAGAGAGTACCGGGAAGGGCGGGGGACGGGTCAGCCCGTGGCGAGGAACTGGGTGGCGGCCAGCTCCGCGTACAGTGGGTCGGCCGTCACCAGCTCCGCGTGGCTGCCCACCGCCCGGACCTCGCCCGCGTCCATCACCACGATCCGGTCCGCCATGGTCACCGTCGACAGGCGGTGCGCCACGACCAGGACGGTGGTCCGGCGCGCGATGTCCGCCACCGTGTCCCGCAGCGCCGCCTCGTTGACCGCGTCGAGCTGGCTGGTCGCCTCGTCCAGCAGCAGCAGCCGCGGCCTGCGCAGCAGTGCGCGGGCGATCGCCACCCGCTGGCGTTCCCCGCCGGAGAGCTTGGTCCCCCGGTGCCCGACCATCGTCTCCAGCCCGTCCGGCAGCCGGGCCACCAGACCGTCCAGCCGCGCCGTGCGCAGCACGTCCGCCAGCCGTTCCGCGTCGGCGTCCGGGGCCCCCATCACCAGGTTCTCCCGCAGCGTGCCGGACAGCACCGGCGCATCCTGCTCGACGTACCCGATGGCCGCGCGGAGCTGCGGCGTCTCCCACTCCCGGACGTCCCGGCCGTCCAGCAGCACCCGCCCGGACGTGGCGTCGTAGAACCGCTCGATCAGCGAGAACACCGTGGTCTTGCCCGCACCGGACGGACCCACGAAGGCCGTCATGCCCCGCGGCGGGATGGCGAAGCTCACCCCCCGGTGCACCTCCGGCTGGTCCGGCGCGTAGCGGAAGCGCACCTCCTCGAAGACCAGCCCGGCC
This sequence comes from Streptomyces sp. YIM 98790, assembly GCF_011421595.1. Taxonomy (GTDB): domain Bacteria; phylum Actinomycetota; class Actinomycetes; order Streptomycetales; family Streptomycetaceae; genus Streptomyces. The sequence goes on along the minus strand of NZ_WTLH01000132.1, from coordinate 7,161 downwards.
GGTTCCGCCCCCGTGGCGGGCAGCGGCGCCGGCGGGTAATCCGGCTCCGACTCCAGCCTCAGCGCCTCCTGGATGCGGCTCACCGCCGCCGACCCGAGCTGGTACTGCGCGATCGCCTGCACAAGCTGCTGGATCGGCGCCATCAGATAGAACACGTAGAGCAGGAACGCCACCAGCGTCGCCACGTCGATGGCCCCGGTGGCCACCCGCGCCCCGCCGAAGCCCAGCACGGTGATGAACGCCACCTGCATGGACAGCCCGGCGGTGTTGCCCGCCAGCGCCGACCACTTGGCGGCCCGGACCGACTGCCGCCACGAGTCCTGCGCCGCCTCGTGGACGGCCTCCTCCTCGCGGTGCTCGGCGCCGGACGCCTTCACCGTGCGCAGCGCGCCGAGGATGCGCTCCAGCGAGGCGCCCATCAGGCCGACCGACTCCTGTGCCTTGCGGCTGGCCCGGCGGATGCGCGGCACGATCAGCCCGATGACGGCCGCCGCCAGCCCCACCACGGCCACCGTCACGCCCAGCAGCGCCGGGTCGACGATCGCCATCATCACCAGCGTGGCGAACAGGGTCAGCGCGCTGGTCGCCAGCCCCACCAGGGAGTCGGTGGTCACCGCCTTCAGCAGGGTGGTGTCCGAGGACACCCGGGCCATGAGATCTCCCGGTTCGGAGCGGTCCACCGCCGAGATCCGCAGCCGCAGCAGATGGGACACCAGCCCCTTGCGGGCGGTGAGCACCACCGACTCGGCGGTGCGCTGCAGCACATACGCCCCCAGCGCGCCGATCCCGGCGTTCGCCACCACCAGCAGGCTCATCAGCAGCAGTGCCCCGCCGATGGCCTCGTCCGCCGAGAGGTTGTTGATGAGCTCACGGGCGACCAGCGGCAGCGCCAGCCCGGTGGCCCCGGTGACCAGGGACAGCAGCGCCCCGAGCAGCAGCGTCATCCGGTACGGCCGCACGTACTCCAGCAGCACCCGCCAGGCCGGCGGATCGTCCGCCCCGGCCTCCGCCCCCGGCTCTCTTCCGGCCTCCGGGTCCAGCTCCGATTCCCGTTCGCTCACCTCAACGGCCACGGCACGCTCCTTCGTCTCGTCCCCTGAGACGCGAACCTCCCCCGGCCGGGTTGAATTCCTCCTCACTGCACCCACCCGGCGAAGCTTCTCCCCATCTCCCCGCCCACCGCCACAACCGGCGCCGGCCGCGTGCGGATCCCTCACCGCCGGAGCCGCTCCGGCGCCGGACCGGCTCCGGAGGGTGCAGGACGACGTCTCACTGCTGATGTCTCCCCCGGCAACCCTCCGGCGAATGCCAACGAATCGGACGGACTGCGGCCCCGGGTCCCCGGAGGGCCACGGCGCCGCGCGGAGGCACCAAGCGGCTGCCGCCCCGGCCGGGGGAGGGCCGAACTCCCGCCCCTCCACGCGGTGATCCCCCGTCCCGACCCGGTCCCGGTCCCGGGGGGAGCGGCGCAGCGGCGGACGCCCGCCGGTGGCGAGCGGTCCGCGGAACCTGGCCGAAACCCGCCGCCCCACGGTGCGGCCGTGGAGCGGCCGGGGCAGCGCAGGGCCGTCGGGCGCCGGCGCCGCCGGGGAGTGCGACCGTGCCGGAGAGGCTGGCGGGGATCACCGCCGCGCCCACGCCGGTGGGTGTCGCCGCTTCGCTCCCGGGGTCGTATCCTTCCCTGGGGCTCCCTGAACGCGACGCCTCGCGGGGAGTGCCGGGGAAGAGTACGACCACGGGGGCGAGGGACGGAAGGGGCGCGGGAGTGGAGCGGGACGGACGGTTGTACACCGTCGACCAGGTGGCCGGGCTGCTCGGGCTGCACGCGAAGACGGTGCGCGGCTACGTCCGGGACGGGCGGCTGAAGGCCGCCCGGTTCGGGAAGCGGTACCGGATCACGGCCGGGGATCTGGCCGAGTTCACCGGCCGGCCGCTGCCCGCCTCCGCCCCCGCGGAGCGCGAGGGCGGCGCGAACCCCGCGCGGCGCGCCGCCGCGACCACGATCGTGCAGATCGACGCGGCGGCCCCGGAGACGGCGCACCGGATCAGCACCGTGCTCGGCGCCGCCATGACCGCGCCCGAGCGGGACCGGAGCGAGGGCCCATTGCGCATTGAGACGGTCTACGACGAGGAGCGCGCCGAGCTGAAGGTGATCCTGTTCGGCGGCCTGGAACGGGTCGCGGGCGTGCTGAGGATTCTGGGCGCGGTAGTGGAGGACGCACATGGGTGAGAGCACCAGCGCCGTTGTCGAGCGGATGGGCGGGATCGGCGTGCTGCTGTGCCCGGACGAGGGACCGGTGCTGCGCGGCGACCGCGGAGCGCTGGACGTCATCGGCGACGCGTTCGGGGCGGGCGCGGCCTGGGCCGCGGTGCCCGTGGAACGCCTGCACCCGGACTTCTTCCGGCTCCGGACGGGCGTGGCCGGGGAGTTCGTGCAGAAGTTCGCCCAGTACGGCGTCGGGCTGGCCGTGGTGGGGGACATCGCGGCGCAGGTCGATTCCAGCGACGCCCTGCGCGACCTGATCCGGGAGAGCAACCGCGGCAACGGCTTCTGGTTCGTGACAGATCTGGACGAACTGCGCGCGCGGATGAACCGCGGCAAGCCCGCGGCCGACGCCGGGGGAACGGAAGATGACCGCTAACACTACTTCGCCGTACCGCACTTGGGGGCGCCCATCCGTGGGTAGAGCATGGCCATGCTGTCCCTTCCGTGCCGTGCGGGCGAGTTGCGCGCCCTGTTCGGACGTCTCGGCTACCTGCGGCTGCCGGGGCTGCTGACCGACGAAGGGCTGGCGGCGCTGCGCGCGGAGTTCGACCGGCTGGAGAGACTGACGGTGCGCGCCGAGCGCCGCCGCTCACTGCTGGACGGGCGGCTCATCGCCCGGGAGTCCCCGCTGATCGACCGCCTGTACGCCGATCCGGACCTGCTGTCCTGCCTGCGCGAGCTCTCCGGCCTGGACGCCGCCGCGCTGCCGGAGCCCGACGCCCGGCACGTCCTCGACGTCCTGCACGAGCGCGACGACGCGCATCCCCCGCACACCGACGGCCACCCCCTGGTGCTCGTCCTCTTCCTCCAGGCCCCGGCCGCGCCGCAGGACGGCGGCCTCCTGGAGTACGTACCGCCGCCGGCCGGCGACGGGACCGCCGCGCGAGCCGGGCAGGTGCTGCGGGCGCACCATGCGCCGGGCGACGGCTACCTGCTGCGCGGTGACCTCACCGTGCACCGGGTGACGCCGCTGCGGCGTTCCGGGGTGCGGCGGGCGGTGCTCAGCTTCGCCTACGCCGCCCGGGAGCGGCAGCTGATCGGCGGGCCGGCCACGGCGGCCGGCGGGCGGGCGGGCCGTCCCTCCGGGCCGGGGCCGCGCCCCTGAGACGCGGCCGGGGCCCGGTCTACCGGCGCGGGCCGTCGGGGTCCGTGCGCGGGCAGAAGCGCCGCGCGTCCCCCGGGTCCGTGGTGCAGCGCACCGGCGCGGTGCCGGTCAGCTCGCGCAGCACGGCGCGGGTGCCCTCGAGTTCCTGTATCCGCTGCTCGACCTGGCGCAGCTGGTCGCGCAGCCGCCCGTGCGCGTGCTCGCAGGGCGGCCTGCCGTCCTCGCGCAGCCGGAGCATGTCCCGTATCTCGGCCAGGCTGAAGCCGGCCCCCTGCGCCCGGCGGATGAACACCAGCCGGTCCGCGGCCTCCGGGGGATAGTCCCGGTAGCCGGACGGCGTGCGCGGCGGCTCGGGCAGCAGCCCGGCCTTCTCGTAGAACCGCACCGTCTTGGGGCTGACCCCGGCGGCGTGGGCCAGTGAACCTATCCGCATGTCCCCACCCTCGGCAGAAAACCTTCCACCTCCACGGTTCCCCCTCCCCATCCGTGCCCTCCGCCAATCACCCCGCCCCGGCACCGCCCGGCACCGCCCGGGCCGCTGCGGCCGGCTCCGGGCATTCTTCTGCCGCGGTTCCCGGGCAGGTTCCGGTCAGGTCCGGGTTCCGGCTGCGCTGCGGTCCCGGGCCCGGCGGCGGGCGTGGCGGGTGGCGGCGGTGAGCGCGGCGGTGGCGGCGAGCAGGACGGCCAGGGCGGCGGTGACCCGCCACGGGCCGAGGTCGTCGAGCAGCCGGGTCAGGTCGCCCTGGACGCCGGTGGCCCAGCGGATCACCGGGTCGTTCCCGGCCGGTTCGCCGCGGAGCAGCCGGATCTCGTACCAGCCGTAGTAGGTGACGTAGCCGCCGGCCGCCAGCAGCAGGGCGCCGGACAGGCGGGTGACGTAGGGCAGGGCCCGGCGGAGCCGGGCGGCCACCGCCTGGCGGGACAGCGCCGCGCCCAGGGTGAGGACCCCGACCACGGCGCCCATTCCCCCGGCGTAGGCCAGGAAGACGGTGAGGACGCCCGGCACGCTGCTGCCGCGGAAGGCGGTGGCGGTGATGGCGAGGAACGGCCCGACCGTGCAGGAGAGCGACGCGACGGCGTAGGAGACGCCGAACAGGGCCATGCCGCCCGCGGATTCCGCCGGGTTGCGGCCGGCCGGGCCCGCCTTGGGCAGCGGCACCTTCAGCTCCCGGCCGGACAGCAGCCAGCCCCCGGTGACCAGCAGCAGGATGCCGATCACCACCGTCACCCGGGGCAGCCACCGCTCGACCGACAGCGCGAGCGGCGAGACCACCAGGCCGAAGGCCCCGAAGACCAGGGTGAATCCGGCCGTCATGGCGCAGGTGGCCACGGCCGCGCGGCGGAGCGCGCCCGCCCGGCCGCCGTCGTCCCGCTCCCCGTCACCGCCGCCGCTGACGAACAGGCCGAGGTAGGCGGGCAGCAGGGCGAAGCCGCAGGGATTGACCGCGGCCAGCATTCCGGCCGTGAACGCCAGGGCGAACGGAACGCCGTCCATGCCGTCTCCTCCCCCTTCCTCCTCTCCGCCCGGCCTACTGCCCGGCGAGTTCGGAGAGCCGGTTGTCCAGTTCCTGTTCGTTCAGGGAGCCGGGGACCACCTCCACGCTGCCGCCCTTGGAGACGAAGGCGAAGGCCGGCTGGGACGCCACCCCGAATCCGGCCCACAGCGAGCCGTCCAGATCCCGGGCGTGCGTGAAGCCGTCCAGGCCGAAGGTGTTGACGAAGGTCTCGTCCTGGGATTCGTCGCCGTGCCCGGCGACGCCCACGAAGGTCACCTCGTCGCCCCACTCCTCGTGCGCGGCCTTGATGCCGGGCGCCTCGCCCTGGCAGACCGGGCACCAGGGCGCCCAGAACCACAGCACCGCGGGGGAGCCGGCCAGGGCGGAGGCGTCGAACTCCCCGCCGCCCACGGCCGGCGCGGTCCAGCGCAACTCCTCCGGCACGGTGGCGCCGCCCTGGTCCTCCCCGGTGCCTTCGGCGGGCCCGGTGTCCTCCGGCGTGGCGCCGGGGGTGCCGTCGGGGGCGGGCTCCTGGTCCCCGGCGGGCGTGCCGCCGCCGGCGTCCGGCTCCTGATCACCGGAGCCGCTGCCGCACGCGGTCAGCAGGAGGGCCGCCACGGCGGCCCCGGCCGCGAGCAGGCCGGTCCGGCGGCGCGGATCAGTCATCGTCGTCCCTTCGTCCGGGCCCGTGGCGCCGCCGGCCGGATCTGCCGTTTCCGCCACGGGAGTGATGTCACTCCAGTAACCCCCGGCGGACGCCCGCCCGCGGCGGCGACGGGCAGGACGTCAGAGTTCCGTCAGACATCCGTGCCCCTGCCGTGACCTCCACGGCGGTGCCCCGGGGTTGGGGAGCGGCTCCTGAGGGTACGCGGACGGCCCGTGCCCGGAGGAGGAATGCGCGAATGACGAGCAGACCGCGACGGCACCGCGTGCCGCGAAACGGGAGCGGCGGGCCGTGAGCGACGGCAGCACCGCCGCTCTGCTGCTGCTGGGCGTGGCGCTGGCGGCGGTGGGCGCCGTGTACGGGGCGGCCCTGCTGCTGCGGGTGCCGGGGCAGCCGCAGCAGGCCCGGCCGTTCGGTTCCGGCCTGGAGCCGGCCGAACATGCGGTGAGCCGCTTCCACATCCGCTGGTACGCGGTGACCATGCTCTTTCTCGCCTTCGACATGGAGATGGTCTTCATGTACCCGTGGACCCGGATCGTCCCGGCGATGGGTCCCGGCGCGGTGATCGAGATGTTCCTCTTCCTGGGCGTGCTGCTGGCGGGGGTGGTCTACGCCTGGCGGGAGGGGGCGCTGCGGTGGACCTGAGGGGAGTGCTGCTGCGGGCCGCGGCGGCGCGGCCCGCCGTGCTGCTGCTGCCGATGCCGGGCGGGACGCCGGTGCGGCTGGCCGCCGAGCGGGAGCTGCGCCGCAGGGATCTGCCGGTGGCGCTCACCCCGGCGGCGGCCGATGTGGTGCTGGTGGCCGGGCCCGTCGGCCATCCGGTGCTGCGGGCGGCGGTGGACCGGCTGTGGCGGGACACCCCGGCGCCGCGGGTGCGCGTGCAGGCGCGGACCGCGGGGGAGGTGGCGGAGGTCGTCGAGACGGCCCGGTCCCGGCTGGCCGACCCGGCCGCGTGGCAGGAGGAGCCCCGGCCGCAGGGAGTCCCGAGCGGTGAGAGCGGCGAGGGCCCCGGGAAGCAGCGGGGGCACGGTGACGGTGACGGAGACGGCGGTCAGGGGCGTCAGCAACATCAGCAACACCAGGAGCACCAGGAGAACCAGGAGCAGCAGGAGCAGCAGGGGCAGCAGGGGCACCAGGGGCACCAGGGGCAGCAGGGGCAGGAGGGGCACGGGCGGGGTGAAGGCGGGGGCCGGGAGGGCCACGGCGGGCACGAGCAGCATGGCGGGCACGAGCAGCATGAGGGGCACGAGGACCACGGGGGGCACGGGGGGATGGAGATGCCCGCGGGGCTGCCGATGGCGGAGACCGGGCCGGACCGGGACGGGCTGGCCCTGGACCGGCTGCACGTCCCCCTCGGGCCGCTGCTCAGCGACTGGCCCCCCGGCCTCGTCCTCCGCCTCACCCTCCAGGGCGACGTGATCCAGCATGCCGAGGCGGACGTCTCGGCGCTCCGCGGGACACCCCTGCCCGGCCCGCCGTTCTGGTCCCGGCCATGGGCACGCGCCGCGGCCGGGGCCCCGGTCTCCGTCGGCGAGGCCGCCCGCCACCGGGCCGCCGCCCGGCTGGACGGCCTGGGCCGGCTGCTGTCCGTGGCCGGCTGGCCCGCCATGACGACCGCCGCCCGGCGGCT
>NZ_WTLH01000131.1 GCF_011421595.1 Streptomyces sp. YIM 98790 | reverse complement strand
GGGAAGCGGCGCAGCGTCCGCGCCACCGCCCGGCCGAGCGCGGCGGCCTCGGTGAGCAGCGGGGTTCCGGCGACGGCGGCCCGGCCGTAGCGGTCCACCGGCACATACCGCACATGCCCCCGGCCGCGGCCGGTGACCAGCACCCGCGGCGCCGCCGCCCGGCCGGGCGGGGCCGCAAGTTCCGGAGGCAGCGGGTCGGGGAGTTCCGGGGCGGCCAGTACCGCGGGCAGCGCCCCGGCACTCTCCCCGGTCCCGGTCCCGGTCCCGGACCGGGACCCGTCCGCGGCGGCCGCCGCCGCGGCGCGGGCGGCACGGTAGGCGTCGCGCAGCGGCATTCCCGGGTACCGGGGGTGCACCCCGGCCGCCACGGTCACCAGGCCGCGCGGCAGCCGGGCGTCGAGCTGCGCGGCGAGCGCCTGCGTCAGCATCCGGCGGTTGTGCTCGTCTCCGTCGACCGCGGTGATCCGCGGTCCGGCGGCGAGGTCGAGGAAGGCGCAGGCCCGGTCCTGCTCGCCGAGCGCGACGAGCACGGGGCAGGGCCCGCCGGCCGCCGGGGCGACGGCGGGCAGGCCGGCCCGGCCGATGCCCCAGACGCCGGGGTCGCCGGGCTCCTCGAACCAGGGCTCGGGTGGCCGCAGGGCCGCCGGCCCCCCGGCCGGACCGGCCAGCAGCACCCACACCGTTGCGGCGTCCGCCAGGACCGCGTAGGGCCGGGCCGCCGGACCGGCCGCGTCCCGGACGGTGAGCAGCGCCCGTTCGCAGTCCCGCCACAGCGCGGGATCGCCCAGCAGGGCGGTGAGCAGGCGCAGTGAGCGCCGGTAGCGCAGCCAGGCGCGCAGCGGGGCGGTGAAGGCGAGCGCGGTGACGGCGGTCTCCCGGCGCAGCCGGGCGCCCGCCACCCGCCAGCCGCCGTGCCGCCGCACCTGCCGGCTCAGCAGCAGGAAGAGCACGAGCAGCACGCCGGTGATGCCGCACCAGCGGAAGATGGTGTCGCGGTGCTCGGTGAACCAGGCGAAGGGGTCGGTGTTCCTCATGCCGCCCCCCGCTGCGGGATGCGGACGGCGCCGTGCCGGGCGTCCGGGCGCCGCCGGTCGGCGGATCCGCCGCCGGCCCGCTCCAGGTCGCGGCGCAGGGCCCGCAGCGCGTAGTGGAGGCGGGACTTGACGGTGCCTGCCGGTACGCCGAGCGCGCGGGCCGCCTCGGCGCCGGAGAGATCGTGCAGCAGCACCGTGACCACGGCGTCGCGGTGTTCGGGGCTGAGGCGGGAGAGCGCGCGCCGCACCACCTGCCGGGTGGCCACGGTGTCGGCGACGTCGGTGCCGTCCGCGCGCTGCAGCAGCTCCGGGGGCAGCATGCCCATGGGCACGCTGCGGTCCCGGCGGTGGGCGTCCACGGCGAGGTTGCGGGCCACCCGGTGCAGCCAGGGGGCTACCCGGTCCGCCGGGAGCGGGGTGCGGGCCTGCGTCAGCCAGACCCGGACCAGTGCCTCCTGCACCACGTCCTCCGCCCGGTGGAGGTCGCCCGTGAGGCGGTGCACGTAGTGCAGCAGGCGCGATCGGTGCTGGTCGAGCACGGCCCGCAGGAACTGTTCGTCCTGGCGCAGGTGCTCCTCCGGGGCGGGACGGGGTGAGAGCATCTGGGGGTCTGCTCCATCCTGGGGCGGCCGGCGCGGGGTGCCGGGCCAGCCTCGGAGTTCACCGTAGCCGTCAGGTAACTCTGCGATGTACACGAGGAGTTGTCCAAGACTCAACCATGTTCCGTCTCCCGCCCCCGCCCGTCCCGGGGGCCGGCCGGTCAGGTCCGTACCGAGCCCGGGGTGCCGCCCAGCAGGAGGGGCCAGACACTGGGCATCTCGCCCACCGGGACCTCGATCAGGGAGGGTCCGGGCTCGGCGAGGGCGTCCTTGAGGACGCCGGCGAGGTCGCCGGGGGTGCGGGCCCGGGCGGCGGGAACGCCGAAGGACTCGGCGAAGCGCACGAAGTCGGGGCTGGTCAGTTCGCTGCCGATGAACCGGCCGCCGAACTCGTCCGCCTGGATCCGCCGGACGTTGCCGTAGGCGTGGTCGTTGAAGACGACCGCCGTCACCGCGATCCGGTACCTGCGGGCCGTCGCCAGTTCCTGGGCGTTCCAGCAGAATCCGCCGTCGCCGTTGAGTGAGACGACGGCCCGCTCCGGGTTGCCGACCTTGACGCCGAGGGCGGAGGGGTAGCCGTAGCCGAGGGTGCCCTGGTAGCCGGGTGTCAGGAACGTCCCCGGCCGGTGCACCGGGTAGCCGACGGCCGCCAGATAGCCCACCTGGGTCAGCTCGTTGACCAGGAACCCGTCCTCCGGGATGGCCTCGCGCAGGGCCCGCACGAAGGACCACTGCGGTTCCACGGACCGCACCTGCTCCGCGCACCGGTCGCGTACGGCCGCCAGTTCGCCGGCGTCCCAGCCGGAGGGCGCGGCGGGCGGCAGGGCGGCGCGGATGCCGTCGAGCGCCCGGCGGGCGTCGGCGAGCACCGCGAGATCCGCGCGGCGGGGCGGGCCCAGGTCCGCCGGGTCCGCGTTGACCAGGACCACCCGGGCGCCCGGCGCGGTGGGCAGGGCCCGGCCGCGGGGCGTGACGAACCGGCTGCCCACCACCAGCACCGCGTCGGCCGCGGGCAGCAGCCGCGGCGCGGCCAGTCCGGGGAATGCCAGCCGGTGCCCGGCGGGGATGGCACCGCCGGCGTTGCGGCTGGTCACCACCGGCGCTTCCAGGGCCTCGGCCAGGGCGGTCAGGGCCGCGCCGGCGCGGGCGGCGAGCACCCCGCCGCCGGCGTAGAGGACCGGGCGCCGGGCGGTGCGCAGGAGGGCCGCGGCCCGGGCGAGGGTCTCCTCCGGGACCGTGTCCTCCGGGGCGTGCGCCGGAGTGGCCTGGTCGGGCAGGTCTCCGGGCGGGCCGTCCGCGGGGGCGGCCAGGAGGTCGGCGGGGACGGTCAGGGCGACCGGGCGGGGGCGGCCGGACCGGGACCGCCGGACCGCCTCGCGCACCAGCCGGGGGATGTCCCCGGGGGCCGAGGCCCGCGCCGACCAGGTGGTGACCCCTGCCAGGTGGCCGTCCTGGCCGGGGATCTCGTGCAGCATGCCCAGGCCCTTCCCGGCCAGCGTGGACGGGATGTCCGCCGCGACGCACAGCACCGGCGACGAACAGGCGTAGCCGGTCGCCAGGGCCGGCAGGGCGTTCAGCACGCCGGGGCCGGGCACCACCAGGCACACCCCGGGGCGGCCGGTCGTCCGGGAGTACGCCTCCGCCATGTGGGCGGCGCCCTGCTCGTGCCGCGCGGCCAGGTAGCGGACGGGCCCGCCGGCGTCCCGGTGGCGGGCGAGCGCGTCGAGCACGTGGTCGAGCTGGACGCCCGGCACGCCGAACACGTGCCGGACGCCCTCCCGGGCGAGCTGCGCGACCAGGGCCTCGGCGCCGGTGGGCGGAGCGGCGGCCGGCGGGGTGGCGGTCATGTCGTCACCGTCTCGGTCTCACGGGCGGGCGGGCCGACGGCCGGCGGGCGGGACCGGGCGTCCCGGCGGTCCAGCCAGTTCAGCACCGGTACGGTCATCACCGTGGTCACCAGCGCCACCAGCACCAGGGCGGCGAACAGCTCCTGGCTGACGATGCCGGCCTCCAGGCCGATGTTGAGGGCGATGAGCTGCATCAGACCGCGGGCGTTCATCAGCACGCCGACCCGCAGCGCCACCGTCCCCGGTTCCCCGCGCAGCCGGGCCGCCGCCCAGCAGCCGCCGAACTTGCCGGCGACGGCCAGGACCACCGCCGCCACGCCGAACATCAGCACCCCCGGGTCGGCGAACACCTCGAATTCGGTGTTCAGGCCGGAGTAGACGAAGAACATGGGGAGGAACACCACCTGGGTCACGGGCTGCGTGCTCCGCACCACCCGCTCCGCCGTCTCTCCCCGGGGCATGGCCATGCCCACACAGAAGGCGCCGAAGACCGCGTACAGCTGGATGACGTCGGTGAACCAGGCCGCGCAGAACAGCACCGCGACCGTGACCAGCAGCCGGGTCTCGTCGCGGAGGCCCGGCCGGGTGTTCGCCCAGCGCAGCAGGCGGCGGCCGAGCGTGGCCAGGACGGCCACGAACAGCACCGAGCCGCCCACCGCCGTCAGCACCGGCCCGGCCTGCGCGGAGGCCGCGCTCAGCACTCCGGCCAGCAGGATCCAGGCGACCACGTCGTCGGTGGCGCCCGAGGCCATGGCCAGCGTCCCGTGCCGGGACCCGGTCAGCCCGCGCTCGGTGATGATGCGGGCCAGCATCGGGAACGCGGTGACCGTCAGGGTGACACCGGTGAACGCCGCCGTCACCCACACCGGCACGCCGTCCACGAAGATGCCGGCCCGGCCGTGCGCCGCCAGTGCCAGGCCGCCGCCCAGCAGCAGCGGGACGATCACCCCTGCCGAGGACACCGCCACGGCCGTACCGGCCAGGCCGCGCCCGGCGTGCGCCCGGAACTGGTGGCCGGCGTGGAACATCAGCGCCACCAGGCCGATCTGCCCCGCCACGTACAGCACCGGTTTCAGGTCCGGCGGGAACACGCCGGCCCAGACGCCCGGCGCGACAAGCCCGAACAGGGAGGGGCCCAGCAGCACCCCGGCGATCATCTCGCCGACCACCGGTGGCTGCCCGAAACGGCCCACGGCCAGCGCGACCAGCCGGCAGGTCAGCAGGATCACGACGGCGGCGAGGAAGAAGGCGGGTGCCAGCTCCGCAGGCGTCATCGTCGGCTGCCCCCTCCCGGATCACCGGCCGCCCCGCGCGGACGGCGCGGTGCCGGCGGTGCGTCGGCGAAGTAGTTCCGGCACAAGCCCTGCCGCCGCGCGTCCCACACCATGTAGGAGCCCAGGGCGAGCTGGGTCAGGCTGCGCGGCACGGCTGCCCAGCGGTCGGCCAGCCGGAGCCGCTCCAGCCGGACCCGCCGCCGTACCGGGCCCCAGGCCACCGCGCCGGTGCGCGGCACCAGCAGGCAGGGGCCGCGGCTGGGCAGCGACCGGGTGTGCTCGGCCGAGGACTCCAGCCGGTAGCGGCGCAGCACCTCGCGGGCGGCCACCCGCATGGTGAGCACCGCGAAGCCGCGGGCCGGGCAGGGGCGGTTGGCGGTCACCCCGAACGGGATGTACGCGGCCGGGCGGGTGTCCGGGGACAGCCACCGGTCCGGGTCGAACGGGCGGTGTCCGGTGCCGCCCCCCGGGGTTCCGGAGCGGTGGTACTCGGGGTAGTTGAACAGCAGTACGGACCCGGCCGGGACGGGTTCCCGGCCCGGCCGGTGGATCTCCCCCGTGGTGATCCGGTGGGCGATGCCGAACAGCGGGAAGTGGTGCAGCGTCTCGTCCACGACGCGGTCCAGGTAGTCGTCCTGCGCCTCACCGGACAGCAGGCGGTCCTGTACCGGCCGGTGGGTGGCCAGGGCCAGCAGCAGGTGCGCCATCGCCTCGGACATCTGCACCACGGCGGTGTTGAAGAAGGTGCCCTGGAGGTACAGCGCCTGTTCGTGTGCGGTGAGCGTGGCCGGGAGCGGCACGGGCGGCGGGCCGCCGGCCAGCCGTTCCCGCAGGTACGCGGTGAGCCGCTGCCGGCGGTCCATGTGGCGCAGGCCGGTGCACTTCAGCGCGCTGACCACGTCGTCGGCATGGCCGGTGATCAGTTCGCGGACGGGGCGCGGGCAGGGCTCGCGGAACACCGCCTCGTAGTACACCCCGGCCCAGACCGGCATCATCATGTCCCGCAGCCGCACGGTGCGCACCCGGTTCCGGGCGGCGCCGTCCGGCCCGGCCAGTTCGTCCAGGACCTGCCGGGTGCAGCGGGCGGTCAGCTCCGCCCACTCCTCGCGGGACGGCCCGGCCAGGATGCGGCGGGTGGTGCGGGCCACGTCGTCGTAGCGGGGCCCCGGCTCCAGGTGCTCCTGGTGCACCTCGGGGCCGGGCGAGAGCCAGTACCAGAACAGGTCGGACAGGGCGGCGCCCCGGCTGCGGCCGTTGGCCGCCGGGTGCCCGTACACCGTCCGGAACTCCTCGGCGGGCACCTCCCGGCCGGGGGCGGTGATGCCCTCCTCGCCGTTGACCCGGGCGAACACCCGCACCCGCAGCGCCACCACCACCGGGGGCAGCCAGTACGGCAGCGAGACCATGGCCGCCACGGCCGCGACCGCGGCCAGCACCGGGGCCGTCACGGCTGCTCCCGGCGGTACACCAGGCCGGGCGGCAGGGCGGCCGGGCCGGTGGCGCCGCACAGCGCCAGCGCGTCGTCGATCTCCTCGCGCAGCAGCTCCAGCATCCGCCGCACGCCCTTCTCGCCGCCCTCGGCCAGCGCCCACATCACCGGGCGGCCGATGCCGACCGCGGTCGCGCCCAGGGCCAGCGCCTTCACCACGTCGGTGCCGCGCCGCACCCCGCCGTCCAGCACGACCGGAATCCGGCCGGCCACGGCGGCGGCGATCCCGGGCAGCAGGTCGATCGTGGCGGGGACCGTGTCGAGCTGCCGGCCGCCGTGGTTGGACAGCAGCAGCCCGTCGACGCCGCGCCGCACCGCCTCCCGGGCGTCGTCCGGGTGCAGCACGCCCTTGAGCAGCACGGGCAGCGACGTGGTGGCGCGCAGCCGGTCGATGTGCTCCCAGGTGAGTTCCGGCGACATGACGATCTGCCGGACGTGCCCGGGCTCGCCGTCGCGCAGGCCGGCCAGGTTCTCGCAGCGCATGCCGGGCGGCAGGTCGTGGAAGCCGTTGCGCCGGTTGCGTTCACCGGCGCCCAGCACCGGGGAGTCGACGGTGACCACCAGAGCGCTGCATCCGGCGTCGGCCGCCCGCCGCACCAGGGCGTCGGTGATCTCCGGGTCGGGCTGCAGGTAGAGCTGGAACCAGCGGGGGGCTGCGGGCGCGGCGGCGGCGATGTCCCCCACGGAGACCGTGGAGGCCATGGACACGATCATGATCACGCCGGTGGCGGCGGCGGCCCGGGCCGTGGCCCGCTCGCCCTCCGGGGCGGCGAGCTTGTGGAACGCGGTGGGCGAGAGCAGCACCGGCATGGCGCTGCGGTCCCCGAGCAGGGTGACGCCCAGGGCGCGCCGGGAGGTGTCGCGCAGCACCCGGGGCAGCAGCCGCAGCCGGGCGAACGCGGCCTCGTTCTCCCGTACGGTGATCTCGTCCCGGGCGCCGCCGGCGATGAAGTCGGCGTGCACCGGGTCGAGTTTCTCCCGGGCCGCGGTCTCGAAGTCGCGGAGGTTCAGCAGCACGGCGTCACACCCCCGCGCCCGCCGCCGGCCGGCCGGGCGCGGCCGCGAAGAACCCGGCCAGGGGGGCGTGGTGGACCCGCGGGTCGTTCCACTCGTTCTCCAGGTTCTCGGCCATGTGGTGGACGCCGAGGAGTTCGCCGTCCCGCCAGTGACGGATCACCGGGTGCAGGTAGGAGGCGTCGAACGCGTCGTCGGCCGAGTTCTGCGCGACGCGGCGCACGGTGATGTCGAAGGGGTCGACCTTGTCGTGGTCCGGGCCGTACTCCAGGGTGACCGTGACGTAGTCCCGGCCCCGGGTGACGGGGCTGAGGGGGGCGTACTCGACCGGGACCTCCTCGTGGTACCGGACCTCCCCGCCGGGGCCGAACACCAGCAGGTCGCCGAGGACGCCGAACTGCTGCCACAGCGCCGAGGTGCGGTTGACCCGTTCCACCACGGCGTCGGCCAGCGCTTCCGGGACCGCCGGCAGTGTCCGGCCGGGCCAGGGGCGGCCGTGGTGGCGCTCGTCGAGGATGCGGGACAGGGCGCGCACGGCGTAGCGGAAGCCGTGGATGAAGCCGCCCGTCGATTTCTTGAAGTCGCGCTGCTGCATCAGGGTGCCGGCGACATACAGGCCGGGTACGTTGACCGACTCGTAGGCGGGGGTGAGCGCGGCGAACCGGTCGTCGATGACCAGGTCGGGGCGGCACCCGGGATCGAACGGGGAGGCGTCGAAGCCGAAGCCGGTGCACACGATCACCCGGTCGTAGCGCAGTTCCTTCACGGTCTCCTCGGCGCGGGTGAAGGAGAACCGCACCAGGTACCGTCCTGCGGCGTCACGCTCGATGGCCAGCACGTGCCCGTCCAGCAGGGCGTTCTGGGACTTGAGCTGGTAGGTGTCGAGGAAGTTGTTGTTGACCGCGCGCAGGTGCCCGACGTAGTGGGTGTTCCAGGCCATGCGGACGGAGTGCGGGCCGGCCACGTGGATCACGGCGGCGGTCTCGATGAGGTTGTCGGCGGTCTCCAGCGCCGAGTTGCCCTTGCCGAGGATGAGCACGCGCTGGTCGGTGAAGTCCTCCGGGTCCACCGTCACGGTGGCGTACTGCTCGGCGGTCTCGATGCCGGGGATGGGGGGAATGTGGGACCGCGACACCCCGGTGGCCACGATCAGCCGCCGGCCACGGTGTTCCGTGCCGCGCTGGTCGGTGGCCACGAATCCGGCGTCCGGGGCGTCGCCGTCCCGGCGTAACCGCACGGCGCGGGTGTCGTAGGCGATGTCCAGCTTGAACGCCTCGGCGAAGTCGGCGAGATACCGTACCAGGTCGTCGGCGTGCGGGAAGTAGCGTTCGCTGTACCGCGGGAACAGCAGTTCCGGGTCCGGGGACAGCAGTGAGTTCCAGTCCATCCGGAGCCTCAGCTCCGGGTCGTCGGTACCGGTGTGGATCTTGTTGATGGAGATGAGCTTCCGGTGCCGGGGATAGGTGCGGAAGAAGGTACCGGGGGTTCTTCCGCTTTCGAGAATCCGGTAACGGTGGCCCGCGGCCTGCAGCAGCTGACCCAGCTGAAGCCCTGCCGGACCGCCGCCCACCACCAGATAGTCCAACGTTTCGCCGTGCATGGAACCTCCTCCGGAAAGGGCGACATGGCCCGGGGACAGGGGGGACGGTGGCGAACCCAGGAGATGATTGAAGGCTCAACCTCCGTGATGATAGGCGGACTCGGCGTTCCCGATCAGGGCCACATTCCGCCGCTGCGGCCCCGTTCCCCCGGCGGCGCCCCGCGGGGCTCCGCCGCCCTCCGGGCCCCACCTGCGCCGGGGACGCCGAAGGCGGTGCGGAAGGAGGCCCGGCCCTCCGGGGCCGGCCTGCCGGCCCCCTCCCCGGACGGCCCGCGGGCCGGCGCCCTCGTCCCGCTATGTCCCGTGAAGCCGCCCCGCCCCGGCTCCCCCGCTCCGGCGCAAAACCGACGCCGGCACACGGACCACGGGCCACGGCCCGGCGGGGCGCGGCGCGGGGGCATGCCGGCAGCCGCTCCGGCACGCCCCCGTCCGGGACCTGCCACTGGCTCGGCGGGCCCCCGTCCCACTACGATCGGCACAGAATGCGGAAACGCGGAATACGGACGAGAATCTGGAGAGGTTCCGGTGACCGAGGAAATGTCCTTAGACGGGAATACCGAGACTCTGACGCTCGGCCCCGGCTGTTTCTGGTCCTTCGACGCGGTGGCGCGCCGGACCCCGGGGATCGTCTCCAGCGTGGCGGGATTCGCCGGGGACCACGGACCGCCGCCCAACTACGAGGACTACCAGCGCTACGGGCTCAACCCGCAGAAATTCGTCGAGGCGGTACAGCTGACGTTCCGGCCGGACCAGATCTCCCTCGAAGAGATCCTGACCCTGTTCTTCCGGAGTCATGACCCGACCAAGCCGAACCAGAGCGGCGCGGACCGCGGCTCCATCTACCACTCGACGGTCTTCTACGCCAGCGAGGAACAGCGTGTGCGTTCCGAGAAGGTCATGCATCTGGTACGGCAGGAACTCGGCCGGGACATCGTGACCGACCTCCGGCCGTACGAGCAGTTTTTCGAGGCGGATTCCGAGCAGCAGGACTTCTACAGCAAGAACCGTTCCGAGCCGTACTGCCGGGTGGTCATCGAGCCGAAGCTCCGCACCATGGGGCTGGAGGTCGACTGAGCCGGCCGAGCGCGTATCCGGCCCCGTTCACCGGGAGACGTCACCGCGAGACTTCACCGGGAGACGTCACCGGGAGACAGGGCCGGATCGGGCCCTCAGCCGAGGGCCGGCGTCCAGTCGACCGTGGCGCCGTGCACGTGGGCTTCGGCCAGCGCGGTGAGGAACCGCCCCATTCCGCCGTCCTCGTGGCGCAGTGTCGCCAGCAGCGCGGCCGGGCGGCCGAGTTCCTCGGCGGTGTCCTGCATCCCGACGGTGAGCACCGGCTGTGCGCTGCATTCGATGAAGAGGGTGTGGCCGTCGGCGATCAGGGAGCGGACGGCATCGTCGAACCTGACCGTCTGGCGCAGGTTGCGGTACCAGTACTCGGCGTCCAGCCGGTCGGTGTCGATGCGCGCCCCGGTCACCGTCGAGTAGAACGGCACGTCACCGTGGACCGGCCTGATCCCGGAGGCCAGGTCGAGCAGGGTCTGCCGCAGGTCCTCCACGTGCGCGGAGTGCGCGGCGAAGTCCACGCCCGGCACCTGCCAGCGCATCATCCCGGCCGCGGACAGCGCGGCTCCGAACTCCGCCATCGCGGTCACCTCGCCCGACACCGTCATGGTGGCCGGACCGTTCACCGCGGCCACGGACAGCACGCCGTCCCAGTCGGCCAGCATCGTCCGCACCCGGTCGGTGGGCGCCATCACGGTCAGCATCTCGCCACGGCCGCGGATCTTCATCAGCGCCTGGCTGCGCAGTGCGACGATCCGCGCCGCGTCCGGCAGCGGCAACGCGCCCGCCACGTGCGCCGCCACGATCTCGCCCTGGGAGTGGCCCACCACCGCCCCCGGCTCGACGCCGAACCGGCGCCACAGCCGGGACAGCGACAGCATCACCGAGAACAGCACCGGCTGCACGACGTCCACCCGGTCCAGCGGCGGGGTTCCCGCCGCGCCGCGCAGCACCGCCTCCAGGGACCAGTCCAGGTACGGCGACAGCGCCTCCTCGCAGTCCCGGACCGCCCCGGCGAACACGGGTGAGGTGTCCAGCAGTTCCACGNGCGACAGCGCCTCCTCGCAGTCCCGGACCGCCCCGGCGAACACGGGTGAGGTGTCCAGCAGTTCCACGGCCATGCCCGCCCACTGGGTGCCCTGGCCGGGAAACACCAGCACCGGCCCGGCGGCCGCCTGCGCCTGCCGGGCCGCCCGCCCGCTGACCACGTTCGACGCCGTACGGCCCTCGGCGAGCGCACGCACCCCGCCGAGCAGTTCCGCACGGTCGCGCCCCAGCACCACGGCCCGGTGCTCGTGGGCCGCGCCCGCGGCCACCAGCGACCGGCCCACCCGGGCCAGGTCGTCGGCGGCGGCCGGCGCCGGGTCCGCCTCCAGCCGGGACAGCAGGCGCGTGGCCTGGGCGCGCAGCCCCGCCGCGCTCCGCCCGGACAGCACCCACGGCACCGTGCCGGCCCCGGCACCGATCCCCACGCCCTGTGTGGCCGACTTCGTCACGAGGCACTCCTCATCACTTCATCACTGCCGATCAGTGGACCGCGGAACGCAGGATACCCCGCAGGCCGGCCGCCGCCGCCCACCGCCCGGTAATTCCGCCGGCAGAACACAGTTACCGGAGAATTACCGGCCGCCTGAGGAACCGTGGAAAGCTGCGGCCACCCAGTCGCGTCCTCTTTTCCGGTAGGGAGGCTGTTCGTTGTCCCGCTACCCGATAACACATGCCGATATTCCCGCTCAGCAATCGCTCGCTTCCCCCTCTTCCCGGCCGTATTCACGCCCGTCCCGGGTGCTCACATGGTGACCCGGGGAACGGGCCCGAGGGAGACGGGCCGTACGCAGACCCCCGCGCCCGGAGAACCGTCCCGGCTGCCGTCGCTCACGGGACTCCGGTTCGTGGCGGCCCTGATGGTCTTCGCCACCCACATCCTGTGGTACACCCAGCTCGTCCCCGGTGACACGGGGACGGAGCTGAGAGAGATGTTCACCCTCGCCGGCTCCTACGGCGTCGGCTTCTTCTTCATCCTCAGCGGCTTCGTCCTGACCTGGACCGCCCGGCCGGACGACACGCCGCGTTCGTTCTGGCGCCGCCGCCTGGTGAAGATCGGCCCGATGCACCTGGTGACCTTCGGCCTGGCGGCGATCCTGGTGCTCAGCACGGACCGGCCCACCCGCGTGGTCGACTGGTTCGCGTCCCTGGCCCTGGTGCAGTCGTGGTTCCCGGACATCCAGACCACCTCGGCGGTCAACGGGGTGAGCTGGTCGCTGGCCTGCGAGTTGTTCTTCTACCTTTCCTTCCCGGCCCTGCTGCCCCTGCTGCGCCGGATCCGCGAGGAGTGGCTGTGGGGGGCGGTCGCGGCGGTGCTCGCGCTGATCGCCGGAATGTTCCTGGTCGCCACATTCCTGGTGAACGACCAGCCGCGCCTTCCCGCATTCGGCGTGGCGGGCGAGGCGTCGTTCACCCAGGTGTGGTTCGTGTACTTCTTCCCGCCGGTCCGCGCGCTCGAATTCGTCCTGGGCATTCTCCTGGCGAGAATCGTCGCATCGGGCCGGTGGCCGGGCCTCGGCCTGGCACCCGCCTTCGCCCTTGCCGTCGCCGGATATGTGCTCGCCCAGTACGAACCGTACCTGGCGGGCACGGGCGGCGTGGCGTCGGTGTGGACCGCGCCCCTCATCGCCGCCGCCGCGGTCGCGGACCGGCAGGGCGCCGCCTCGGTGTTCCGCAGGCCGACGATGGTGTTCCTGGGCGAGATCTCCTTCGCGTTCTACATGGTGCACTGGATCATCATCGTGACGGCCGCCGAGCTGATGGGCCCCACCAGGACGTTCTCGCTGTTCACCGGCTCACTGCTGGTTCTCGTCCTGCTCGCGGTGGTGGTGCTGTGCTCCTGGGTCCTGTACCGGTGCGTGGAGGTGCCGCTGGTGCGGCGCTTCGGACGGCACCGGCCGGCCGCCGCGGACCGGAGCGGCCCCCCGGGGGCGGCGCCTTCCCTCCCCGCCGGCCTGCGCGTACCGGAAGGCCGGTGAGCGGCGGCCACGGCACCGGGGCCGGGCGCCGGTACGGCGCCCGGCCCTCCTTGGCGTCCTGCGCGTCCTGCGCCGCGCAGGACGCGCGGGCGAGCCGGCCGCGTCCGCCCACCGCCCGGTAATCCCGCAACGTGAACGCAGTTACCGGGTGATTACCCACCGCCGCGGAAACCGTGTCAGGCTGCCGACACCCAGTCGCGTCCACTTTCCGGTAGGGAGGCTACTCGTTGTCCCGCTACCCGATATCACACGCCACTATTTCTGCGCAGCCACCCATCACATCCACCCATTCCCTGCTGCACCTGCTGCGCCCCGCCGACGATTCCGTACTCCACCTTCCGGCAACAAACCCACAGCTGGTCGAGGAGGTCGTCGTCCGTGTCGGTTCGGGAGCAACGGGCTGGGCAATCGAGAACAGCCGCCTGCTGCTGGCCGAGCTGGCCGGGGAGCCGTTCCCCCGCCTCGACCGGAACTCCTTCAGCGAAACGCGGCTCGCCGAGGCGACGGCGCTGTGGGTCGTGTTACGGCTCAGCGGCGCGCGAGCCATGCCCGGACTGCTTTCCGCCGAACTCACGAATGCCATTCGCGAGCGCATCTCGGACAACACGACCGTCGACCTCCTGCTCCGTTACGTGCGGGCGACACACGCGCGTTTCACCCGCGAGCTGTTCGAGTTCTGCGAGGCGGTGACCCCCACCGAGGACCAGCCGGCCATGATGCGGTCCATTTCGGCCGACCTGTTCGAGGGGATGGAGACCCTCTCGGCCGCGGTGACCGAGAAGTTCGCCGCCGAGCGCAGCCGCTGGTTCGCCGGGTCCGTGGGCGAGCGCTTCGAGCTGGTGTCCGCGATCCTCAAGGGCAAGCCGGTCGACACCAGAAGCACCATGCGGCGGCTGGGGTACGACCTGACGCTGCACCACCTCGCGCTGGTCCTGTGGCAGGAGGAGATCACCCCGGACAGCAGCCGGGAACTGGAGACCACGGCGCTGCGCCTGCTGGACCAGGCCGGCTGCTCCTCGATGCTGCTGCTGCCCGCGGGCCCCGGGCGGCTGTGGGCGTGGGGCGGCAGGGCCACCGGCCACCCGGAGGAGCTGCGGCGGTCCGGCAAGCCCGTGGACCTGCCCCCGCACATCCACGTCGCGTCCGGGCTGCCGGGCGACGGGGTGGCGGGCTTCACCCGTTCCCACGAGCAGGCGGTCACCGCGGAGCGGGTCGGCCGCACCACCGAGCCCGGTCCGTCCCGGCTGTGCGACTACGGCGATCTGGAGCTGGTGATCCTGCTCGGCAACGACGCCGAGGCCGCCGCCGACTTCGTCCGCCGGGAACTCGGCCCGCTGGCCGCCGACAACAGGACCATGGCCGCGCTGCGGGAGACCGTGCGGTGCCTGCTGGACAACGAGCGGGGCGTGGCGATCACGGCCAAGCACCTGCACATCGCGAAGAACACCGTGGTGTACCGGGTGAAGAAGGCGGAGCAGCTGCTCGGGCGGTCCCTGCGGGAGGACCATCTCCGGCTGCACCTCGCGCTGTACCTGGCGGGGCGGCTCGGCTCGTCGGTGCTGGAGAAACAGGGTCCCGCGACGGGACTGGAGAACTCGATCCGGGCGGTGTCCAAATGAGCGGTGACCAGATGAGCAGGGACGGAAAGCTCCTCGACTACCTGAAGTGGGTCACCGCCGACCTGCAGAAGGCCCGGGCGCGGGTCGAGGAGCTGGAGTCGAGCCGGTCCGAACCCATCGCCGTCCTCGGCATGGGCTGCCGCTACCCCGGCGACGTGTCCACGCCCGAGGAGCTGTGGCAACTGGCCGCCGACGGCGTCGACGCGATCACCGAGTTCCCCGCCGACCGGGGCTGGGACGTGGAGGGCATGTACGACCCGGACCCCGACGCGACGGGCAAGTTCTCCGCCCGGGAGGGCGGGTTCCTCAGCGACATCAAGGGCTTCGACTCGGCGTTCTTCGGGATCTCGCCGCGGGAGGCCCTCGCGATGGACCCGCAGCAGCGGCTGCTGCTGGAGACCACCTGGGAGGCCATCGAGCGGGCACGCATGGACCCGCGCTCGCTGCGCGGCAGCGACACCGGGGTGTTCGTCGGCGTCATGTACACCGGCTACGACTCCACGGTCGACTCGGCGTCGACGGGCACCGAGGGCTATGCGATGACCGGGATGCTGACCAGCGTCGCCTCCGGCCGCATCTCCTACGTGCTCGGCCTGGAGGGGCCGACGGTCAGCATGGACACGGCCTGCTCGTCCTCGCTGGTGTCGATCCACCACGCGGTCACCGCGCTGCGCAACGGCGAATGCTCGCTGGCGCTGGCCGGTGGCGCGATGGCGATACCGGTGCCGGGCGGTTTCGTGGAGTTCTCCCGGCAGCGGGGGCTGGCGCCGGACGGGCGGTGCAAGGCGTTCGCGGCGGCCGCGGACGGCACCGGCTTCTCCGAGGGCGTGGGGATGCTGGTGCTGGCGCGGCTGTCGGAGGCCCGGCGGCGCGGGCTGCCGGTGCTGGCGGTGATCCGGGGCAGCGCGGTGAACTCCGACGGCGCCTCCAACGGCCTGACCGCACCGAGCGGCCCGTCCCAGCAGCGGGTGATCCGCCAGGCGCTGGCCAACGCCGGCCTCTCCGCCGCCGAGATCGATGTGGTGGAGGCGCACGGGACAGGGACGACGCTGGGTGATCCGATCGAGGCGCAGGCGCTGCTGGCGACCTATGGCCGGTCCCGGCCGGAGGGCCGGCCGCTGCTGCTGGGCTCGCTGAAGTCGAACATCGGGCACACCCAGGGCGCGGCCGGGGTGGCCGGTGTGATCAAGATGGTGATGGCCATGCGGCACGGGCTGGTGCCCAGGACCCTGCATGTGGACCGGCCCACGCCCGCGGTGGACTGGTCGGCCGGGTCGGTGGAGCTGGTGACCGAGACACGGCCGTGGCCGCAGACCGGACGCCCCCGGCGGGCCGCCGTCTCCTCCTTCGGGATCAGCGGCACCAACGCCCACCTCATCCTCGAAGAGGCTCCCCCGCACGCCCCTGAACCGGACCCGTCACCGGACCCGGAACCCGCATCCGCCCCCGTGGTGTTTCCGGTGCCGGTGGTGGTGTCGGGGCGGTCGGGGGAGGCGTTGCGGGCTCAGGCGGGGCGGTTGGTGTCCTGGCTGGGTGAGGAGTCCGGTGGCGGGGGTGTGCCGGTGCCGGATGTGGCGTTGTCGCTGGCGGTGACGCGGTCGGTGTTCGAGCATCGTGGGGTGGTGCTGGCCGGTGACCGCGGGGAGCTGGTGGCGGGTCTGCGGGCGCTGGCCGGGGGTCAGGACGCGCCCGGGGTGGTGCGCGGGGTGGCCGGTGAGGGCCGTCTGGCGGTGCTGTTCACCGGGCAGGGCGCGCAGTGGGCCGGGATGGGGCGGCAGCTGTATGACTCCTTCCCCGTGTTCGCCGCGGCTTTTGACGAGGTCTGCGCCGCCTTTGGTGCCCTGTTGCCGGGGCCGCTGAAGGAGGTGGTCTTCAGCGGTGAGGGGCTGGATGACACCGGCTGGACCCAGCCGGCGCTGTTCGCGCTGGAGGTGGCGATGTTCCGCCTGCTGCACTCCTGGGGGGTGCGGCCGGACTTCGTCACCGGTCATTCCATCGGGGAGCTGGCCGCGGCGCATGTGGCGGGGGTGTTCTCGCTGGCCGATGCGTGCACGGTGGTGGCTGCCCGGGCGCGGCTGATGCAGGGGCTGCCGCCGGGCGGGGCGATGGTGGCGGTGCAGGCGAGTGAGGCGGAGGTGGAGGAGCTGCTGCGCGGCCGGGAGGGGGAGGTCTCGATCGCCGCGGTGAACGGGCCGGCCTCGGTGGTGGTCTCCGGGGCCGTGGAGGGGGTGCAGGCTGTTGCCGGTGTGCTGCGCCAGNCGATGGTGGCGGTGCAGGCGAGTGAGGCGGAGGTGGAGGAGCTGCTGCGCGGCCGGGAGGGGGAGGTCTCGATCGCCGCGGTGAACGGGCCGGCCTCGGTGGTGGTCTCCGGGGCCGTGGAGGGGGTGCAGGCTGTTGCCGGTGTGCTGCGCCAGGCGGGGCGCAAGACGCGGCGGTTGTCGGTCAGTCATGCGTTTCACTCGCCGTTGATGGATCCGGTGCTGGAGGAGTTCACCGCGGTGGTGGAGTCGGTGACGGCGGCGGAGCCGTCCATTCCGCTGGCGGTTGATGCCGGGCAGGTGTGTTCTGCGGGGTACTGGGCGCAGCACATCCGCCGTCCGGTGCGGTTCGCCGATCATCTGGAGTATCTGCACCGGCAGGGGGTGAGGACCTTTGTGGAGGTCGGGCCGGACGGGGTGCTCACCGCGATGGGGCCCGGGTGTGTGGATGCGGAGTTCGTGGCGCTGCAGCGGCGGGACCGTCCGCAGGTGGAGACCGCGCTCGGTGCGCTGGCCCGGCTCCACACCCGCGGGCACACCGTGGACTGGGCGGCGTTGTTCACCGGCACCACCGCCACCGTCACCGACCTGCCCACCTACCCCTTCCAACACCAGAACTACTGGCTG
>NZ_WTLH01000130.1 GCF_011421595.1 Streptomyces sp. YIM 98790 | reverse complement strand
TGGGGCCGGGGCCGGACGCCGGGCAGGCCCTCGGCGGGCCGGACGCCGCCGGCCCGGAGCGGGTGGCGGCCCTGGACCCGGGCCTCTCCGGCCCGGCTGCCTTCCTGCGCCTGCTGGCCGAGGCCCATGTCCACGGCGCCGCGGTCGACTGGCGGCCGGTCTTCGCCGGCACCGGGGCCCGCCTCACCGATCTGCCCACCTACCCGTTCCGGCACCGGCGCTACTGGCTGGCGGCGGCACCGGCCACGGACGGCGGCGCACCCGCCGTCCCGGCCGGGGAGCAGCCGCTGCCCGGCCCGGCGCAGCCCGGCCCCGAGCGGGCCGCGGAGCTGGCCGGGCTGGCCCTGCGGGACCCGGCGGCGGCCCGGCGGGCCGTGCTGGACGAGCTGTTCGCCGCGACGGCCGGACTGCTCGGCCTCGGTGCGGAGGAGCGGGCCGAGCTGCGCCCGGCCTTCGAGCGGTCGCGGCTCAACGAGACCGGCCTCGACTCGCTGATGGCCGTGCGGCTGCGGGAGTGGCTGCACACCGGCCTGCACGCCGATCTGCCGCTGGGGGTGCTGCTCAGCTCGGGCACCGCCGGGGAGGCGGCGGACCTCGTCTGTGCCCAGCTCGCCGCCCGCGGTCTGGTCACCGGCGGCGCGGAGGAGGGGGACGGCGACGCCGGACTGGAGGTGCTGACCCTGTGATCCCGGCGACCGGCCGCCCGCCGGGCGGAGAGCCCGGGCAACCAGCAGCAGACGACAGGAGGACGCCCCCCATGGCGCAGGACCTGCTTCATGAACTGCACCGGCGCGGCATCAGGCTGCGGCTGGCCGACGACCGCCTGGACGTGCTCTCCCCGCCGGGCGCGCTCACCGCCGAGCTGCGGGACCGGCTGCGGCAGCGGCGGGAGGAGCTGATCGCGCTGCTGCGCCGCGCCGGGGACGAGCGCCCGGCCCCGCTGGTGTCCCGGCCCGCGGAGCGGTTCGACCCGTTCCCGCTCACCGACATCCAGCACGCCTACTGGATGGGCCGCAGCTCCTCCGTCGAACTGGGCGGCATCTCCACGCACTTCTACGCCGAGTCGGAGCGCGACGGCCTCGATCCCGAGCGGGCCGCCGAAGCCCTGCGCCGGGTGATCGCCCGGCACGACATGCTGCGCGCGGTGGTCCTGCCGGACGGCACCCAGCGGGTGCTGCCCGAGGTCCCGCCGTACGAGATCGCCGTGGCCGACCTGCGTGGCCTGTCCCCGCAGGCCCGGGAGGAGGAACTGCTCCGCATCCGCGCCGAGATGCGCCGCCACGAGCTGGCGGCCGACCGCTGGCCGCTGTTCGAGGTCCGCGCCTCGCGGCTGACCGGCCGGCGGGTGCGGCTGCACATGCGGTTCGACATGCTGATCGTGGACGGGCGCAGCCTGGAGACCGTCTACCGGGACTGGCGGCGCTGCTACCGGGACCCGGACGGGTTGCCGGAGCCGCCGCCGGTCTCCTACCGGGACTGCGTGCTGACCGAGCGGGCCCGGCGGTCGCAGGCCGCGTACCGGCGGGCCGAGGAGTACTGGCTGGGCCGCCTGGACGAGCTGCCGCCGCCGCCCGCCCTGCCGCTGGCCGCGCAGCCCGCGCAGATCGGCGTCCCGGAGTTCCGCCGCCGCTCCGCCCGGCTGTCCCGGGACCGCTGGGATGCGGTCAAACGGGCCGCCGCGGCCCGCGGGCTGACGCCGTCGGCGGTGCTGATGACCGCGTTCACCGATGTGCTGCGGCGGTGGACCGGGCAGCCCGCCCTGACGCTCAATCTGACGCTGTTCAACCGGCCGCGGCTGCACCCGCGGATCGACGAGGTGGTCGGCGACTTCACCTCCCTGACCATGCTGGCCGCCGACGGGGCCGGGNGCGACTTCACCTCCCTGACCATGCTGGCCGCCGACGGGGCCGGGGAGAGCGCCGCCGACACCTTCGCGGCCCGCGCCCGGCGGCTGCACGGCCGGCTGCTGCAGGATCTGGAGCACCTGTCCTACAGCGGGGTGCGGGTGCTCCGGGAACGGGCCCGCCGGCAGGGCGGCAGGCCGGGCGCGGTCATGCCGGTGGTGTTCACCAGCCGGCTCGGTGCCACCTCCCGGGACCCCGCCGCCGGCGGCGCCGCGGACCCCGGCGGCCTCCCGGACCCGGCCGCCGCGGACGCCGTAGAGGCCGAAGAGGCCGAAGAGGCCGAAGAGGCCGCGGGCACCGTCGCGGACCGGGACGAGGAGGTCTTCGGCGACCTGGTGCACGCCGCCTCCCAGACCCCGCAGGTGTGGCTGGACCACACGGTCGCCGAGGAGCACGGCGAACTCCTGCTCACCTGGGACGCGGTCGAGCAGCTCTTCCCCGACCGGCTGCTGGACGACATGTTCGGCGCCTACCACGGGCTGCTCACCCGGCTGGCCGGTGAGGAGCCGTGCTGGGACACGGCCGGCTCCCTCATCCCGCTGCCCCGGTGGCAGGCGGCCGAGCGGGCCGCGGCCAACGGCACGGCCGCGCCCCTGCCGGCCCGCACCCTGAGCGGGCTGGTGGCCGAGCAGGCCGCGCGCAGCCCGGACGCGGTCGCCGTGATCGCGGACGACGGGCAGCTCACCTACGGGCAGCTCATGGCCGACGCGCACCGGCTGGCCCGGCGGCTCGCCGGCCTCGGCGCCGCCGTCCCCGGCACCCTGGTCGCCGTCGTCATGGACAAGAG
Source organism: Streptomyces sp. YIM 98790 (assembly GCF_011421595.1). Classification (GTDB taxonomy): domain Bacteria; phylum Actinomycetota; class Actinomycetes; order Streptomycetales; family Streptomycetaceae; genus Streptomyces. Next base: position 14,939 of record NZ_WTLH01000130.1, on the reverse strand, counting down.
CCGGGAGCAGGTCGCGGCCGTGCTGGGGGCCGCCTGCTCGGGCGCGGCCTATCTGCCCATCGACCCCGGCTGGCCGCGGGCCCGGCGGGACTCCCTGCTGGAGCGCTGCGGGGTGCGGGTGGCGGTGACCTCGCCGGCGCTGCGCGACCGGCTGGACTGGCCGCCGGACGTGACCGTGCTGACCTTCGCCGACGAGGAGGTCCGGGCGGCCGACCCGGCCCCGCCGGAGACCGGGCCGCGGCCGTCGGACCTGGCGTATGTGATCTTCACCTCGGGCTCGACCGGGCAGCCCAAGGGGGTGGTGATCGACCACCGCGGCGCGGCGAACACGGTGCAGGACATCAACTCCCGGTTCCGCGTCGGCCCCGGCGACCGGGTGCTCGGCCTGTCCGCGCTCGGCTTCGACCTGTCGGTGTACGACGTCTTCGGCGTCCTGGCGGCGGGCGGCGCCGTGGTGCTGCCCGCCCCGGAGCGGGCCCACGACCCGGCGCACTGGAGCGAGCTCGTCGCCCGGCACGGCGTCACCGTCTGGAACTCGGTGCCGGCCCTGATGCAGGCCTGGGTGGACAGCGGCCGGCCCGGCGCCCCGGAGGGGACGCGGCTGCGGCTGGCCCTGCTCAGCGGTGACTGGATTCCGGTGACCCTGCCGGACGCGGTCCGCTCCTGGTACCCGGCCGCCGAGGTGATCAGCCTGGGCGGCGCCACCGAGGCGTCCATCTGGTCGGTGTGCTACCCCATCGGCAAGGTCCCCCCGGAGTGGGTGCGCATCCCGTACGGCAAGCCGCTGGCCAACCAGACGCTGCACGTCCTCGACGACCGCCTGGAGCCGTGCCCGGTGTGGACGGTGGGCGAGATCTACATCGGCGGTGCCGGCGTGGCCCGGGAGTACTGGGCCGACCCGGAGCGCACCGCGGAGCGCTTCCTGGTCCGTCCGGAGACCGGCGAACGCCTCTACCGGACCGGCGACCTCGGCCGCTATCTGCCCGGCGGGGACATCGAGTTCCTCGGCCGGAACGACTTCCAGGTCAAGCTCAACGGCTACCGCATCGAGCTGGGCGAGATCGAGGCGGCGCTGCTGCGCCGCCCCGGGGTGGCGGAGGCCGTGGCCGGCGTGGACACCAATCCGCGCACCGGCCGCCGTCACCTGGTGGCCCATGTGGTGCCGGCCGGGGACACGCCGCCCGGCTCGCCCGTGCTGGAGCCGGCCGCGCTGCGCCGGGCCCTGGCGGAGACGCTGCCCGACTACCTGGTCCCGCACCACTTCATGGTCCTGGACCGGCTGCCCACCAGCGCCAACGGCAAGGTGGACCGCTCCGCGCTGCCGGCTCCCTGGGAGGGAGCGGAGGCGGAGCAGGAGCGGGTGGCGCCCCGCGACTGCCTGGAGCGCAGGCTGTTCGAGATCTGGAGCGAGACGCTGGGCAGCGACGACTTCGGCGTGGAGGACGACTTCTTCACCCTCGGCGGCGACTCCCTGCACGCGGTGCACATCCTGGGCGCGGTGCGGGACGAGCCGGGTGTCACGGCCGGCAGCGAGGATCTGCTGCGCTGGATCTTCCAGCATCCCACCATCGCGGGCTTCGCCCGGGTGCTGCGCGAGCAGGCCGGGCGGTGAGCGGCATGGAGCGCAGCGGAGGGACTCCGCGGCCGGTCACCGGGCCGGGCGGCTGGGGGGTGTGCTGGCGGCCCGCCCCGCGGGCCCGGATGCGGCTGCTGTGCCTGCCGCACGCGGGTGCCGGAGCGGGCGTGTTCCGGGCCTGGGCGGCCGGACTCGCCCCGGACATCGAAGTGATCGCCGTCCGGCTGCCCGGGCGGGAGAGCAGGTTCGGGGAACCGGCCCGTACCCGCCTGGAGGACCTGGTGCCCGGGCTGCTGGAGGGCCTGGCGCCCTGGCTGGACCGGCCGCATGCCTGGTTCGGCCACAGCATGGGGGCGCTGCTGGCGTTCGAGGCGTGCCGGCGGGCCGCAGCGGCCGGCCTGCGGCGGGCGGAGCGGCTCCATGTGGCCTGCCATCCGGCGCCCCGCCTGCTGCAGAAGCGCCTCGCGGGCGTCGACTGGTCCTCCGGCGAGGAGCTGACGGCCGGGCTGGAGAAGCTGGGCGGCATCCCCCGGGGCGTGCGGGACGACCCGGCCCTGGCCGCGTTCCTGCCCGTGCTGCGCGCGGACCTGGAGGTGCTGCGCGGCTACCGGTACCGCCCGGGGCCGCCGCTGGACGTGCCGGTCTCGGTCTACGGCGGCACACGGGACGACACCGTCCCCGCGGAGGAACTCGACGGGTGGCGGGAGCACACCACCGCCGGGTGCGAGGTGCGGATGCTGCCCGGCGGCCACTTCTTCCCCCGCGAGGAGCCGGCCGGGCTCCTCGCGGCCATCGCGGCCGGAGCGGCCGGAACCGTGGACCCGGCCCCGGCGGTGCCGGGGCGGAACGAGCGACGAGTGAGGGATTGGTGATGCAGGTGGCCGGCAGTGGGTTCGCGCGGGACGGGGACGCCTTCGCCCGCGGACACGGCAGGGCCGAGTTCCTGGGCAGGACGCGGCTGCTGAAGGACGTCACGGACGAGGGGGAGCACGGCCTCGCGCCGCGCCGCCCCGAGGACTCCCGGGAGAAGACCGCCGAGCAGGTGGAGTCGACGAAGAAGGTCTACCGGCGCTCCACCGCCCCGCAGCCGCGCGAGGGGCTGTCGGTGCCGGCCGCGCCGGACACGCCGGTCTCCGCGACCCTCGGGGGAGCGGCCGGCTTCGACGGCATCAGCTTCCACGAGCAGTACGAGGCGGGCACCGGCCGGTACGCCGGCTCGCAGATCCGCTGGGAGCCGCCGGACCCGGCGCTGGCGGTGGGCAACGGCTATGTGGTGCACAGCGTCAACTGCGCCCTGACGGTCTACGACACCGCGGGCCGGCCGCTCACCCTGCCCACCGCGCTGAACCAGTTCTACCGGCAGCTGCCGGCCAGCCGGCCGGGGGAGGAGCGGGCCTGGCCGCACGCCTCGGGCGACATGCTGGCCGACCCCAAGTGCTACTTCGACCCGGTGGGGGAGCGGTTCCTGCACTCGGTGCTCAAGATCGAGTCGCCGGGGCCGGCCAGCCGGTCCGCCCGCTGCTACATCCTGCTGGCGGTGAGCGCCACGGCGGACCCGACGGGCGAGTGGAAGCTGTTCTCCGTGGACATCACCAGCGACGGCAGGCACGGCACCCCGCCGCTGGCCGAGAACGCCTGCTACAGCTTCCACCCGCTGCTCGGGGGCAACCGCGACGGCATCTTCCTCAGCCTGAACCTGTTCGAGAACATCGAGCCCGCCCCGCCCTGCAAGGGCGCCCAGCTCTACGCCTTCGGCCGCCGCTCCCTGCTGGAGGCCGAGGAGGGCGACGCCCCGCGGTACGCGTACCTCAACACCGCCACCGTGCCCACCGGTGACCCGGACTTCCCGTTCTGGGGCTGGCTCCAGCCCGCGCAGTCGGCGCGGCCGCGCGGCGGCCGGCAGTTCTTCCTGTGCGCGGGCCCGCTCAACGAGAAGGGCATCCCGCGGCCCCTGGACAACCGCCTGGTGGTGTGGTCGCTGACGGGGACGGAGACGCTGGACGGGCCGGAGCCCAGGGTGACGCTCGACCACCGGGTGCTGCACACCGGGCCGATGGGCGCGCCGTTCATCTACGGGGTGACCCAGAAGGAGGGCCCGACGCCGCTGCGGGACGAACTCGGCGACGGCGACCCGGTGCAGAAGCTGGACGGCAAGGCGCCGTGGATGACCCAGGTGGCCGAGCACGACGGGCTGCTGTTCGGAGCGGTGAACACGCTCCTGGCGGCGCCGGACCGGCGGCCGGGCGGGGAGCGGCTCGGCATCGCCTACGTCGTGGTCTCCGCGGCCGAGACCAGCGGCGGACTGGAGGCGCGGGTGCTGCGGCACGGCTATCTCGCCGTCGAGGGGCAGCACGTGTTCGACCCGGCGATCGCCCTGAACGCGGCCGGGCGGGGTGCCATGACGTTCACCCTGAGCGGTCCGGACCACTACCCGAGTGCCGCCTTCGTCCGCTTCGAGCGGGACGGGGTCCGCGGGCCGGTGCACATCGCCGCGGCCGGGGCCGGGCCCGAGGACGGCTTCACCGGCTACTCCGCCTTCACCGGCAACGGTGTGCCGCCGGGCACCTCCCGGTGGGGCGACTACACGGCGGCCGTCACCGACGCCGACGGGGCGGTCTGGATGGCGAACTCCTACATTCCCGACGCGCCGCGCAGCCGCTGGGCCAATGTGGGCACCCACATCTGCCGGCTGCCCCTGCCGGGCTGATCTCTCTCCCCTCTCCCTCTCCCACTCCTTCCCCTTCTCCTTCTCGCTCTCCCTCTTCCTCTTCCTCTTCCTCTTCCCCTCCCCCTCCCCGGTGGCCGGGCGCGGGCCGCGCAGTGCCCGCGCGGCCCGCGCCCGGCCACGCCGGCGGTCACAGCGGGAGCCCGGCCTCCAGATGGGCCAGGGCGTCGTCCAGCGCGGCGACGATGTCCATCTCCGGGTGCCGGGCCCACTCCAGCCAGACCGCCAGCATCACGCCCATCACGGCACCGGTGAAGGAGCGCACCGCGGGCTCGTCCGGCTCCCGGCCGGTCCGTTTGGCGACCTGCTCGCGCAGCATGGTCATGGACCCGGTGATGTTGCCCAGGGACGCCGCCCACAGCTCGGGCTCGGTCAGCATCAGCAGTTCCCGGTCCCGGTCCTCGTCCAGCTCGGTGGGGCTGGCGCCGCTCAGGGTGGTGCGGATGGCGGCCCGCAGGGCCGGGAGCGGGCCCATCTCCGGGGGCAGCCGCTGGAAGATCTCGATGAACCGCGGGTCGTAGCCGTCGGAGACGACCAGGTCCTCCTTGGCCGGGAAGTACCGGAACACGGTGCTCACCGACACCTCGGCCGCCTCGGCGATCTGCTCCATGGTGGTGGCCTGGAAGCCCTGCTCGCGGAAGAGACGCAGCGCCTGCCGCCGGATCGTCCTCTTGGTCTTGAGCTTCTTGCGCTCCCGGAGCGGAGGCGCGGGCCGACCGTGGTGGGGCTGCTCTTTCATGACCCAATTCTGCATGGTCCGCCCGGTGCGGCCCGGGGCTTTTCCGCTCGGGCGGCTCCCGCATGCGGGCGTTGATGACTTTTGTAAGTGACTACCAATTGACATGAGACTCTCTTAAGGCGGTAGACTCCCAGGAGAGCCGGGGCTCGGGGGCCCGGTGACGTGCCCGGCGTGCACGCCCGGACGTCCGGGAGGCACATGTCCCGATTCGGAGGTCGTCATGGCCACGTTCCTGTACCGGCTGGGCCGCTGGTCCTACCGGCGGCGCAGGCTCGTGCTCGCACTCTGGCTGGCGCTGCTGGCCGCCACCGGAGCCGTCGCCGCCGCGCTCTCGGAGGAATCCACCGCCATCGGCTCCTCCGTGCTGCCCGGCACCGAATCCCAGCGCGCGCTCGACCTGGTCAAGGAGCGGTTCCCCGAACAGCCCGTGGACGGCGCGAGCGCCCGCGTCGTCTTCGCGGCACCGGAGGGCCAGGAACTGGACGACCCCGGCCCGCGGCAGGCCGTCGAGAGCGTGGTCGGCTCGCTGGGCGAGGCCCCCCAGGTCGCCTACGCCTCCGACCCGTTCCAGACCGGCGCGGTCTCCGAGGACGGCCGCGTCGGCTACTCCGAGGTCACCTACGCGGTCCCCGGCGAGGACGTGACCGACGACGCCCGGGACGCCCTCACCTCGGCCGTCGAAGCGGGCCGCGACGCCGGCCTGACCGTGGAGGTGGGCGGCGACGCCCTGGAGCCGCAGCCCGAGCTGAGCGTCCTGGAGATCGTCGGCGTGGTGATCGCCGGCCTGGTGCTGATCGTCGCGCTCGGCTCGTTCGTCGCCGCCGGACTGCCCCTGCTCACGGCCTTCGTGGGCGTCGGCATCGGCCTGCTGGGCATCGCCGCCGTCGGCAGCCTGGTCACCCTCAACCGCGACGCCGCCGTGCTCGCCCTCATGCTCGGCCTGGCCGTCTCCATCGACTACGCGCTGTTCATCGTGATGCGCCACCGCAGCGAACTGGCCGCCGGCCGCGAACCGGAGGAGGCCGCCGGCCGCGCGGTCGGCACCGCCGGCTCCGCCGTGGTCTTCGCCGGCCTGACGGTGATCATCGCCCTCGCCGGGCTCAGCGTGCTCGGCATCCCCCTGCTCACCGAGGACGGCTTGGCCGCGGCCGGCACCATCGCCGTGGTGGTGCTGGTGGCGCTGACCCTGATGCCCGCGCTCCTCGGTTTCGCCGGCCGGCGGGTCACGGGCCGCGGCGGCCGGATTCTCGGCGTCTTCCGCGGCCCCGACGCGGCCGCCACCGGCCGCCCCACGGCCGGCCGCCGCTGGGCCGAACTCGTGACCCGGCGGCCCCGCTCGGTACTGCTGATCGGGGTCCTGACGCTCGGCGTGATCGCCCTGCCCGCCGCCGACCTGAGGCTGGGCATCCCCGACGACGGGACGGCCGCCGAACACACCACCCAGCGCCGCGCCTACGACATGCTCGCCGAAAGCTTCGGCCCCGGCGTCAACGGCCCCCTCGTCACCGTGGTGGACGCGGCCGGCGCCGACGACCCGCGTGCCGCGGCGGAGCGGACCGCCGAACTCATCGGCGGCCTGCCCCGCGTCGCCGCGGTGGCACCCCCCGCCTTCAACGAGCAGGGCGACACCGCCCTGGTCGAGGTCACCCCGGCCGCCGGGCCGGCCGCCGAGGAGACCGAGGAACTGGTCGCCGCCATCCGCGAGCGGACCGACCGCATCGAGGACGAGACCGGCGCCGTCATCGAGGTCACCGGCCAGACCGCCCTGGACATCGACTCCTCCGCCAAGATGGGCGACGCCCTGCGGCCCTACCTGTCGATCATCGTGGGCCTGGCACTCGTCCTGCTGCTGCTGGCCTTCCGGTCGGTGCTCATCCCGGTCAAGGCGACCATCGGCTACCTGCTCACCGTGGCCGCCACCTTCGGTGCCGTGGTCGCCGTCTTCCAGTGGGGCTGGCTGTCCGGCATCACCGGCATCGAGCAGACCGCCCCGATCTACAACCTGCTGCCCATCCTGCTGGTCGGCATGTCCTTCGGCCTGGCCATGGACTACCAGGTCTTCCTCGTCACCCGGATGCGCGAGGAGTACGCCCACGGCACCGCGCCCGGCGAGGCGGTGGTGGCCGGCTTCGCCCACGGCGCCCGCGTGGTGACCGCCGCCGCCGTCATCATGATCAGCGTCTTCCTCGGCTTCTTCCTCTCCGAGGACCTGGCCCTGAAACTCTTCGGGTTCACCCTCGCCGCGGCCGTCCTGTTCGACGCCTTCGTGGTGCGCATGACGCTGATGCCGGCCGGCATGGCGCTGCTCGGCCGCAGCGTGTGGTGGCTGCCGCGCCGCCTGGACCGCGTCCTGCCGCACGCCGACATCGAGGGCGTCCGCCTGCAGGCCGGGACCGGCACCGCGACCCCCGGGAACGACGAGACCGGCCGCCGCCCCAGGGCCGGAGCCGGAAGCGGACACCTGCCCTGACCGGCCGGCCCGCGCCCGCCCGCGCCGGCCCCCCGGACCCCTGCGACACGCCGCCGCCCAGACCCCCGTACGGCTCCGGCGTGTCGCAGGCTTTTCCGCGTCCCGGACAGCTCCCGTACCCGCCCCACCCCTACCCGTTTCAGGGGCGCTGTTTCCCCCGATAGGGGCTGACTCGGCGAACGGTATTCCCTAGCCTCACGAAAGGCCCACCCGGGTGATGAATCGCCCCGGGAAGGCGGCGGAAGAATGGTGTGAGCCCTCGGAGGACAAATGAAGTACGGAATTTCCCTGCTGCCCGACTGCGCTCCGGAGACCCGGTCGCCCACCGCATACTTCGACGATGTGCTGCGCCTCGCGGAACTCGGTGAGGAACTCGGCCTGCATTACGTCAAGATGACCGAGCACTACCTCGACCGGGCCGGCGGCTACTGCCCCAGCCCGCTCACCTACCTCGCCGCCGTCGCCGCCCGCACCCGGCGCATCCGGCTCATGACCGGCGGCATCCAGGCCTCCTTCCACCACCCCATCCAGATCGCCGCCCATGCCGCCCAGGTGGACGCGATGAGCCACGGCCGGCTCGACGTCGGCTTCGTCCGCGCCTTCCTGCCCTACGACTTCGAGGCCTTCGGCGTCGACATGACCGGCAGCCGGGCCCGCTTCCAGGCCACCGTGGACGCCGTGGTGCGGCTCTGGACCGAGGAGAAGACCAGCGAGGACACCCCGTACTTCAGCTACCGCGACGCCACCAGCTACCCGCCCACCGTGCAGCGCCCCCACCCGCCGGTGTGGATCTGCGTGGCGATGTCGGAGGCCAGCTTCCGGTACGCCGGCGAGCGCGGCCACAACCTCATGATCACCGCCACCCCGCAGCCCGAGACCTACGACCAGGTCCGCAAGATGATCGAGATGTACCGCGACGTCTACCACGAGCACCACGGGGACTCCGGCCGCACCCCCCTGGTGGCCGCCGGCGTGCCCCTGGTGGTCGCCCCCACCGACGCCGAGGCGGACGCCGACGCCCGCCGGTACATGCGCTCCTACCTGGACGTGTGGGGTGCCGCCTCGCAGTCCCTGACATCGGTGAACTCCCCCGACTACGCCGGCTACTCCAAGATCATCGAGCGTTACCTCACCATGGACGACGACACCGCCGTCGCCGGCACCATGTACGGCTCCCCCGCGACCGTGGCCCGCAAGATCCGCGATCTGGAGGACGCCCTGCCGCTGGACGTGATCCTCTGGCAGCTCGACTGCGGCGGCCAGGACTACGCCACCATGTCCCGCAGCCTGCGCCTGTTCGCCGAGGAGGCCCTGCCGCTGGTGCGCTGACCACGCCCGGCGATCCGCGCCCCGCGCCCCGCGCCCCGCAGCCCACCGGACGGAGACAGACCTGTGGCACGTTCGGACCTTGCCCGCAGTGCACCACCCCTGCCCACCCCACCCGTCGACCCCCGGTCGCTGCGCACGGTGTACCGCAGCCTCGCCACGGGTGTCACCGTCGTCGCCGCCGACTCGGACACCGGGCCGGCCGGCGTCGCCGTCAACTCCTTCACCTCGGTGTCCCTGGAGCCGCCGCTGGCGCTGTTCTGCATCAGCCGCACCTCACGCACCTGGCCGGCCATCGAGGCGGCCGGCCGGTTCGCGGTCAGCTTCCTGACCGGCGAACAGGAACACGTCGCGCGCCGGTTCTGCGCCTCGGGCGTGGACCGGTTCGCCGGACAGCACCTGGTCACCGCCGTCACCGGCGCGCCGATCCTCGCCACGGCGGCCGGCTACGTCGACTGCCTGCTCGCCCGGGTCGTCGAGGGCGGGGACCACCACGTCGTACTGGGGCGGGTCGTCGCCGCGGGCGTACTGCACGAGGCACGCCCGCTCGTCTTCGCCCACGGCGACTACCACAGCGGATGATGCCGGCCGGGGCCGCGACCCGGCCCCGGACCCCGCCTCCGCCGCGGGCAGCCGCCCTGCCGCCCTGGCAGGGGTGCACCCCTTAAACCGCCCGGAAAAAAATTGGGGTTCTCAGCACCCGCCTCCGCTGCCACTCTGGTGAATACCGCGCGATATCCGCTCGCCGGCCCCGGAAGACGGATTTCACGCACCCCTTTGCCGAGGATTTCCGGCGGCGAGAGCGGCCCCCGCCCCCGCCCTCCGGGCTGCCCCCGTGCGTGGGACCACACGTTACGGAAACCCACTCCGCCGCCGCCAGACGGGGAAAGGTGCCCCATGCCCTCCGACGCATTTCTCGCCATGTTCCGCGAACACGCCCGGCGGAACCCGAAAGCCCCCGCGCTCACCGGGGAACGGGAAACCGTCAGCTACGGCGAGCTGGCCGCCGACACCGCCCGCATGGCGGCACACCTGCGGCACCGCACGCCCGCGCCCGGCCGGCACCGCCCCCTCGCCATCCCCGCCCACAAGTCCGCCGCGACCATCGCCCTCCTCATCGCGGCACTCGCCGAGGAACGGCCCGTCCTGCTGCCGTCCCCCGACCTCGGCGCCGACACCCTGCACGCGCTCGCCGCCCGGACCGGCGCCGACCACATCCTGACCCGCCGGGACAGCGGCCCGCCCGACGCCGAACCCGTCACCCGGGACCCGCACGCCCACCCCCTGCCGGACGGCGTCCGCCTGCTCCTCACCACCTCCGGCTCCACCGGGCTGCCCAAGGTCGTGCCGCTGCCCGCCCGCGGCGCCGACTCCTTCCTGGCGTGGGCCGGCAACCGCTTCGGCATCGGCCCGGGCACCCGGGTGCTCAACTACGCCCCGCTCAACTTCGACCTGTGCCTGCTCGACATCTGGACCACGCTCAGCCGTGGCGGATGCGCCGTCCTGGTCGACCCGGACCGTGCCACCGACGGCAGCCATCTGCGCGCACTCATCGCCGGCCACACCGTCCACGTCGTCCAGGGCGTACCCCTGATGTACCGCACCCTGTGCGACGCCGAACCCGACGGCGAGCCCCTCACCGGCCCCCGGCACGTCCTCTTCACCGGCGACATCATGCCCGCCGCCCTGCTGGCCAGGCTGCCGCGGCTGTTCCCGGAGGCGGCCTTCGCCAACATCTACGGCTGCACCGAGACCAACGACAGCTTCCTCCACGAGGCGGACCTCACCGCCCCGCACGAGGACCGCCCCCTGCCCATCGGACGCCCCCTGCCCGGCGTCCGGGCCCGGCTGGAGGACCCCGAAGGCCGGCCGCTCACCGGCCCCGGCATCGGCGAACTCGTGGTCCGCACCCCCTTCCAGACACCGGGCTACCTCGACCCGGACCTCAACGCCCACGCCTTCGTCACCCGCACCGACGAGGACGGGACCCACACCTACTTCCGCAGCGGCGACCTGGTACGGCGCCACCCCGACGGCACGCTCACCCTGGTGGGGCGCAACGACTTCCAGGTCAAGGTGCGCGGCACCCGCGTCAACACGCAGGAAGTGGAACAGGTCCTGCTCGCCCACCCCCAGGTCCGCGAGGCGGCCGTACTGGCCCTCCCCGACGACGCGGCCGGCCACCGGCTGACCGCCGTGGTGCGCCGCGCCCCCGAATCCGGGCTGGGCACCATCGCGCTGCGCCGGCACTGCGCCCGGCGGCTCGTCAGGGCGGCCATCCCCTCGCACGTGCGGATCGTCGACGAGCCCCTGCCCCGGGGCTCCACCGGGAAGATCGACCGCGCCGCACTGAGCACCACCACTGCCGGCGCTGCCACCACTGCCGGCGCCGCCGGCACGACGACCACGACCCGCACCCGGTGAGGCCGCCGGACACACCTGACCCGGCGCCGCACCCCACTTCAGGAAAACCAACGGAAGAAAGAGAGCGGAACATGTTCATACGGGAGAAGGAGAAGACGCCCCCCGTCGAATGGGGCAACGGCCTCAGCCACCGGCTCGTCGTCGCCACCGACCGCATGGGATTCACCATCGCGGACACCCTGGTACGCGCCGGAACCAAATCGCGGCTCCAGTACCGCAGGCATCTGGAGGCGTGCTACTGCATCAGCGGACGCGGCCAGGTCCTCAGCGCCGACGGATCGGTCCAGTACGACATCAGGCCCGGCGTGCTCTATGCCCTGGACCGGCACGACGCGCATTTCCTGATCGCCGACACCGGCCAGGACCTCCGCCTGATCAGCGTGTTCAACCCGCCGCTGCGCGGTGACGAGGTGCACAGCCTCGACGAGACCCGGTTCTCGGAGTACTGACCCCACCGCCACCCGCCCGCCTGCCGCCGACCGGCCACCCGCACGGCCGTCCGAGTCCGCCAAGGCGAGGTTCCGCCGAAAGGTGAGAAGTTGATGCAGTGGAACAGCGAGCAGCAAGAACTCCGCGACGCGGCGGTCCGGCTCGGAACGGCACTGAGCACCGGATATCTCGAACGTGACAGCGCCGCGGAATTCCCCCGCGACGAGTGGAAGCGCCTGAGCGAATCCGGCCTCCCCGCCCTCCCGTTCGACCGGCGCTTCGGCGGCCTGGAACAGGACCTGCTCACCACCATGTACGTCCTGGAGGGTTTCGGCCACGGCTGCCGTGACACCGGACTCAGCTTCTCCCTGACCACCCACATCGTCAGCACCGGCATCGCCCTCCAGCACTTCGGCTCGCCCGCGCTCCAGGAACGCTTCCTGCCCGGCATCTGCACCGGTGACCTGATCGGCGCCCACGCCATCACCGAGCCCGACGCCGGCTCCGACATGCTCGCCCTGCGGACCTCGGGCCGGGTCGACGGCGACGAACTCGTCCTCAACGGCAGCAAGGCGTACGTCACCAACGGGCCGGTCGCTGACCTGATCGTGGTCTACGTGAAGACCGACCCGGAAGGCGGGCCGTTCGGCACCACCGCCGTCCTGGTGGAACGCGACCGCGAGGGCCTCACCGTGGGCCGCCCGGTCTCCAAAATGGGACTGCGCACCTCACCCCTCAGCGAACTCTTCTTCGACGACTGCCGCGTCCCCCTGGAGAACATCATCGGCGGCCGGGGAGCGGGATTCCTGGTCTTCGACCACGTGATCAGCTGGGAAGTGCTGTGCTCCTTCGCGGTCAACGCCGGAGAAATGCAGCACCGGCTGGAAAAGACCCTCGACCACGCCAGGAACCGCACACAGTTCGGCAGCCCCATCGGCTCCTTCCAGGCGGTCGCGCACCGCATCGTCGACATGCGCATCGCCGTGGACACCGCCCGGCGCGCACTCTACGACGCCGCGCTCCGCGTCAGCCGCAACGAGGAGGCCACCGTCGATGTCGCCATCGCCAAACTCCTCACCAGCGAGGCCAACATGGCGACCGCCGTGGCCGCCGTCCAGACCTACGGGGCACACGGATACATGACCGAATCCGGAGCGGAACACGACGTACGCGGCGCCCTCGCCGGCCTCATCTACTCCGGCACCAGCGACATCCAGCGAAACCGGATCGCCAGGATGATGGGCCTCAACACCACCGTATCCAGCTGATATTCACCCGCCCACCCGACTCGATTTCCCTTCAAGTTCGGTTCCTGACCCGGAAGGCAAAGGCTCAGATGTCGGACGACAAGAAGATCCTCGACTACCTCAAGCGAGTGACGGCGGACCTGCACAAGACCCGCCAACGTCTTCTCGAAGCCGAATCGGACCGGCACGAGCCCATAGCCGTGGTGGCGATGGCATGCCGCTATCCGGGCGGGGTGCGCTCTCCCGAGGACCTGTGGGACCTGCTGGTCTCGGAGACCGACGCGATCAGCGAGTCCTTCCCGGCCGACCGCGGATGGCCCGAGGACCTCTACGACTCCGACCCGGACCGCTCCGGCAAGACCTATGCCCGGGGCGGCGGCTTCCTGGACGACGTCGCGGGGTTCGATGCGGAGCTGTTCGGGATCTCGCCGCGTGAGGCGCTGGCGATGGACCCGCAGCAGCGGCTGCTGCTGGAGACCTCCTGGGAGGTGCTGGAACGCGGGGTGGGCGACCCGCGGTCCCTGCGCGGCAGCGCCACGGGCGTCTTCGTCGGCGCCTCGAACTCCGGATACCTTCCCGACATCGCCCGGGCCGCCGAGGACGTCGAGGGATACGCCCTGATCGGAAACCTGGCCAGCGTGCTGTCCGGCCGGGTGTCCTACACCTTCGGCCTGGAAGGCCCGGCGGTGAGCGTGGACACGGCGTGCTCCTCCTCACTGGTCTCGATTCATCTGGCGGCGCAGGCGTTGCGGCGTGGGGAGTGCTCCCTGGCCCTGGCCGGCGGCGTCACCGTGATGGCCGGCCCCTCCGGCCTCATCGAATTCGCACGCCAGCGCGCCATCTCCCCGGACGGCCGGTGCCGTGCCTTCTCCGCGGACGCGGACGGCACGGGCTGGAGCGAGGGTGTGGGGTTGGTGTTGTTGGAGCGGTTGTCCGATGCGCGGCGTCTGGGGCATCGGGTGTTGGCGGTGGTGCGGGGTTCTGCGGTGAATCAGGACGGTGCCAGTAGTGGGTTGACGGCGCCGAATGGTCCTTCGCAGCAGCGGGTGATCCGGCGTGCTTTGGCGGATGCGGGGTTGGGTGCGGGTGAGGTGGATGCGGTGGAGGCGCATGGCACCGGTACCCGGCTGGGGGATCCGATCGAGGCGCAGGCGTTGCTGGCCACTTATGGGGAGGGCCGGGAGCGTCCGTTGTGGTTGGGGTCGGTGAAGTCGAACATCGGTCATGCGCAGGCGGCTGCGGGTGTGGCGGGTGTGATCAAGACGGTGCTGGCGTTGCAGCACGGGATGCTGCCGCGGACGCTGCACGCGGAGGAGCCCTCCCCGCTGGTGGACTGGTCAGCGGGCAATGTCTCCCTGCTGTCCCGGTCACAAACCTGGGAACCGGTCCCGGGCAGGCCCCGCCGTGCCGGGATCTCCTCCTTCGGAGTCAGCGGCACCAACGCCCACGTCATCGTCGAAGAAGCCCCCCGGAACCAGCAGCCCGACAAGCAGGACCAGCCCGACCAGCAGCCGGCCGAGTCCCAGGCCACACTCCCCGTGCTGGAGCCCACGGACTCCGTGTCGTGGGTGGTGTCGGGGGGTAGTGGTGGGGGTTTGCGTGGTCAGGTGGAGCGGTTGCGGGATTTCGCTTCGGGTTGTGGTGATGTGGATGTGGTGGGGGTGGCGCGGGGTCTGGCCGGTCGTGCTGCGTTGCGGCATCGGCTGGTGGTGCAGGGCCGTGATGGTGCGCAGTTGCTGGCGGGTCTGCAGGCTCACCTGACGGGCACCGACCCCTCTCCCGCCTCCTCCTCGTCTCCCGCCTCCTCCTCGTCTCCCGCCTCGTCTTCGGCCTCTTCCGCCTCGTCTTCCTCGTCTTCGGCCTCCTCTGCCTTGTCCTCTTCCTCGTCGTCGTCCTCCTCCTCCTCGTCGTCGTCGTTGGTGGTGCGGGGGGTGGTGGGTGAGGGTTCGGTGGTGTTCGTCTTTCCTGGGCAGGGGTGGCAGTGGCCGGGGATGGGGCGGGGG
>NZ_WTLH01000013.1 GCF_011421595.1 Streptomyces sp. YIM 98790 | reverse complement strand
CCGGACGGCCCGCCGGGCGCGGCGGGCCGCTGTTCGTACTGGTCGAAGGGCTGCGGCTGCTCGAACTGCTGCTGCTCGTAGCCGTGCCGCTCATAGGCCTGGTAGGGGTCGTAGCCCTCCCGCCAGGCGGGCCGGGCCGGCGGCTGGGGCTCGCGCGGGGCGGGCAGCGGCGGGCGCTCGGGCTCCGGGGCGGGCTCGGGTGCGGCGCGGTAGACCGGCCCGGTGTCGACGGGCGGGGGCGGGGCGGTGACGGTGATGGCCAGCCGCACCGGCTGGCCGCACTCCCGGCTGAGCGCCTCGCCCAGCAGCGGGGCCAGCCGCCCCTCCAGCACGCTCTTGGCGTATTCGTTGGACACCCCGAGCAGGGCGGTGCCGGACACCAGGGCGAGCGGCTGGCAGTCTTCGAGCCAGCGGTGATCCTTGCGCTCCAGTCCTTTCCCCTCGGCCAGCATCCAGGTGAGCGCGCGGGGCCACACTGCGGCAAGATCGGCAGGTAGGTCAGCCACGGGCACGCTCTCTCATTCGCTTTCGCCGGAACTTAAGGGGACGGGCGCCGGGCGGTGACTCGGCCGCGAGTTCAGCAACGGTAGTCAGCCCGGCACGGGCGCATCAAGTCATTGTCCACAGCCTGTGTACAAACTCGAAAGACGCCTCCGGGGGCGGCGGCGGTTTGACCGAAAGGACCCGGCGCGCGTACCGTTGCACGGTCGAGTTGTCGACGGCTGCTGCCGCCTGCCTCCGATGGGCAGACCCCCGGAGCGAGAACTCCTCCGTGGCGTGGCGGGCTCCTCGTGGGCGCACGGTGACAGCCGGTCGGCACGGATCACGACACCTCCCGAATCACCGCATCACCGACGACGTAACTGGAGCCCGCAGTGAGCAAGCGCACCTTCCAGCCGAACAACCGGCGTCGCGCGAAGACCCACGGCTTCCGCCTGCGCATGCGGACCCGTGCCGGCCGCGCGATCATCGCCAACCGCCGCGGCAAGGGCCGCACCCGACTGTCGGCCTGAGCTGCCTGATCCCCGGTCCATGCGGTGCTGCCATCCGAGAACCGACTGCGGCGGCGCGAGGACTTCGCGGCCACGGTCCGCAGGGGGCGCCGGGCAGGGCGGCGGAACCTCGTCGTCCATCTGATCAGCGGCCATTCGAGCAGAGGTACGGACCCGCACGCCGCGGAGGAGAGGACTCCTCCACCGCGTGCGGGTTTCGTCGTGAGCAAGGCCGTGGGCAATGCCGTGGTGCGTCATCGAGTGCAACGACGGCTGCGCCATCTGATACGGGACCGCCTGCACCGTCTGCCCGCAGGTAGCCTTGTCGTAGTCCGGGCGCTGCCCGGGTCCGGCACCGCCGACTACGCGCACCTGGGCCGGGACCTCGATGCCGCTCTGGAGCGGCTGCTGGGAGGGGTACGGACATGAAGTACCCACTGCTGCTGCTGATCAAGCTGTACCAGTGGACCATCAGTCCGCTGCTCGGGCCGGTGTGCCGTTACTACCCGTCGTGCTCTCACTACGGGTACACGGCCATCCACCGGCATGGCGCGATCAAGGGAACGGCGCTGACCGGGTGGCGCATCCTGCGCTGCAATCCCTGGTCGCGGGGTGGTGTCGATCATGTGCCTGCCCGGAAGCATCCGGTCTGGCATCAGCGTATCCGTGCCCGCCTGGTGTCCCCCCGGACCGAGTCCGCGGGCGGGGCCACCCGGACTCATACGACTGCCCAAGGAGCCTGACCCGTGGACACGATCAATACGATCCTGAGTCCCCTCTATATCGCTGTCTCGTGGATCATCGTCCAGTTCCACAACCTCTACAGCCTGGTCTTCGACGAAGCCAGCGGCTGGGCGTGGGGCCTGTCGATCGTGTCCCTGGTGATCGTGATCCGCATCCTGCTGATCCCGCTCTTCTTCAAGCAGATCAAGGCGACGCGCGCCATGCAGGCGCTCCAGCCGCAGCTGAAGAAGATCCAGGAGCGGTACAAGAACGACCGCCAGCGGCAGTCCGAGGAGATGATGAAGCTCTACCGGGAGGCCGGTACGAGCCCCTTCTCCAGCTGTCTGCCGATTCTGGCCCAGTCGCCGTTCTTCATCGCGCTGTTCCAGGTGCTGAACCACATCGCCCAGAACAAGACGGTGGGCGTGCTCGACGCCCAGCAGGTGGACCAGGCCCGGGAGGCCACGGTCTTCGGCGCGCCCATCGCGGCCAAGTTCATGGACTCGGCGGAGAAGCTGAGCCAGCTCGGCGCCTCTCTGGCCGATGTGCGCGTGGTGACCGTCATCATGATCGTGCTGATGTCGGCGTCCCAGTTCTTCACCCAGCGCCAGCTGATGACGAAGAACGTGGACCTCACGGTCAAGACGCCGTTCATGAACCAGCAGAAGATGCTCATGTACATCTTCCCGATCATGTTCGCCGTCTTCGGCATCAACTTCCCCGTCGGTGTGCTGATCTACTGGCTGACCACCAACGTGTGGACGCTGGGCCAGCAGATGTACGTCATCGTCCGCAACCCCACCCCGGGCAGCATCGCCTTCGAGCAGCGGCAGGAGCGGCTGCGGCGGAAGGGCAAGCTCAAGGAGGACCCGGAGGAGGTCCAGGTCCGCGAGGCCGTGGAGCGGGCGCGGGCGAGCCGGCAGCAGCCCAAGCGGCAGAGCAAGGCGCAGCGCCAGTCCGGCGCCGCCCCGCGACCCCAGTCCTCCGCCAAGGCCCCGTCCGGGCAGCAGCGTCAGGGCACGCCCCAGGACAAGGCGCCGGGCTCGGTCGCCGAGGGGGCGCCGCGCTCCGCGGGCGGCGGCACCGGGGGCGGCCGTGGCACCGGACAGAGCCGGAACGGCGCGGCCAAGAAGGCGCAGCCCGGCAAGCGCAAGCCGTCAGCCAAGACCAAGAAGTGAGAAGGAGCCTCGACGTGGCGGACACCACCTCGACCGCCGGCAGTACCGACGCCCTGTCCCGCCTGGAGCAGGAGGGGGAGATCGCGGCCGACTACCTGGAGGGGCTGCTCGATATCGCGGATCTGGACGGCGACATCGACATGGATGTCGAAGGTGACCGGGCGTCGGTGTCCGTGATCACCGAGGGTCCGGCACGTGATCTCCAGCGTCTGGTGGGCCGGGACGGCGAGGTGCTGGAGGCGCTCCAGGAGCTGACCCGGCTGGCCGTGCTCCGGGAGACCGGGGAGCGCAGCCGGCTGATGCTGGACATCGCGGGCTTCCGGGCCAGGAAGCGAGAGAAGCTGACCGCCCTGGCCCAGCAGACGGTGCAGCAGGTGAAGGAGACCGGCGAGCCGGTCAAGCTGCAGCCGATGACGCCGTTCGAGCGCAAGGTCGTCCATGACGCGGTCAAGGCCGCCGGACTCCGCAGCGAGTCCGAGGGCGAGGAGCCGCAGCGGCGCGTGGTCGTTCTGCCGTGACCGGAGCCGGACCGGACGGGTCGGCGGAGAACGAGGTTGCCACGGGGCTGCCGCCGGCACCCGAAGCCGCCGAGCGGGTCTTCGGCGACCGGCTGGCGGACGCCGTGCGCTATGCCGAACTGCTGGCCGATGTGGGGGTGACTCGCGGCCTGATCGGCCCCCGGGAGGTCGGCCGGCTCTGGGAGCGCCATCTGCTGAACTGCGCCGTGCTCTCCGAGGTGGTTCCGGAGGGTGTGTCGGTGTGCGATGTGGGCTCGGGGGCCGGGCTGCCCGGCATTCCGCTGGCCCTGGTCCGGCCCGACCTGGAGGTCACCCTGCTGGAGCCGCTGCTGCGCCGCACCATGTTTCTGGAGCAGGTGGTGGAGCTGCTGGGGCTGGACCATGTGCGGGTGGTCCGGGGACGGGCCGAGGAGGTGCTCGGCACCTTCAAGCCGGTGCATGTGGTGACGGCACGAGCGGTGGCGCCGCTGGACCGGCTGGCCGGCTGGGGCGTGCCGCTGCTCCGTCCCTACGGGGAGATGCTGGCGCTCAAGGGCGACACCGCTGCGGAGGAGCTGAAGTCCTGCCGGGCCGCGCTGGCCAAGCTGGGTGTGGTGTCCGCCTCGGTGATGCATGTGGGGGTCGAAGTGGTGGATCCGCCGTCCACGGTGGTGCGGGTGGAGGTGGGCGAGAGCCCGGGCGGGGTGCGGTTTGCCGCCAAGCGGGCCAAGGCCGCGAGGGCCGGCCGTCAGCGTCGGCGCCGCCCCTAGGACCTGTCGTGGGCACCTGGCCATGAGCCACCACTCACGATCACCAGGTGTCCGCAGGCCCTGGGGCCGGCAGCGGGCGGACAGGGCCGTCAGGGCCGTCAGAGCGGGTTGAGGCGGGCCTTGAGCAGGCAGAACTCATTGCCCTCGGGGTCGGCGAGAACGTGCCACTGCTCCTCGCCGGTCTGGCCGACGTCGGCTGGGCGCGCCCCGAGCGTGAGGAGGCGTTCGAGCTCGGCGTCCTGATCGCGGTCGGTGGGGTTGACGTCGATGTGCAGCCGGGACTTCCCCGGTTCCGGCTTCTCCCTGCGGCTGAGGATGATCGTCGGCTGCGGGCCGCCGAACCCTTCGCGTGGCCCGATTTCGAGGGTGCCGTCCTCTTCGCGGTCGAGCACGACGAAGTCCAGGACCTCGCACCAGAACCGCGCCAGTACCTCGGGGTCGCGGCAACCGAGCACGAGCTCACTGATACGACATGCCATGGACGAAACCTCTCAGCTGGGAACTGCCGGGGCGGACACGTGCGGGAGCTCCTGGGCTCCCCGCAGTGGGCACACACCGTACCGGGGCGGGGCGAGCAGGTGGTAAGGGTTTTCGGGTCCTCGGCTCGCTCGCTGGTGCCGCCGGGCGAGGACCGTGGTCCGCGCAGCGAGGCAGGCACGACCCGACGGCGGGTCCTGGTGCCATCCTGAGGACGTCTACTCCATACCGGCGTCCGCTCCCGCGGCGGCGGTGTGTCGGGCCGGGCCCTCGGGGAACCGGCCCGCA
The DNA here is from genome assembly GCF_011421595.1 of Streptomyces sp. YIM 98790. Lineage (GTDB taxonomy): Bacteria > Actinomycetota > Actinomycetes > Streptomycetales > Streptomycetaceae > Streptomyces. Next base: position 56,039 of record NZ_WTLH01000013.1, on the reverse strand, counting down.
TCGTGTTTCACGTGAAACTTCCCATCAAGCGGGGCTCGCTTCTTCAGGGGATCATCGGCCGCGGCCGGGCCACCGCGGCCCGGGAACGACGCAATCCCACGGCTCCCTCTGCCTCTCTGTCCACAGGTGAGCGAGGTTCGCTGGTTCAGCGGCCCTCCCGCATGGCAGGCTTTGAACCTACGAAGGCCGTGCATGTCGAGGAGAGTGAACCATTGCGGTCTGACGCCAATACCGCGGGGCCGACGGCAGAGCCGGTCCCCGGTCCCCGGTCAGAGTCAACGGATGCCCCCGGCGGTGCGGTCGATATGGCGCAGGGCGGGCCCCCGCCCGGCATTGCCGGAGGGGGGCGGGCAGCGCAGCAGGCGGTGGAGATGATGCACCGCGCCCGCGGTGCCCTGCCGAGGCCCGAGCAGACCCGGATCATGGTTGTCGCCAACCAGAAGGGCGGTGTCGGCAAGACCACCTCCACGGTCAATCTGGCGGCCTCGCTCGCGCTGCACGGCAACCGGGTGCTGGTGATCGATCTGGATCCGCAGGGCAATGCCTCCACCGCGCTGGGCATTGATCACCACGCCGATGTTCCCTCCATCTACGACGTGCTGCTGGAGAGCAGGCAGCTCTCCGAGGTGGTCCAGCCGGTGGTGGATGTGGAGGGGCTGTTCTGTGCCCCCGCCACCATCGACCTGGCGGGTGCGGAGATTGAGCTGGTGCCCATGGTGGCCCGGGAGAGCCGGCTCAGCCGGGCCATCGAAGCCTATGAGCAGCCGCTGGACTACATTCTCATCGACTGCCCGCCCTCCCTCGGCCTCCTCACCGTCAACGCACTGGTGGCAGGTGCCGAGGTGGTCATCCCGATCCAGTGCGAGTACTACGCCCTGGAAGGGCTGGGCCAGCTGCTGCGCAATGTCGAGCTGGTGCGGGGCCATCTCAACCCGAGGCTGCATGTCTCGACGATTCTGCTGACGATGTACGACGGCCGGACCCGGCTGGCCTCGCAGGTGGCCGAGGAGGTGCGGAGCCACTTCGGTCAGGAGGTGCTGCGCACCAACATTCCGCGCTCGGTGCGGATCTCCGAGGCGCCCAGCTATGGGCAGACCGTCCTGACGTATGACCCGAATTCCAGCGGTGCGCTCTCCTATCTGGAGGCGGCCCGCGAGATTGCGCTGCGCGGTCACACCGCGCAGCAGTCCATCCAGCACGGCACGGTGGAGGGGCCGCAATGAGTGAACGACGCAGAGGGCTCGGCCGTGGGCTGGGAGCGCTGATCCCGCAGGCACCGGCGGCGGGTGAGAGCGAGGCGACTGCCGAGAGCCCGGCTCCGTCTCCCACTGCCCTGCCGGGGCTGGGAGCCGGCCGCGGTGTGCCGGCCGCGGTGGTGGGCGGCCTGGCCGACGGTGTCATCGGAGCGCCGGACCCTGACCCGGCAGAAGCCGCGGTGCGGGACGACCCGGAGCCGGTGAATGGTGTGGCCGGTGCCCACTTCGCCGAGCTGGAGCTGGACTCCATCACCCCGAACCCGCGCCAGCCCCGTGAGAACTTCGACGAGGACGCCATGGCCGAGCTGGTCGCCTCCATCAAGGAGGTCGGCCTGCTCCAGCCGGTGGTGGTCCGCCGCATCGAGGGCCGCACCGGCGGGAGCGGCGGCCCTGCCTACGAGCTGATCATGGGGGAGCGCCGCTGGCGGGCGTGCCGCGAGGCCGGCCTGGAAGTGGTCCCCGCGATCGTCCGCCAGACCCAGGACGAGCGGCTGCTGCTTGATGCGCTGCTGGAGAACCTGCACCGGGCGCAGCTGAATCCGCTGGAAGAGGCGGCGGCATACGACCAGCTGCTGCGGGACTTCAACTGCACCCACGACGAGCTGGCCGACCGGATCGGCCGGTCGCGTCCGCAGGTGACCAACACCATCCGGCTGCTGCGCCTCTCCCCGGAGGTGCAGCGGCGGGTGGCCGCCGGAGTGCTCTCGGCCGGGCACGCCAGGGCGCTGCTTGCTCTGGACAACGCGGAGGAGCAGGACCGGCTGGCGCAGCGGATCGTGGCCGAGGGCCTGTCGGTGCGTGCGGTGGAGGAGATCGTCACGCTGCAGACCAAGGGATCGGCACCGGCCTCCCGGCGCCGTACGCCCCGTGCCGGCAAGCGGGTCTCACCCGCCCTGGACCGGCTCGCCGACCGGCTCTCCGACCGGTTCGAGACCCGGGTGAAGGTCGATCTGGGCCAGAAGAAGGGGAAAATCGTCGTGGAGTTCGCCTCCATCGATGATCTCCAGCGCATTCTGGGTCAGCTCGCCCCGGGCGAGAGCCGGGTGCTGGACCAGGCCGACGGCGAAGAGGACCGGGACGAGACTGACGCCTGAGGCAGGAGCGACACCGGCGGAGCGCAGGCATGCCAGAGACGCCCCATGGATACGATGGATCCATGGGGCGTCAGCTTGTGCCGCTCACGCTGGACAACCTTGGCGACTTGCCCGACCGCTGTCGCGCCTGCGTGTTCTGGGAGCTTGATCCGGTGAGTGCGGCCTCGGCCGAGCGAGCCGGTCATACCGCGCTGGAGAAGGAAGCGTGGATCTCCGCCGTGCTGCTGGAGTGGGGCAGCTGTGGCCGGATCATCTATGTGGACCGGATACCGGTGGGCTATGCGCTCTATGCGCCGCCGGCCTATGTGCCGCGTTCCTCGACCTTTCCCACCAGTCCGGTCTCGCCCGATGCCGTGCAGCTGATGACGGCCTGGATCGTCCCCGGCTTCCAGAACCAGGGGATCGGGCGGGCGCTGGTTCAGGGCGTGGCCAAGGATCTGCTGAGCCGGGGGTTCCGGGCGATCGAGGCGTTCGGGGATGCGCGCTGGAAGGAGCCGGCCTGTCTGCTGCCCGCGGAGTATCTCCAGGCGGTCGGCTTCGAGGTGGTGCGACCGCATCCCGCATTCCCGCGCATGCGGCTGTCGCTCAAGAGCACTCTCTCCTGGCGGGCGGATGTGGAGCTGGCGCTGGACCGGCTGCTGGGCGCGGCCCAGCCGATCACCGCTCTCCGGCCCTCCTGACAGAGCCGGGCGGGCCACGGCCGTCGAGGGGACAGACGAAGGGGCCGTGTGTTTCACGTGAAACACACGGCCCCTTCGGTGCGGTTCCGGTCACGCGGTTCCGGTCAGGCCTCCTTGGAGACGCTCCCCTTTGCGGACAGGAAATCCGCGAGATCGCGCTCCAGGGCCGCCTTGGGCTTGGCGCCGACGATGGTCTTCACGACCTCGCCGCCCTGGTAGACGTTCATGGTCGGGATCGACATGACACCGTACTTGGCGGTGATCGCCGGGTTCTGGTCGATGTTGAGCTTGGCGATCACGATCTCGTCGTGCTCGGCTGCGATGGCCTCCAGCGACGGGGCGATCATGCGGCACGGACCGCACCACTCGGCCCAGAAGTCGACCAGCACGGGCTTGTCGCTCTTCAGCACCTTCTCTTCGAAGTCCGCGTCGGTGACCTTGATGGTGGCACCGGCCATGGCAGTTCTCCTTTGCTCAACAGAGGTACGGACGTGAGGCGAGGCCCGGGTCAGGCTTCGATGGTCTGCTGGACCACGGCGGCCTCCACCAGAGGTGCCTGGTCGCTCAGTGCCGCCAGATAGCGTTCCGCATCCAGCGCGGCGGCGCAGCCGGTTCCGGCGGCCGTGATGGCCTGGCGGTAGGTGTGGTCCACCACATCTCCGGCGGCGAAGACCCCGGGGACGTTGGTGCGGGTCGAGGGCGCGTCGACCTTGAGGTAGCCCTCCTGGTCCAGATCGAGCTGGTCCTTGAACAGCTCGACCCGCGGGTCGTGCCCGATGGCGACGAACAGGCCCGTGGCCGCGAGGCTGGAGGTCTCACCGGTCACGGTGTCGCGCAGCGTCAGGCCGGACAGCTTGCCCTCCGCCGCATGGATGGCCGCAACCTCGCTGTTCCAGCGGAACGAGATCTTGGGATCGGCAAAGGCACGCTCCTGCATCGCCTTGGAGGCGCGCAGCGCATCGCGGCGGTGGACCACGGTCACCGTGCGCGCGAAGCGGGAGAGGAAGGTGGCCTCCTCCATGGCGGTGTCACCGCCGCCCACGACCACGATGTCGTGCTCGCGGAAGAAGAAGCCGTCACAGGTCGCGCAGTAGGACACGCCCCGGCCGGAGAGCTCGTCCTCCCCCGGCAGGCCCAGCTTGCGGTGCTGGGAGCCGGTGGCGACGATCACCGTCTTGGCGCGGTGCACCGTGCCGGCCGAGTCGGTGACCGTCTTGATGTCCCCCGTGAGGTCCACCGCGGTGACATCGTCCGGGACCAGTTCGGCACCGAAGCGCTCCGCCTGGGCGCGCATGCTGTCCATCAGCTCCGGTCCCATGATGCCCTCGCGGAAGCCGGGGAAGTTCTCGACCTCTGTGGTGTTCATCAGGGCGCCGCCCGCGGTGACCGCGCCCTCGAAGACCAGAGGCTTCAGCGAAGCCCGTGCTGTGTAGAGAGCGGCCGTATATCCGGCGGGCCCGGAGCCGATGATGATCACGTTGCGGACGTCGCTCACGGCATGTCTTCCTTGTCTCGGGGCGGATCTCGGAGTGTCTCTGAGGGCCTGCCGGGACCCCGGGCGGGATCCTCAGTCCAGTAACGGATACTAAGGCCCCGGGCATTCCCTGGGCGGGTGGTTGAAGCCAGGGGCAGATGATTTCTTGCCCTTCTCAGGGGCGGGCCACAGTCTCCTGGTACAGGAGTTCACCCGTCTGCGGGGAAGAACCGGAGGTGCACTCGGCGGTGACCACGTAGGCGTCGACCAGCTCTCGGCTCTTCGAGTGCTCCAGCACCAGGAGGTAGGTCCGCAGCCCGTCGAAGGCGAAGTACGGGTCCACGGCCAAGGGGGTCTCGGAGGAGCGGCCGGTGGCCGAGAGCACACAGCGGGGAGCCGTCTGGGCCGGTCCGGTGCCGGGCGCGGATTCCTGTGTTCCGTCGCCGCTCTCCTCGGCATCGTGGTCCTCGCCGGTGTCTTCCCCACCCTGGTCGATGCCGTCGTCGTTGGAGAACGGCTCGCCTTCCGCGGCGGAATCCCGGCGGGAGAGCAGGGAGTGGACCCTGGCGGTCACATCGCTCTCCGCGACCGACCTCTCCGCCTGCTCCGAGCCCTGGGCAAGGTCGGCGGCCGCACCGGCATCGTCCGCGCCGGAACCGGGCGGGGAGAGGGACTGAAGAACGACCCCGCCCAGACCGAGCACCGCCAGGACGGTGACGGCGGCCAGGGCCAGCCAGGGCCAGGCGCGCGGTTTGACACCCTCCCCCGAGGATGGGGCGGCGGGCACGGTTTCACGTGAAACGGCGGTCGTATCGGTTTCACGTGAAACCGCCTCGGCGGCCAGAGCGGCGTCGATGCGCGCGGCGATGTCCTCGGGCATGGGGCCCGGATCGCCCAGACCGGACAGCTCCTGCCGGAGCGTCTCCAGATCGGCGGCGATCGCGGAGCACTCCGCGCAGCCGTCGAGGTGGCGGCCCAGCGCGGCGGCCTCGGCGGCGGAGAGCAGATCCTCGTGCAGGGCGGAGATCTCGGCAGGCTCGGGATGGGTCTCCTTCACGCGTGCTCACCTCCGCCCTGCATGGCTCCGGCACCGTCCGGTCCGCTCGGGGTGCCCGGGTGTCTCGACGATGGGACGGAGGAGCGGCTTGTCCGGTTCCTTGCTGCGCTGTCCGGTGCGCCCTCCTCGCGGGACTCCGCTCCGGAGCGCAGGTGACGGAGCAGGGGAAGCAGCCGGGCGCGGCCCCGGGCGCAGCGGCTCTTGACCGTGCCGGTGGGGACGTCGAGGATGCGGGCGGCCTCGGCGACCGGATAGCCCTGCATGTCCACCAGCACCAGGGCGGCGCGCTGGTCGGCCGGCAGCTCGTCCAGTGCCTCGCGCAGTTCGCGGCGGAGGTCCTGGCGCTCCGCCGGCAGATCGGCCGGCTCCTGCGGCTCCAGCAGCGTCTCCAGGCGTTCCGCCTCGGGCATCGGCGAGGTGCGGCGGCTCTTGCGCTGGCGTACCCGGTCCAGACAGGCGTTGACGGTGATCCGGTGCAGCCAGGTGGTGACGGCTGCCTGTCCGCGGAAGGTGTGGGCGGAACGGTAGGCGGAGAGCAGCGCTTCCTGCACGGCGTCGGCCGCGTCCTCCCGGTCCCCCAGAGTCTTCAGCGCCACCGCCCACAGCCGGTCCCGGTGCCGGCGGACCAGCAGGCCGAAGGCATCGGGGTCTCCGGCAACATGCCGGGCGAGGACCTCCTCGTCCGGTTCTGCCTGTACCCCCTCCACCTGATGTCGCTCCCTCAGCCGGTGACCCTGATCTCGGTGATGCGCCCACGGTAGTTGCCGTCCGTGCCCTGGGGGAGATCCGTGAGCCAGACGAGAAGATAGCGGGTGTCCACCGGCTGGTCCGTCGCCAGGGTGATCGACGTACCGGATTCCTCGGCGATGGGGGTGAACTGATCGAGAGAGGAGGGCAGGGTGCCGCTGCCGCCGGCCTGGCCCGCCCCGCCCGAGGGGATCATCAGCTGCATGGGGTGGTCGCCGCCGAGCGCCGAGACCTCGACCGCGCTCACCGAGCGGCTTTCGCCGAGATCCAGCAGCAGGCCCACGCCCTCCTTGAGGTTGCCGAAGGACGGACCGAAGTAGTTCGCGGTCTGCCAGTAGGTCTCCGGATCGCCGTCCAGCACATTGGCCACGTCGTCCGGATCCTGGCCGTCCCCCCACGGGTCGAAGTCATGGACCGCGGCGACTTCGACAGGGGCGGCGGTGGGCTGGGGCTCGTTGTCCTCGGGGTCGGTGGTCTCCTGGGAGACCGGGGGCTGCTTGGGCGCCGGATCGCCCTTCATCAGTGCGTCGGCAATCTGCCAGCTGCTCAGCCCCAGCGCGGCGATCAGCAGCGCGGAGACCCCCCACTTGAGGATCTTTCCGGTCCGGCCGGGCAGGGCGGGCGGGGCCGCCGCGCCAGCAGGCTGAGTGACCGCCGGGCCGGGCGCGGCGGCCGGACCGTTCTGGAAGCCGTTGTGGCCATAGGCGGCCAGCAGGCCGGGATCGGGCTCGGGCGGGCGGATGCGGGGCATCTCGCCGATGGCCTTGAGCAGTTCCTCCGGGGAGGTGCACGGAGGCTTGTGACTGGCCGCGGTGGCACCCTCGTTGATCAGAGCTCGCATCGCCAGTTCGGACAGGCCCCGGTGCACCCCGGCCCGGACCTGTTCCGGACTGGCCAGGGAATCCCGCGAGTTCCCCCGCAGCCCCGCGACCCCGGACAGCCCGTACCCGCCCTCCGGGGACGGCCAGCGCTGGGTGAGTGAGGCATAGAGCAGGGCACCGATGGCCTGGGTGTCGACGCGCCGGGCGTCGTCGCCGGTGATGCCGCGCAGTGCCGCGTCCACGGCCAGGCCCCGGATACGGAACTGGCCGGCGCTGGTGCGCAGCACGCTCGTGGGGTTCAGCCGGAGATGAGCCAGATCCTTGCGGTGCGCCTCGCTCATCCCCTCGGCGAGCTGGCAGACCAGGGTGTACGCCTCGTGCGCCTCCAGCGGGCCGGAGGCCAGCACGGTGCCCAGGGGGGTGGCGTCGGACAGCCACTCGTGGATGACATAGACCAGTTCGCCGTCGTCGGCGGCGTCCAGCACCTGCACAAAGCGCGCATCGCTCATCGTGGCCGCCGAACGGGCCGCCTTGATGACCTGCCCGGCCCGTTCGTGGTCGGCGGGCAGCACATGGACGCCCACGGCACGGCGCAGCTTCTCGTCCACCGCGCGCCAGCTGCTGAACCCGTCCAGCCGGGTGATGCACTCCTCCAGCCGGTAGCGGCGGGAGAGGCGGTGCCCACTGTGCAGCTCGGGCGGTTCCTTGGCGGAGTCTTCGGGGGCTTGCTCCGAGGTCTCCTCCGAGGGAGCCTCCGGCGAGTTCTGTGAGGGCTGCTCACCTTTCCCGGCGGCGGCCTTGCCCTTCCTGCCTCCCCCGGCGGGCGGCTGAGAGGGACTTGTGGCCGTTGAGCGTTCCGCCACCGTATTCTCCGCCTCCCCGTCAATGGCCTTGATGCCGGCCGTGGTCCATGCCCTTGCCTGACGTCAATTGTGCCGCTACTTCCGTACCCCGCACGACATCTGAGGGCTGCCGTAGGTTGTACAGGAGTTGTACAGGATGGGTAAGCGGGCCCTGTGACCGGGAGCGGTCAGCGACCGAGACGGGCCCGCACCATGCCTACCAGCGTGGTCAGTTCGGTGATGCGCATCCGGCGGGCCGCCAGGTAGAAGACCCCCAGCAGGACCAGCCCGCCGGCGCACAGGGCCAGCAGCGAGCCGATCAGTCCGCTGCCGAGCGCCTGGGTGATGCCGTAACCGGCGGCGCCGCCGAGAACTGCGGCCGGCAGGCTGGCGCCGCCCAGCCGGATGTAGGTGCGGATGATGCGGTGGCCGTCCAGATCGGTGCCGAGCCGGCGGCGCAGCCGCCGCCAGGCCACCAGCACGCCCAGGGCGTAGGCGATCCCGTAGCCGAATGCGATGCCCGCCACCACCCAGCGGTCCGGCAGGACGACGAAGGACAGGGCGGAGAGCGCGATCCAGATCGCCGAGACGATGACGGTGTTGTAGAACGGGGTCCGGGTGTCCTCGTAGGCGTGGAAGGCGCGCAGCACCACGTACTGGGCGGAGAAGGGGATCAGCCCCAGGCCGAAGGCCATCAGGATGTAGCCGAAGGAGCGGGCCCCGCTCTCCCCGGCCGAACCGAACAGCAGGGTGCACATCGGCACGCCGAGGGCGACGAAGGCGAAGGCCATCGGGACGATGGCCACCGCCGAGGTGCGCAGCCCGTGGGAGAGATCGTCCCGGACCGCGGCAGTGTCGCCGTCCGCGGCCGAGCGGGAGAGCCGGGGCAGCAGCGCGGCCATCACCGAGACGGTGATGATGGCCTGCGGCATCTGCCAGATCAGCAGCGCGCTGCTGTAGGCGATGAAACCGGTGCCCGGGTAGCCGGCCGCTTCGGCGCTCTCGCCGGCCCAGGTGGCGAACTGGGAGACCACCACCAGGCCGATCTGGTTGGCGAAGACGAAGAGCACGGTCCACTTGGCCAGCCGCATGGCCTTGCCCATACCGGTGCCGGCCCAGTCGAAGCGGGGGCGGAGCCGGAAGCCGTCGGCACGCAGATAGGGAAGCATGGCCAGGGCCTGGACGGTCAGTCCCAGCAGGGTGCCGATGCCCAGCAGCCGGACCCCCTCGGCGGGGATGGTGTCCACGGCGAGGCCCGAGGACGACTGGGTGCCGTAGACCCAGATGAAGGCGCCGAAGGTGAAGATGACCACCAGGTTGTTGAGGACCGGGGTCCACATCATGGGGCCGAAGCGGTCGCGGGCGTTGAGAATCTGGCCGAGCACCACATGGATGCCCATGAAGAGGATGGTGGGCAGGCAGTAGCGGGCGAAGGAGACCGCGACCTCGTTGGCCGCCGGATCGTCGGCGATCTTCGCCGACATCATCCGGATCAGCAGCGGGGCGACCAGCACGGACACCAGGACCAGGCCGGTGAGGATGACCGTGATCAGGGTGAGCAGGCGGTTGGCATAGGCCTCGCCGCCGTCGTTGTCGTTCTTCATCGCGCGCACGAGCTGCGGCACGAAGACGGAGTTCAGGCCGCCGCCGATGGTGAGGATGTAGATCATCGACGGCAGCGCCCAGGCGATGGCGTAGGTGTCGCCGAGGACGGCGGCGCCCAGCGCGGCCACGATGACCAGCTGGCGGACGAAGCCGGTGACCCGGGAGACCAGGGTGCCGGCGGCCATGATGGCGCTGGACTTCAGCAGGCTGGACCCGCGGCGGGCGGGCGCGGGTGCGGGGGGTGGGGGCGTGGCATCGGGCCCGGGGACCGGTCCGGGAGCGGCCGACGGGGGCTGCACGGGCGGCTTCGGGGGCGGGGGCGCCGGGTGGGCTCCCGGACGCGGTGGCGGGCCGGTCTCCGCGGGTGAGGAGTGCGGCGCGGTGCCGGGCAGGCGTCCGGGCGGCGGGGTGACCTGCTGGTCACGGTAGAGGTGGGCGAAGACGTCCTGGTGGGCCGCGGCCGGGGGCGCATCCGGGCCGCCGCGCTCGGCGGCCCCGCCGACCAGGTCGTCGACACCGGTGAACTCGGTGGCGCCGGGCTGGTCGCCGTGCGGCATCAGGCGGGCCGGACGGTCCGGCTCCGGGGCGGGCGGGGGCGCCCAGCGCTGCGGGTCGGGGGCGTGGCGGGGGGTGGGCGGCGGCTGGTAGAGGGTGCCGGAGTCGGGCGTGCTGCCGGGCGGCGGCGGGGGGTGCGAGGCGCGGTCGTACAGGGCGTCCTCCACCGGGTCCTGGGCCAGGGGATCGCGCTCCGCATAGGGGTCATGGGCGTAGCTCTGCGCCAGGTAGGGGTCGTGGGCGGGCGGGCCGGCGGGCTCCCCGCCCCCGGCCTCCGGTCCGTGTTCACGGTCGTACGGCGCTTGCATCCTTACCCCACCTCATGTGTCACCGGCTGCCCGGCCGGCCCAGCCGCGGGCTTCACTCGCTGCGGTCCACCTTCTCACCCCTGACCGGGGAGAGACCGCTGTCACCGTCGGTGTCGGTCCCACTGCCGCTCTGCGGAGTATGCGGCCCTCCGCCCGGCGGGGCGGCCCGGGGGGTGCTGTGCGGCGTATCCGGCTGGTCGTCCTGCTGTCCGTCCGGCTCACCCTCTCCGTCCGGCTCACTGTGTCCGTCCGGGTCACTGTGTCCGTCCGGCTCATCGGACTCGCTGTCGGCAGGGCGGCCGGCCTCGGCCTGGGCGCGCTTGCGCTGGGAGTACATCCGGATGCCGGCCAGCACCACGAGCAGCAGGCCGCCGGCGATGACCAGCAGCACCGTGGAAGTGATGGAGGTGACATCCGCCTGGAAGCGGATCGCCTCCCCGTACGGGGTGCGGGTCTCGCCCGCGGTGTAGAGCTGGGCCTCCAGATACGCCTTGCCGTTGGCGCGGGCGTTGGCCTCGAACTTCACCACCTTGTTGAGCCCGGCCCTGACCGTGACCTCCTGGACGTCGTCGACCTCCAGGCCGATGCGGCGGCTGGAGGTCAGCTCCAGCCGCAGGTTGTGCACGTCCTGCATCAGGTTGTTCTGCACCGTGACCGGGATGACCGCGCTGCGCCCGGAGAGCGTGATCGGGGACTTCTCGATGAGGAAGACCTGCTGCGTCAGCCCGTCGAGCTGGTTCTCCACCCCGGCCCGGAAGCGGGCGCCCTCGGTGGGCCGGCCACGCCAGGAGACCGACATCTCGCGGCGGATCGCGTTGCCGAACGGCACCACCACCCGGTCCGGGCGGGTCAGGATCACCGCGAAGCGGTCCAGGGTCTGCTGGGTGTCCCGCATGTCCTGGAACGCCTCGGCGGGCAGTTCCTGCTCGCTCAGCCGCTCGGGATAGTCCGCGGCCTTCGGCACGGTGAAGGAGGCGTCCGGGTCGGGCGCGGCCGAGGCGGTCCGGGCCAGGGGGACGAAGTCCAGCCAGGAGCCCTGCTCCCGCAGGGCGCCCAGGGCATCGGCCATGGCCTGGGCCTGTGCGGCGCTCGGCATCCGCTGCGGGGCGAACAGCAGGGAGCGGTCCTTGGCCGGAACCTCGTCGGCGATCACCAGGGTCTCGGCCAGCAGCCGCTGATGGGCCCGGGAAACGTTGCCGGCCCGGCTCATGTCGCCCTCGAACAGCCGGGAGAGGCGGGCGTCGGCCACCACGGCGGTGGTGCCGCCGCCGATCGGGCCGGCCGCGCCGGGGGTGTAGTTCAGGCCCTCGTAGCTGCGCAGCGAGTCGCTGCGGGCGATGACGGCGTCCGCGCCGGCGGCGGTGGCCACGGAGACGATGTCCGCGTCCACGGCGCCCTCCACGGGCCAGGCGTATTCGGTGGTCGGCACCACGTCGAGCACCGTCTCCACGGTGGAGGTGGCCAGATCGGTGGCGGACTTCAGGTGGGAGAGCACCCCGGGCACGTCCTTGCCCCGGTGGGCCAGGGAGGCCAGATCGGTGTCACCGAACGGCAGCGCGACCACCTCGGCGTCCCGCACCGCCTCCTTGAGCCGGAGCAGCCAGGCGCGGGCGACCTCCTGGCCGCGGCCGGCCACCTGCTTCTCGGGGTCGCCGTCCGGTCCCGCGACCCAGTACTCCTCGGCCATGGCGGACACCGAGGCCAGCAGGTCCGGGTCGATGACCCAGGTGACGGGCAGCTCGGAGCCGAGCGCCACCATCTCGTGCAGCCGGCCGCCGGGGGAGATCTCGGCCAGCAGGGTGTCGTCCTGGAACAGCGGCGTCTGGGTCTCGTCGGTCTGGGTCTGGCCGGTCAGATGCGCGGTGGAGATCAGCGGCCACAGCACGGTCAGGTGCAGCCCCGGGGTGCCGTTCCGGCCGTCCTGCTGCCAGGGGACGACCGTGCGTCCCACCCCCAGGATGCGGTCGCCCCAGCGCTGTTCCTCGGTCTGCCCGGTGACGGTGAAGGCGAGCTGGTAGGCGCCGGGCTCCCCGAAGCCGAGCGCCGAGACCGGCACCCGGAGGGTGAAGGAGCGGGACAGCCCCGGCGGGATGGTCTCCAGCTCGGCCGGGTGGCCCTCGACGAATCCGCCGTCCTGCTCCAGCGCGAATTCCTCCCGGTCCAGGGCGTCCTTCACGGCGGATCGGCTGGTCAGCGGGACCGCATAGCGGGGATCCACGGACGCCTCGACGATCGGGTGCTCCCCCTCGTTGGTGACCGTGCCGCGCACCGTGAGGGTGTCGCCGTCGTCCGGGCCGGAGGGTTCCACACTGGTGACGGTGAGCACCGCCGGGGTGTCGTTGTCCACCGCGGTGTGCTGCCCCGTGGGCTGGGCGGCCTCGGCCCGGGACGACGGCAGGGGCAGCAGCCAGCCCAGCAGCATGGCGGTGAGCAGCGGGATGAGGACGGTTCGTGGCGGCCGGCGCGGTGGCCGGGTGCGGCGCGGTGTTCCGGCGTACCCCGCCGGCATCGCGCCCTGTACTGCCGCCGTCACAGCCCGTCGGGGGTGCTCCGCCGCATGAACCACGCGGGCCCTCGTTCTCTCGTCGTGTCCGATGTGCCGGTCCAGGCGGATATGGTAACGAGCCGGAAGCGGCGCCGGTGCCCGTCCAGGGCCGCCCCGGGCCGTTCCCGGCAGGCGGCGGGGCCGTGCGCACGGAGGTGGCGGGCGGCCGGTGGCACGGGCCACGTACCCTGTTCTGTTGTGCCGAACGACAGCAATGCCATCGACTCGACCGCCGCCCCGACCGCTGACGCCGGGCCCGGGGGCGTCCTTGCAGCCACCGCCTCGGCGCTCGGTGACGCGCAGCGCCAGGCCGTGAGCGAGCTGCTGCGGGTCTCCCCCGTCGCGGACGATCTGGCCCGGAGATTCGCCGCGGCGGGGCATGCGCTGGCCCTGGTGGGCGGCTCGGTACGGGATGCGCTGCTGGGGCGGCTCGGCAACGATCTGGACTTCACCACCGATGCGCGGCCCGAGCAGGTGCTGCGCATTGTCCGCCCGTGGGCCGATGCGGTCTGGGAGGTGGGCATCGCCTTCGGCACGGTCGGCTGCCACAAGCAGGATTTCCAGATCGAGATCACCACCTACCGCTCGGAGTCCTACGACCGGACCTCCCGCAAGCCCGAGGTGTCCTACGGCGATTCGATCGAGGAGGACCTGGTCCGGCGGGACTTCACGGTGAACGCCATGGCGGTGGCGCTGCCGGAGAAGGTGTTCATCGATCCGCACGGCGGTCTGGAGGATCTGGCCCGGCGGGTGCTGCGCACTCCGGGCACCCCCGAGGAGTCGTTCTCCGACGACCCGCTGCGGATGATGCGCGCCGCGCGGTTCGCCTCCCAGCTCGGCTTCACGGTGGCCGGCGAGGTGGTGGAGGCGATGACGGAGATGGCCGGGCGGATCTCCATCGTCTCGGCGGAGCGGGTGCGGGACGAGCTGAACAAGCTGGTGCTCGGTGCGCATCCGCGGCGTGGCCTGTCGCTGCTGGTGGACACCGGGCTGGCCGGGGAGGTGCTGCCGGAACTGCCGGCGCTGCGGCTGGAGCTGGACGAGCACCACCGGCACAAGGATGTCTACGAGCACAGCCTGACCGTGCTGGAGCAGGCCATCGACCTGGAGGAGCCGGGGGAGCCGGATCTGGTGCTGCGGCTGGCGGCGCTGCTGCACGACATCGGCAAGCCGAAGACGCGGCGGTTCGAGAAGGACGGCCGGGTCTCCTTCCATCACCATGAGGTGGTGGGGGCCAAGCTGACCAAGGCCCGGATGAGCAGGCTCAAGTACCCGAACGAGCTGATCCGGGACGTCTCCCGGCTGGTGGAGCTGCACCTGCGGTTCCACGGCTACGGCACCGGGGAGTGGACGGACTCGGCGGTGCGCCGCTATGTGCGGGACGCCGGGCCGCTGCTGGAGCGGCTGCACAAGCTGACCCGTTCGGACTGCACCACCCGCAACAGGCGCAAGGCGCAGGCGCTGTCCCGGGCCTATGACGATCTGGAGGCCCGGATCGAGCGGCTGAGGCAGCAGGAGGAACTGGACGCCATCCGGCCGGATCTCAACGGCAACGAGATCATGTCCCTCCTCGGTATCGGGCCCGGCCCGCAGGTGGGACGCGCCTATCAGTACCTGCTGGAGCTCCGGCTGGAGCACGGCCCGCTGGGCCGTGAGGCCGCCGAGAACGCCCTCCGGGAGTGGTGGCGGCAGCAGTGAAACGGCACGGGCAGTGAAACGGCACGGGCCGCGGTCTCCGCAGGGGAGTCGCGGCCCGTGCCGGGTTGTGTGTCTCGGCGCCGGTGTCAGACGTCGCCCAGGCAGAGGGAGAACTTCTTGCCGCCGTACTCCTCGTAGTACTGGGTGTGGGCGCCTTCCGCGTTCTCGCAGGCCCCGTCCGAGATGTCGCCCTCGATCTTGTCGACGACCTTGTATTCGGCGTCGTCGGCCGTGCAGTCGGTCTTCTTCAGGTCGGGCGAGGCCATGGTGCCCTCGTTGCGCAGGCAGTCGCCGACCTGGGAGCGCTCTGCTTCGGAGCTGCAGCCGGTGAGGACCGCGGCGGCGGCTATGGTGGCCACCGCCACGGACAGCAGCTTCTTGGTCATGATGTCCCCTCTGATGTGCATGTTGGTGCTGTGCGGATCAGCGCCTTGAACAGGGCTTTCGGCGAGCTGTGCAGCCTCCGCACGGTAACGGAGGGCCACATTAGTGTGGCCGGGGGACGAGTCGGCCCGCGGTGCCGGGCTGACGGGGTTCTGTGGCTGTTATGTGACACTGACATCGGGCGGAATGCGGTGGAAACGGGTCATGGCCACGGTCACCGCCGCGTAGATCACCGAGACGGTGAGCACCAGGGCGGCGGAGCGGCCGTCCGGCGGCAGCATCAGGGCGGCCAGGCCGGCGGCGCCGACAAAGGCGACGTTGAACAGCATGTCGTAGACGGAGAAGACCCGGCCCCGGTAGGCGTCGTCGATCACGGACTGCACCACGGTGTCGGTGACGATCTTGGCTCCCTGGGTGACCAGGCCGAGGATGAAGGCGGCGACCAGCACCGGCAGGGGCCGGAAGGACAGGCCCAGGGCGGGCACCAGCACGGCGGCGGACCCGGCGCACCAGGCGAACCAGCCGAGCCGGCCGAGGCGCTGCACGGCCCACGGAGTGACGACGGCGGCGGCGAAGAACCCCGCGCCGGACAGACCGACGGCCACACCCAGCAGCGCCATGCCGTCGCCCTCCAGGCGGCCGTCGGCCCAGGCGTAGCGGGCCAGCATCAGCACGGTGACCAGCAGGGCGCCGTAGCAGAAGCGCATCATGGCGACGGCCAGCAGTACCCGGGCGGCGGTGCGGTGGCGGTTCAGGTGGCGAAGCCCGGCGATCAGTCCCCGGGCGGTGGCCGCGAGGGCGCTCAGGGTCTCCTTGGACATCTCGGAGGGGGCCGGGCCGAGCAGATCCCGGCCCATGCGCAGGGCGGCCAGGCCGGCCAGCAGGTACAGGACGGCGGCTGCCATCAGGGCCAGCGCGTCGCTGGAGACCTCGGTGCGGGCGAGATAGCTCAGTCCGAAGGCCGAGGCTCCCCCGGCTGTGGCCGCGATGGTGCCCGCGGTCGGTGAGAGGGAGTTGGCGATGACCAGCCGCTCACGGTCCACAACCCGGGGCAGGGCGGCGGAGAGCCCGGCCAGGATGAAGCGGTTGATGGCGGTGACGCAGAGCGCGGAGAGGTAGAACTGCCAGCGCGGTACCGAGCCCAGGACCAGCAGACAGGTGGCGGCGGCCAGAGCACCGCGCAGCAGGTTGCCGTACAGCAGCACCTGTCGGCGGCGCCAGCGGTCCAGCAGCGCACCGGCGAACGGCCCCAGGAGCGAGTAGGGCAGCAGCAGCACGGCCATGGCGGCGGCGATGTCCTCGGGGCTGGTCTGCTGCTCCGGGGAGAAGACCACATAGGTGGCCAGGCCGACCTGGAAGACCCCGTCGGTGAACTGGGAGAGCAGGCGGACGAGCAGCAGCTTCCGGAAGCCGGGGAAGCGCCACAGTATCCGGAAGTCGACGACGACGGACATCGGCGGCTATGCCTCCCGCGCGGCGTGGGGAGTGGGATCCGGGGGAGGAGGTTTCACGTGAAACGTGGAGGGAGTGCGGGGACGGCGCGGAGGGAGGGTGAAGCGGTCGGCTGCCCGGTCCAGGACGCCGCCGCCGGGGTCGTCGGAGCCGTCCCAGCGGACCGGGTCGTGTCCGGGCCGCAGGATGTCGCGGACCACCACCAGGCAGAGGTAGAGGGTGCCGAGCAGGTGGAGCGCGATGGCGCCGTGGTAGCCGTTGGGCGTCACGCCGTGTGCGCCGCTGGTGTGCGCCAGATACATCCAGATGCCCAGGAAGTAGAGCACTTCACAGGCCTGCCAGATCAGGATGTCCCGCCAGCGCGGGCGGGCCAGTACGGCCAGCGGGATCAGCCAGAGCACGTACTGGGGGGAGTAGACCTTGTTGGTGAGGATGAAGACGGCGACGGTGAGGAAGACCAGCTGGGCCAGCCGTGGGCGCACCGGGGCGAGGACGGCGAGCAGGGCGATGCCGGCGAAGCCGAGCAGGGTGAGGGCGACCGCCAGGCGGTTGACGGTGGACGGGGACAGGGTGACGTCGGTGCGCTGCACCAGCAGCAGCCAGAAGGAGCCGAAGTCGACCGAGCGTTCCCGGCTGAAGACGTAGAAGCGGGCCCAGCCATCGGTGGCCAGCAGCATGATGGGGAGGTTCACCACCAGCCAGGAGAGGACCGCGGTGGCTGTGGTGGTGAAGAAGGCGCGCCAGCGGAAGGTGCGCAGGCAGAGCAGGAACAGCGGTCCGAGAACAAGCACGGGATAGAGCTTGGCGGCGGTGGCCAGCCCGATGAGGATGCCGGCGGCGGCCGGCCGGGCGCGCGCCCACATCAGCAGCCCGGCGCAGCACAGCGCCCCGGCCAGCAGGTCCCAGTTGATGGTGGCGGTCAGGGCGAAGGCCGGGGCGAGGGCGACCATCAGCCCGTCCCACGGGCGGTTGCGCTGGATGCGCGCCACACAGACCGCGATGATCACCGCGCAGGCCATCAGCATCCCGGCGTTGACCAGCCAGTAGATCTGCTGAGCCTGCCGCCCGCCGTCGCCGGCCGGGGTGAGCCAGGCGGCGGTCTCCATGAAAAGGCCGGTCAGCACCGGGTATTCGAGGTACTCCATGCCCCGTGCCAGCTCGTCCGGGATCTTGTCGAAGTACGGGATGAGCCCGTCGGCGAAGCCGCGGGCCCGGTACAGGTGCGGGATGTCGGAGTAGCAGGCGTGGGTGTACTGGGTGGCCGGCCCCTCGAACCAGCCGCGGGTGTAGCAGGGCAGCTTCTGCACCATGCCCAGGGCGAACATGCCGATCATGGCGAGTGCCACCACCCGCACCGGGTGCCAGAAGCCGGTGGCCGGGGCGGCCCGCCGGCCGGTCGGTCCGCCGAACCGCTCGCTGCCGTGGACGGTCACCTCGTCGCGTGCGGCGGTCCGTGCGGGCGCGGCGGGCTGCGCGGGCCCGGCGGGGCCTCCTGGCATCGGCTGCGGCGGGTGCGGCATGGTCACATCCTGCCGTACGTCAACCGCCCCGGCAGTCAGGCTGCCGGGGCGGTTGACGGTTGGCTGGGCCGCGGAGTGCGCGCGGCGCGGTGTCGCTACGGATCGGTGGATTCGTCGCCGGTGGTGTTGCCTCCGCCTCCGCTGCCGTTGCCGCCGTTCCCGTTGCTGTTGCCGCCGATGAGCAGGCCGCCGCCGCTGTCGGTCTCGCCTCCGGTGGTCTCGCCCGAGGTGGTCTCGCCTCCGGTGGTTTCGCCGGTGGTGGTCTCGCCTCCGGTGGTGGTTTCGCCGGTGGTGGTCTCGCCCGTGGTGCCGCCGTCGTCGCCCCACCAGCCGCCGTTGTTGTTGCCGCCGTTGGGGTTCTCACCGCCGCACGTGGGGTCGATGGCCGGGTCGCAGGTGAGGGTCGGCGTGGGGCTGGTGTCGGTGGGCCTGCCCGGGCGGTCCGGCTTCTCCGTCTCCTCGACCTCCGGCTCCTCGGTCTCCTCGGCCTCGGTCTCGGTCGGCGTGGGCTCGGGGCTCTCCGCGCCGCCGCCGTAGTGGATGTCGCCGATCTCGGGAGCCTTGGGGAACTTGTCCTTGGGGTCGTTCTTGGTGGCCTTCTTCATGTAGGCCAGCCAGATGTCGGCCGGGTAGCTGCCGCCGGTGATCTTCTCCTGGCCGAGGGTGTTGTACATCTCCAGCATCTCGGCGTTGCCCTCGCGGT
Source organism: Streptomyces sp. YIM 98790 (assembly GCF_011421595.1). GTDB lineage: Bacteria > Actinomycetota > Actinomycetes > Streptomycetales > Streptomycetaceae > Streptomyces. Next base: position 37,298 of record NZ_WTLH01000013.1, on the reverse strand, counting down.
CGTCCTGGCGGAACATGCCGATCGCGGTGGACAGGTGCGGGGTGTAGCCGGTGAACCAGGCGCTCTTGTTGCCGTCCGTGGTTCCGGTCTTGGCCGCAGCCGGCTTGCCCAGCTCCTGCGCCTTGTGGCCGGAGCCGTTCTTCACCACGGAGGCCAGCACGTCGGTGACGTTGTCGGCGACGTCCGAGGAGAACGCCCGCTTCAGGGACAGCTTGTGCTCCCACAGCGTGCCGTCCGCGTCCTTGACCATGGTCACCGAGTACGGCTCGGCCTGCTCGCCGCTGGCGGCGAAGGTGGCGTAGCCGGTGGCCATCCGGATGGCGCTGGGCGAGGCGACACCGAGGGCGAAGGTCGGGACGTTGTCGTTGATCTCCTGGCCGAGACTGTCCCGGCGCAGGCCGGCGTCCATGGCGGCCTGCGCCACGGTCTCGATGCCGATGTCCATGGCGAGCTGCACGAACGGCGAGTTGGCGGAGACCTCCATGGCCCGGCGGAGGGTGATGTCACCCTGCTCGCCGCCCTCGTAGTTGGGCTGGCGCCACTCCTCGTCCTTCTCGTCCTTCCACACCGTGCCGTCGTAGCGCCGGATGACCATTTCGTGCTCGCTGTTGTAGACCGCCTCCGGGGAGAGCCGCTTGCGGTCCTCGGGGCCCTGCTCGGGCCCCTTCTCCGGGTCGCGGATGCCGTCCCGCATGGCCGCCGCGAGCACATAGGGCTTGAAGGTGGAGCCGACCAGGATGTCCTCCCGGTTGGCGTTGTTCACGAAGTGCTCGGTGGCGGAGACGCCACCGTAGACGGCCACGATCGCGCCGTCGCGCGGCACCACCGAGGCGCCGGCGAACTGGACGTACTTGTCCTCTTCCCTCTCCTCCGGGTCCAGCTGCTCCCGGACCGTGTCGACCGCCTCCTCCATCTGCTTCACCTTCTTCTTGTCGAAGGTGGTGTAGATGCGGTAGCCGCCGTCGTCGAGCTGCTGCGAGGTGAGGATCTCCTCGTTGATCAGGTACTGGTCCACCAGGCCGGTGAGGTAGCCGATCTGGCCGGCCTTGTTGGTGGCGGGCTTGGGCTCGACCGGCATGGGGAACTCGGTGTACTCGCTGCGCTCGGAGGCGTCCAGCGTGCCGACCTCCACCCGGCGGTCCAGAATCCACTCCCAGCGCTCCTCGGCGCGCTGATGGTTCCCCTCGGCGGCCTCCGGGCCGCGGGTGCCGCCGTGCGGGTCGAAGTAGTCGGGTCCCTTGAGCAGGGAGATCAGGAAGGCCGACTCGCTGGCGTTCAGTTCCTCGGCGTCCTTGTTGTAGTACGCCCGCGCGGCGGCCTGCACGCCGTAGGCGCCGCGGCCGAAGTAGGAGGTGTTCATGTAGCCCTCAAGGATCTTCTCCTTGGGCTCCGTGGCACCCACCTTGATGGAGATCAGCAGCTCCTTGGCCTTGCGGGTGACGGTCTGGTCCTGGACCAGGAAGTTGTTCTTGACGTACTGCTGGGTGATGGTGGAACCGGACTGGGTCTCCTCGCCGCGCGCCATGTTCACCACGGCGCGGGCGATGCCGACCGGGTTGATGCCGCTGTCCGACCAGAAGGTGTGGTTCTCGGCGGCGATGGCCGCGTCCGTCAGATGCTCCGGCATCTGGTCCAGCGGGATGTTCTGCCGGTTGTAGTCGCCGCCACCGGCCACCACCATCTCGCTGCCGTCGGCCCAGTAGTAGACGTTCTTCTGCGACTGCGCCCAGATGTTCTGGTTGGGCACGTCGACCATGGCATAGGCGATGCCGACCAGCCCGATGAGCGTCCCCAGGAACAGGAACGCCATGCCCAGCCACTGCTTCCAGGACGGCACCCAGCGGCGGATGCCGCGCTTGCCCCAGCGCGGGTAGTCGATGATCCGTTTCTTCGGCGGCGGCCCGGCAGCCGCCCGCCGGGCCCGCCGGCCCCCGTTGCGGACCGGTGGCGGCTCGCTGGCGCTGGCCGCCCGGCGCCGTCCTCCGCCGCGCTCCTGGACCGCACGCCGCGCCTCGGCCCGGGAACCGTAGGGGCGCTCCGGCGGCGTGCCGTACCCGCCTCCGGCCGGCTCGCGGGGCGGCGGGGCGGCCGCCCGGCGGCCGGTCGCGGCACGCCGGCCACGCTGCGGGGGCTTGCGACGGTGCTCGCTCATGGGACAGCTACTCCTAGAACAGAGGTAGACGCCTGTAGCCAGCAGGCTCTTCCTGGCAGTCTTCGCTCCCCCGATCCGTGGTCCGCCCGGATATCGCTCCGGAAGCCCGGACGCACGTCACCCGAGACGAAGACGCCGTGGGAGCGTCCTGGGTTCCCGGTGGTCGACTGCACGGGGCCAGCGTACGCAGCGTGGCAAGCCCGGTTTCCGGCCAGCCAGGGCAAGGCAGACATTTTGCTCCGCGTGAAGTGAAGATGTGACCCCCTTCACTCCGTCTTCACCGGGCGTGGCCTTGCCGAGATCAACACGCCGCTCTATCGTGTGGATGTATCGAATCGATACATCGCACCGGTAGACGCCGGTAGACGCCGACGGGCCGGGGACGCCGGCGGCCGCCGGCGGAGTCGGCAGAGACCGACACCTAGGAGAGAAGGAGGTGACCGCAGAGATGAGCCGACGCTCCGGAGTGCTGGAGTTCGCCATCCTGGGGCTCCTCCGCGAAGCCCCGATGCACGGCTACGAGCTGCGCAAACGGCTCAACGTCTCGCTCGGTGTGTTCCGTGCCTTCTCCTACGGCTCCCTCTATCCGTGCCTGAAGACGCTGGTGCAGCGGGGATGGTTGGCCGAGGAGTCCGGGGCGGGCCCCGAGGACTCCCGCGCGGTGTCGCGGCGGGCCAGGATCGTCTACCGCCTCACCGCCGAGGGCAAGGAGCGCTTCGAGGAGCTTCTCGCCCAGACGGGACCCGACAGCTGGGAGGACGAGCACTTCGGCGTGCGGTTCGCCTTCTTCGGCCAGACCTCACGGGATGTGCGGATGCGCGTGCTGGAGGGCCGCCGCAGCCGGCTGGAGGAGCGGCTGGCCAAGATGCGCGCCTCGCTGTCCAGGACCCGGGAGAAGCTGGACGAGTACACCCTCGAACTGCAGCGCCACGGAATGGAGTCCGTGGAGCGCGAGGTCCGCTGGCTCAACGAGCTGATCGAGAGCGAGCGGGAAGGGCGTGAGCAGCAGGGGGAGTCCCGGCCCACGCCGGACGGCGCGCGGGAGCAGCGCCACGGCCGGCCGCCGCGCGGCAGGACAGCCGCGCCGGGCGAGGGCGGCACGGCCGCCGACACGGGCGGACCGCCGAAGGACCGGGGGATCGTCCCGCCGGATCCGTCCGAAGACACCACGACGTGAGAGCCCGCCGCGCGACAGCGGGCGGGACTCGCCGAAATCACTGAGAACACCTAGGGAGCAGCCGGAATGGGTTCGGTTCGCGTAGCCATCGCCGGGGTCGGCAACTGTGCCGCCTCGCTGGTACAGGGCGTCGAGTACTACAAGGACGCCGCCCCGGACAGCAGGGTCCCGGGTCTGATGCACGTCCAGTTCGGGGACTACCACGTCTCCGACATCGAATTCGTCGCCGCCTTCGATGTGGACGCCAAGAAGGTCGGTACCGACCTCGCCGACGCCATCGGCGCCAGCGAGAACAACACGATCAAGATCTGTGACGTGCCTCCGACCGGGATCACCGTCCAGCGCGGCGAGACCCACGACGGTCTGGGCAAGTACTACCGGGAGACCATCACCGAGTCGGACGAGCGGCCGGTGGACGTCACCCAGGTGCTCCGCGACACCCGGGCCGACGTGCTGGTCTGCTACATGCCGGTGGGCTCCGAGCAGGCCGCCAAGTACTACGCCCAGTGCGCCCTGGACGCCGGGGTGGCCTTTGTCAACGCCCTCCCGGTCTTCATCGCCGGCACCAAGGAGTGGGCGGACAAGTTCGAGGCGGCCGGTGTGCCGATCGTCGGCGACGACATCAAGTCCCAGGTCGGTGCCACCATCACGCACCGTGTGATGGCCAAGCTGTTCGAGGACCGGGGCGTCATCCTGGACCGCACCATGCAGCTGAACGTCGGCGGCAACATGGACTTCATGAACATGCTGGAGCGTGACCGGCTGGAGTCCAAGAAGATCTCCAAGACCCAGGCCGTCACCTCCCAGATCCCCGACCGCGACCTGGGTGAGAAGAACGTCCACATCGGCCCCTCCGACTACGTGGCCTGGCTGGACGACCGCAAGTGGGCGTACGTCCGGCTGGAGGGCCGCGCCTTCGGCGACGTGCCGCTGAACCTGGAGTACAAGCTGGAGGTCTGGGACTCCCCCAACTCCGCGGGTGTGATCATCGACGCGCTGCGCGCCGCCAAGATCGCCAAGGACCGGGGCATCGGCGGCCCGATCCTGTCCGCGTCCTCCTACTTCATGAAGTCGCCGCCCGTGCAGTACTTCGACGACGAGGCCCGCGAGCAGGTGGAGAAGTTCATCCGCGGTGAAGTCGAGCGCTGAGCCCGGGGCGCTGAGCCCGGGGCGCTGAGCCTGCGGCGCCGGGCAGCGGAATGCAGTGACGGGGCGGCCCCGCCGGAATCATCCGGCGGGGCCGCCCCGTCACTGCCCGTGCCCGCGCGCCCGGGACCGTCCAGGGCGCGGCGCGCCGCAGGCCGGGATCAGCGGTCGACGAGGCGGTCGAACTGGGTGGTGGTGTGGCGCAGGATCGCCTTCATCTCGTCCCCCGGCTTGGGCGCCCGCGCTTCGGCCGGGATGAAGACGATGGACACCTGCATGTGCGGCGGCTCGGCGAACCAGCGCTGCTTGCCGTCCCAGACGAACGGCGAGAGGTTGCGGTTGACCGTGGCCAGCCCGGCCCGGGCCACGCCCTTGGCGCGCGGCGTCAGCCCGTGCAGCGCCTTGGGCGCCTCCAGCCCCACCCCGTGCGAGGTGCCGCCGGAGACCACCGCCAGCCAGCCGTCGCCGGGCGACTTGGTCTGCCGGTAGCCGAACCGCTCGCCCTTGACCACCTCGTTCACGTCCAGCACCGAGCCCCGGTACTCCATGGAGTCGTGGTCCCCCAGCCACAGCCGGGTGCCGATCCGCGCCCGGAACCGGGTCTGCGGGAACTGCTGCCGCAGCCGGGCCAGCTCATTGGCGGTGAGGTGGGAGACGAACATGGTGTCCAGCGGCAGCCGGGCGGCCCGCAACTGGTCCATCCAGCCGATGACCTCCTCCACCGAGTCGGTGCCGTCGGTGCGGTCCAGCGGCAGATGGATGGCGAAGCCCTCCAGCCGCACGTCCTCCAGGGCGGCGCGCAGCTTGCCCAGTTCCCCCGGGCGCACGCCGTGCCGCTTCATGGAGGACATCACCTCCACCACCACCCGGGAGCCGGGCAGCCCGTAGACCCCGTCCACGGTGGAGGCGGAGCGCACCACCCGGCTGGGCAGCGGCACCGGCTCCTCCTCGCGCCGGTACGGGGTGAGGACCAGCAGGTCGCCGCTGAACATGTCCTTCATCCGCATCGCCTCGTAGGTCGTGCCCACGGCGAGCAGATCGCACCCCAGCATCGCCACTTCCTCGGCCAGCCGTTCATGGCCGAAGCCATAGCCGTTGCCCTTGCAGACCGGCACCAGGTCGGGGAAGTTCGCGCACATCGAACGCTGGTGGGCACGCCAGCGCTCGGTGTTGACGTAGAGAGTCAGCGCCATGGCCGCAGAACACCTCTTCTGTTCTTGCTTCGCCTCACGGTGTGGGGCGTGGTCGGACGATGCGGTGTGGGGGTGCGGTTCAGCGGCGGGACATGTAGATGTCCAGCGCCTTGTGCAACAGCTTATTGAGCGGGAAGTCCCATTCGCCGAGGTACTCGGCAGCCTCCCCGCCGGTGCCCACCTTGAACTGGATGAGCCCGAACAGGTGGTCCGTTTCGACAAGGGCGTCGCCGATGCCGCGCAGATCGTAGACATGGGCGCCCATGGCGTGGGCGTCCTGGATCATCCGCCACTGCACGGCGTTGGACGGGCGTACCTCGCGCTTGTGATTCGCGGAGGCACCGTAGGAGTACCACACGTGGCCGCCCACGATCAGCATGGTGGTGGCGGCGATGACCTCGCCCTCGTGCCGGGCCAGGTAGAGCCGCATCCGGTCCGGCTCCCCCACCCCCGCGGTCTCGGCGTTCAGCGCCTTCCACATCCGCTGGAAGTACATCAGCGGGCGGGGCCGGAACCGGTCGCGCTCGGCGGTCACCTCGTAGAGCTCCTGCCAGACGGGCAGGTCGTCGTAGCTGCCCTGCACCACCTCGACGCCCGACTTCTCGGCCTTCTTGATGTTGCGCCGCCACAGCTGGTTGAAGTCCTTCTGGATCTCCTCCAGCGAGCGCCCCTTCAGCGGGATCTGGAAGACGTAGCGCGGCTGCACGTCACCGAAGCCCGCCCCGCCGTCCTCGCCCTGCTGCCAGCCCATCCGGCGCAGCCGGTCCGCCACCTCGAAGGCGCGCGGCTCCAGCGTGGTCGCCTCGATGTCCCGCAGCCGGCGCACCTGGGGGTCCTGGATGCCCGCCTTGATCGCCTTGGCGCTCCAGCGGCGGATCACCACCGGCGGGCCCATCTTCACGGAGAACGCGCCCTGCTTCTTCAGGTGGTCCAGCATCGGCCGCAGCCAGGACTCGAGATCGGTGGCGAACCAGTCGATCACCGGGCCCTCGGGCAGATAGGCGAGGTAGCGCTTGACCCGGGGGAGCTGCCGGTACAGCACCAGTCCCGCGCCGACCAGCCGGCCGGACGGGTCGTGCCAGCCCAGTGACTCCGAGCGCCACTCGGCCTTGACGTCACCCCAGGCAGGCACCTGCATGTGGCTGGCCGACGGCAGCGAGCGGATGTACTCCAGATGCTGCTCGCGGCTGATGGTGCTCAGGCTCAGACTCATTCGGGGCGCTCCTCCGGCGTGCACTCGCGGGATCTGCCGGAAGCCTACTGTGGCGCGGCGCCCGGTCCGGCGGCGAAGGCACCTGCCGCGGTGAAGCGGGGTGGGCGGGGTGATCGGGGGGAAGCAGGGTGGGCGGGGTGATCGGGGGGAAGCAGGGTGGGCGGGGTGAGCGGAGACGGGTGCGGCCGTGGGACGGCCGGTCAGCCGAACAGGCCGCCGTTGGCCATGCCCAGATAGAATCCCACTCCGGCCCCGCCCAGCCCGATCACCACCAGGAACCGCTCGGCCGTGGTTGCGGAGATCATCTGGGCGTAGGCGCCGATCGGCAGGCCGATCAGCCCCACCCAGGCGGCCACCATGTTCAGGTCCGGCAGGAAGCCGAAGATGAAGGCGACCGTGCCCAGCACCAGGGTCACCAGGGCCAGGGCGTTCTCGCGGGGATGCGGGCGGCCGTCGGTGTTGAGGAACGACAGGGGTCCGTGGACTGCCTGGGCCATGCGATACCTCCCGGGCGTGAGCCTTCTTCTACCGAGTGTGGCCTCATCTGCCCGGATTTCAACCGGGCGGTCGTCAACCGGTACGCTGGGCCGTCTGCCGGGCGCCCCCTCGCAGGGCGCCGCGCCCGGCGGTGCGCATCGAACCTCCTGCCACGGACAGTCCGTGGCCGCCTGAGTCCGAAGGAGGTGGGTTCCACATGCGTCACTACGAGGTGATGGTCATCCTCGACCCCGATCTCGAGGAGCGTGCTGTCTCCCCGCTGATCGAGTCCTTCCTGTCGGTGGTCCGTGAGGCCAACGGCAAGGTGGAGAAGGTCGACACCTGGGGCCGCCGTCGTCTCTCCTACGAGATCAACAAGAAGCCCGAGGGCATCTACACCGTGATCGACCTGCAGGCCGAGCCTGCGGTCGTGAAGGAGCTCGACCGTCAGATGAATCTGAACGAGTCGGTCATGCGGACGAAGGTCCTCCGCCCCGCCACGCACTGAGTCCGGCACTGTCCGGGAGCGGTGTCAGAGCCACGCGTCATCATCGCAGCACCAGCAGTTAATCCCCGCCGAGAGGTTCCCCATGGCAGGCGAGACCGTCATCACGGTCGTTGGCAACCTGGTCGACGACCCCGAGCTGCGCTTCACCCCCTCCGGTGCGGCCGTCGCGAAGTTCCGCGTGGCGTCCACACCCCGTACGTTCGACCGGCAGACCAGTGAGTGGCGGGACGGCGAGCCGCTGTTCCTCACCTGCTCGGTCTGGCGGCAGGCGGCGGAGAACGTCGCCGAGTCCCTGACCAAGGGCACCCGCGTCATTGTCCAGGGCCGTCTGCGGCAGCGGTCGTACGAGGACCGGGAGGGCGTCAAGCGGACGGTCTTCGAGCTGGAGGTCGACGAGGTCGGCCCCAGTCTGCGCTATGCCACCACCAAGGTCAGCAAGTCCAGTGGCCGTGGTGGACAGGGCGGCGGTTTCGGCGGCGGCCAGGGCGGCCAGGGCGGCGGCTGGGGTTCGGGCCCCGGCGGCGGCCAGGGCGGCGGCGCGCCGGCCGGCGACCCGTGGGCCACTTCCGCTCCGGCGGAGGGCGGCCAGGGCGGCGGTGCCGGCGGCGGCTGGGGCGGTGGCTCGGGCGGCGGTTACTCGGACGAGCCCCCGTTCTGATCCTTCGGTGCCCCGCCGTCCCGGATGCGGCCGGTGGCCGGCCCGCATGGGCCGGGCGGCGGCGGAAACCCGCCGGAGCGGGCGGACGGGCTCATCCCACCCACCCTCTTGTGAACTCAACGGAGAAGCACCATGGCGAAGCCGCCTGCGCGCAAGCCCAAGAAGAAGGTTTGCGTCTTCTGCAAAGAGAAGATCAGCTACGTCGACTACAAGGACACGAACCTGCTGCGGAAGTTCATCTCCGACCGCGGCAAGATCCGTGCCCGCCGGGTCACCGGCAACTGCACCCAGCATCAGCGGGACGTCGCCACGGCCGTGAAGAACAGCCGTGAGATGGCGCTGCTGCCCTACACCTCCACCGCTCGCTGAGGAAGGGGGACACCATCATGAAGATCATTCTGACCAGTGAGGTCTCCGGTCTCGGCGCCCCCGGCGATGTCGTCGAGGTCAAGGACGGCTACGCGCGCAACTACCTGCTTCCGCGGCGGGTGGCCATCCGCTGGACCCGGGGCGGCGAGAAGGACGTCGAGCAGATCCGTCGCGGTCGCAAGATCCGCGAGATCGCCTCCATCGAGCAGGCCAACGACGTCAAGGCGCAGCTGGAGGGCACCAAGGTGCGCCTCCGGGTGCGGGCCGGCACCGGCGGCCGGCTGTTCGGTTCGGTCACCCCGGCCGAGATCGCGGACGCGGTCAAGAGCGCGGGCGGTCCGGACATCGACAAGCGCCGGATCGAGCTGGGCCGGCCCATCAAGAGCCTGGGCGCGCACAAGGTCTCGGTGCGGCTGCACCCCGAGGTGCTGGCCACGGTGAACATCGAGGTCCTCGCGGCCAAGTGAGCCCGCAGCGGTGCGGCGTCCGGCCCGCCACCCCCTCGCGGGGCGGCGGACCGGACGCCGTCCGTCGTTTCCGCGTGCGGTGCGGGAGGTGCGTGCGGTGCGGGCGGTGCGGGCGGTGCGGGCGGGCGTCAGGCGCGGACGGCACCGGTGACGATCCACCGCCCGCCGCGGGCCCGCAGCCACAGGGTGAGCCAGCGGACGGACATCATCAGCCCGGCGAAGACCCACCACAGCGCGGCCAGCCCGCCGCCCAGCTCCGGCACCAGCAGCGCGGCCGGGGCGAAGACGGCCAGCGTCGGCAGCATCGCCCGGGCCAGGTAGGGGCCGTCTCCGGCGCCCATCAGCACCCCGTCCAGCACGAAGACCACCCCGCTGACCGGCTGGGTGACGGCCACGATCAGCAGGACCGGCAGCAGCTGCTCGCGCACCTGGGGGTCGTCGGTGAACAGGAGCGGGACGAACGGGCTGGTCAGCGCCAGCAGTGCGCCGAGCACCAGCCCGGAGACCGCGCCCCAGCGCACCATCCGGCGGCAGGCCGCGCGGGCGCCCTCGGCGTCGCCGGCCCCCAGGTGGCGGCCGATGACGGCCTGCCCGGCGATGGCGAGGGCGTCCAGCGCGAAGACGAGCAGCATCCACACGGTGAGGGTGACCTGGTGCGCGGCCATGGCGGTGTCGCCGAGCCGGGCGGCAACGGCGGTGGCCAGCAGCAGCACGGCGCGCAGCGAGAGGGTGCGGACCAGCAGCGGCACACCCGCCCGGGCGCAGTCCCGGATACCGGCCGGGTCCGGCCGCAGCGAGGTCCTGTGGCGGCGCGCCCCGCGCACCACCAGCAGCAGGTAGACGGCGGCCATGCCGGTCTGCGCGGCGACCGTGCCCCAGGCCGAGCCCGCGATGCCCCAGCCCAGGACGTGGATGAGGAGTGCGTTGAGCGCGGCGTTGGCGGTGAAGCCGCCGATGGAGACGTAGAGGGTGACCCGGGTGTTCTGCAGTCCGCGCAGCACGCCGGTGGCGGCCAGCACGATCAGCATGGGCGGGATGCCCAGGGCGCTGATGCGCAGGTAGGTCACTCCGTGCGGGGCGGCGGTGGGGGAGGCGCCGAACGCCTCGACCAGGGCGGGCGCGGCGGGAATGAGGGCGGCGCCGACCGCCAGGCCGATCAGCAGGGCGAGCCAGATGCCGTCCAGGCCCTGCCGGATGGCGGCCGGCAGATCGCCCGCGCCGACCCGGCGGGCCACTGTCGCGGTGGTGGCGTAGGCGAGGAAGACGAAGATGTTGACCCCCGCGGTGAGCAGGGCGGCGGCCACTCCGAGGCCGGCCAGCTGGGGGGTGCCGAGGTGACCGACCATGGCGCTGTCCGCCATGACGAAGAGCGGCTCGGCGACCAGCGCGCCGAAGGCCGGCAGGGCCAGGGCGAGGATCTCGCGGTCATGGCGGCGCGGGCCGTGCGCACCGGCGCCGTCGCGGTGGCCGCTGCGGCGGCCACCGCGGACCTGGGAGGTACCGGCGACGGGTCTGGTCATGCTGTGATCCAAACATCCACAGGTAATAGATGCAATAGTCTCAAGACCCTTACTTCCGGGGAGTTGCCGAGGGTGACGGTGTGATCGTCTGCGGTCCTTGACGTGCTCGTGGCGGGGCCGCCCGGCTTTTTTCCGCCCACACCCGGTGGACAAGGAAATCCCAGTTCAGGGCGGGTGTGCGGAGGAGGCGGCGGAGAAATCCACAGCACTGTCCCCCGCTGTGTCCACAGATATCCCGCCGTCATCCACAGGCGGCGGAGCGTTGTCCACAGGGGGGTGATGCGGCCTGTGGATAACCGGGTTGGCGCCCCCGGCGCCAGGCCATACGGTGAGTCCTCGCCCGGGGTCCCGTCCCGGACTGTCAGACCCATGACCTACAAAGGTCCTCAGTGCACCGAGTGGCGGGGAGGAGGCCGGGCCGGTGGCCGAGCTTGAGCACGCCGGGCAGGCATGGGGCGACGGAGGTGTGTCCCGCCCCCGGCACAGCCCCGAGGAGCCCTCCGCGGCCGGCGGCCACCCCGCCGGAGAGGGCGGCCCGGCCGGTGACGCCCCCTTCGACCGCACCTTCGAACGGCTGCCGCCGCAGGACCCGGTGGCCGAGCAGTCCGTGCTCGGCGGCATGCTGCTCTCCAAGGACGCCATCGCCGATGTCGTCGAGGTGCTCAAGCCGCACGACTTCTACCGGCCCGCACACGAGCTGATCTACTCCGCCGTCCTCGACCTCTACGCCAAGGGCGAGCCGGCCGACCCGATCACCGTCTCCGCCGAACTGACCAAGCGGGGCCAGCTCGCCAAGGCGGGCGGCTCCGGCTATCTGCACACCCTGGTGCAGACGGTGCCCACCGCGGCCAATGCCGAGTACTACGCCGAGATCGTGCACGACCGGGCCGTGCTGCGCCGCCTGGTCCAGGCCGGCACCCGCATCACCCAGATGGGATACGCCGCCGACGGAGACGTGGACGACATCGTCAACGCCGCCCAGGCCGAGCTGTTCCAGGTCACCGAGCAGCGCACCGCCGAGGACTATCTGGCACTGAGCGACATCATGGAGGGGGCACTCGACGAGATCGAGGCGATCTCCACCCGCAGCGGCGAGATGACGGGCGTCCCCACCGGCTTCACCGATCTCGACGCCCTCACCAACGGCCTCCACCCCGGCCAGATGATCGTCATCGCCGCCCGCCCGGCCATGGGCAAGAGCACCCTGGCGCTGGACTTCGTCCGGGCCGCCTCGATCAAGTACGGGCTGCCGAGCGTGATCTTCTCGCTGGAAATGGGGCGGAACGAGATCGCCATGCGGCTGCTCTCGGCCGAGGCCCGGGTCGCCCTGCACCACATGCGCTCCGGGGCCATGACGGACGAGGACTGGAACCGTGTGGCCCGCCAGATGGCGGAGATCAACGAGGCCCCGCTGTTCATCGACGACTCGCCGAACCTCTCCATGATGGAGATCCGCGCCAAGTGCCGGCGGCTGGCCCAGCGCCACAACCTCAAGCTGGTGGTCGTGGACTATCTCCAGCTCATGTCCACCGGCGGCTCCCGGCGGCCGGAGTCCCGCCAGCAGGAGGTCTCCGAGATGTCCCGGAACCTCAAGCTGCTGGCCAAGGAGCTGGAGGTCCCCGTGATCGCGCTCTCCCAGCTCAACCGGGGGCCCGAGCAGCGTACCGACAAGAAACCGATGGTGTCCGACCTGAGAGAGTCCGGATCGATCGAGCAGGATGCGGACATGGTCATCCTGCTGCACCGGGAGGACGCCTACGAGAAGGAGTCGCCGCGCGCGGGCGAGGCCGACCTCATCGTCGCCAAGCACCGCAACGGCCCCACGGCCACCATCACCGTCGCCTTCCAGGGCCACTACTCCCGCTTCGTCAACATGGAGGGCGGCTTCTAGCCGGTCCGGTTGTGCAGGGTCTCGGAGCCGTCGTTCAGCGGACCGGTGAACGGCAGGTCCGCGATCCGCAGGAGCTGTGCTCCGTGGCACGGGCCGGGGGGCCGGGGACCGGTGCGGCCGGCGGCACGGACGGCACCGGCCGCAGGCCGCACCCGGGAGGTCACGGGCGCAGGTGGTAGAAGCGCCAGAAGGGGTTCTCCACGGGCAGCACGGTGACGCCGGTGAAACCGGCCTCGCGGGCCATCCCCTCCAGGCGCGGTGCGCGCAGCACCGTCCCGACGGCCTCCTCCCCGTCCTCGGCGAGGGTGGCGGGCAGGCAGTGCAGGATGCTGCATCCGTAGAGGAAGCGCTCCAGCCCGTCGCCGGGCGCGGTGAAGACGTCGGCGCTGCGCTCGTCGGCGATCAGCACGTGACCGTCCTCGGCCAGCACCCGCCGCACGCCGCGCAGCACGGCGACCGGGTCGGCCATGTCGTGCAGCGCCTCGAAGAGGGTGACCAGGTCGTAGCGCGGACCGCCGGCGGGCAGCCGCCGGGCGTCCAGCGCGGCGAAGGTGACCCGGTCGGCCACTCCGGCGGTGGCCGCGGCGGCCCGGGCCTCGGCCACCGATGCCTCGTCCAGGTCGATGCCGTCGACCGCGAGCCGTGGAAAGGCGGTGGCCAGCGCGATGGCGGAGGCACCCAGTCCGCATCCCAGGTCCAGCACGCGGGCGTCCGGCGTGGTGCGCAGCCGCCGCTCCAGGCCGGGCACGGCCGGCAGCCACTCCTGGGCCAGTGCCAGCCGGAACTGCGGTCCGTTGAGCGCCGCGACGCCGTGCCGCACCTCCTTGCCGTAGGCGGAGAACGGTACGCCGTCACCGGTGCGGTAGGCGGTGACCAGCCGGTCCATCACCCGGGCGATGCCGGCCAGCATGTTCGCCAGCGGGCCGGTGTAGGCCGGGCTGTCCGGGTCGAGCAGCGCCTCGGCGTGCCCGGCGGGCAGTGCGTAGCGCCGTTCCGGTGCCGGGTCGGTGGTGTTGAGGCACTCCAGGTAGCCGGTCACGGCCTGCTGCTCCAGCCATTCGCGCGCATAGCGGGGGGCGACCCGGGCCCGGTCGGCGAGCTCCGCCCCGGTGGCCGGGCCGCCGTCCCGCAGCGCCCGGTAGAGGCCGAGGGCCAGGCCCAGATGGACGGCGAGGATCTCGGTGGCGGCGGTGGTGCCGGCGAGCAGGCGCTCGGCGAGTTCCTCACCGGTGCCGGTGCCGGTGCCGGTGCCGGTTCCGGGGGCCGGGGTGGTGTCGGTGGTCATACAGGATCTCCTCGTCAGGGTCGAGCCGGTCGGGTATCCAGGCTGCGCGGCGGGCGGTACAGCCCGATGACGTCCGGCTGTCCTGCCCGGGCAGTGCGCCGGCAGCCGACTGCAAGCGGCCCTTCCCGGGCCGGTGGCCAAGAGCGGAGGAGCGGCACGCCGGGCGAGGCCGAGGTGCGCCGCAACTCGGCCGCCCGCGCGGGACGTTCACCGGAACAGGCGGTGGAGGAGGCGTTGCGCCTGTTCGGGGCCCGCCACCGGAGCCCGGCACCAGGCGGCGAGCGGGTGCCGGAGGGGGTCTTGTGCGGCGGCGGTCGATGAGTAGGGTCAATGCCGGGTTCCGGAGCGGGCCCGTCCGCGGCGCGCGTTCCGGCAGTCCGCCACGCTCCCGGTGAGCGTGCCGGGCGCTCCGCCGACGGAGCAGGCAGCAGGCGGCCGGGGTGCCCGGCCGTGACCTGCCGGCCCCGCCGACCGCAGCCGGTGTGCGGCACGGTACAGCGGGTACGGCAGCGGGTACGGCGACGGCAGCGGCAGGCCGCGCCGGTGGCGGATACGGCACAGAACGGCAGCACCAGGATGAGCACGAACGGCACCGCATCCGGCGGCGTCCGGGGGGACGGTATGGCGGAGATCAATCACGTGGGCAGGCAGCCCGCGGTCCCGGCCCCGCCCGAGCGGCGGGAGCCCGCAGCGGACCGGCTGCCCGGCAGCGACGGCGAGCATCTGCTCCAGGAGCGGCTGGGCACGGTCGAGGATGCGGACCGCTTCTACGACGAACAGATGCTCGACCACCTCAATGACCGCATGCGTGAATTCGTCGGCCGCCAGGAGATGTTCTTCCTGGCCACCGCCGACCGCTTCGGCGAGTGCGACAGCAGCTTCCGGGCCGGGCCGCCCGGGTTCCTGCGCGTGCTGGACGAGCGCACGCTGATCTACCCCGAGTACCGGGGCAACGGCGTGCACGCCAGCCTCGGCAACATCTCCGAGAATCCGCATGCCGGGGTGATGCTGATCGACTTCGAGCAGGCCCGGATCGGCCTGCATGTCAACGGCCGGGCCTATCTGATGACGGACGCCGAGGCCCGTTCCCGCTACACCGACCTGCCCGACGACCCGGTGCCCGGGCGGCAGGCCCGGGTCTGGGTGCGGATCGAGGTCGAGGAGGCGTACATCCACTGTGCCAAGCACATCCCGCATCTGGTGAAGTCGCCCCGGCGCACCCCGCGCGACTGGGGGACGGACGACTACAAGCGCAAGGGCGGCGACTTCTTCGGCGCCGCGCGGGAGGCCGCGGCCCGCCGGGCCGGGAGCGAACCGCCGGCCGAGGAGCGGGAGCCGGTGTCCGCCGCGCTGCCCGCGGTGCCCGGGCCCAGTGCGGAGGCGTGGCGGCAGGAGGCCATGCGGCTGCTCGCCGAGGCGGAGCGCCGGGGGAGCGGGGCACCGCCCTCCGGCTGGTTCGGCGGCGCCGCCCGTTCCCCGCGCTCCGCCGCCGCCCACCGGGCCGATGCCGCCGGTCCTCCGGAACCGGCCGCCGGACCCTCCTGACCCTCCTGACCCTCCTGACCCTCCTGACCCTCCTGGCCGTCTCGACCGGGGGTGCCGGGAACGCGGCCCGGCCCGGGGCGGCGGGCGTGGCCGTCAGCGCAGGTCCGGGGCGAGCAGGCCGATGATGCCCGGCACGTTCCGTGCCAGGTAGCCGCGGAGCGTGACGGGCACCAGGTTCACCGAGGTGAGCCCCTCGGGGGTGAAGGGCAGCCGGACGATCTCGTAGGTGCCGCGCGGCTCCTCCACTTCCGGGCCGTGCCGCAGCGACGGGTCCATGGAGGCCAGCCGGCAGACGAAGAAGTGCTGCACCTTCAGGCCCGGCGAGGTGTCCTCGTCCGGCTCGGGCACATGGCGCACGGTGTCCACGAAGGCCGGCACCGCGTCGGTGATCTTGGCACCCAGTTCCTCGTGCACCTCGCGGTGCAGGGCGGAGAGCACGGAGGCGTCACCGGGCTCCACACCGCCGCCGGGGGTGATCCAGTACGGTGCCATGCCCGGTTTGGTGCGCTTGATCACCACCAGTTCAGGCACCGCGCCGGACGGCCCGGACGGGCCGATGCCGTCGAGCAGGATCGCGCGCGCGGTGCGCTTGACGACGCCGACCGGGCCCGCCTGGCCCGACTGGTCCGCCGCGCCCCCGGGGTCTCCCGCCCCCTCCGCCACAGGTTCCGCGTCAGTCATGACAAGCATCTGGCCCGCGGACCGCCCGCCGAAACCTTTCCGTGATCCGTCCTTCGCGTTCTCCCCACACCACGCGGTTCGTTTGCACGCAATGCGCGCGGTATGGGAGGGCTGTCAGTGCTGTGTCCAGGTCCTGCCGGAGCGTGCACAAACCTGCCACGAACGGCGCGAATAGTAATGGTGCGCTGACCACCGGTCATCTACCGTGAGCGGACCTGGGTCGTTCGAGCCGCGAGGGGGAGGCTCGAACGACCCGTCCACGGCCGCCGGCTCACCGGCCGGCTCACCCGCCGGCCGCCGCGTCCAGCGCCCGCCGCACGTCCGCCACCAGGTCCTCGGTGTCCTCCACCCCCACCGACATGCGGATGAAGCCCTCCGGTACGTCGTCCCCGCCCCAGCGGGCGCGCCGCTCCGCGGTGGAGCGCACCCCGCCGAAGCTCGTCGCCTCGTCCACCAGGCGCAGCGCACCCAGGAAGCGTTCGGCCGCGCCCCGCCCCGCGGAGAGCGTGAATCCCAGTACGCAGCCGTAGCCGCGCATCTGGCGGGCGGCCACCGGATGGGCCGGATCGTCCGGCAGCCCGGGATAGCGCACGGCCTCGGTCCCGGGGCCTTCCCGCAGGACACGGGCCACGGCAAGGGCGTTCTGCTGCTGCCGCGCGATGCGCAGATGGAGGGTGGCCAGACCGCGGTGGGCGAGCCAGGACTCCATGGGGCCGGGGATGGCACCGATGGTTTTCCGCCATGCGGCGACCGGCTCCAGCAGCCGCGGGTCCCGGGCCGCCGCATAGCCGAGCAGCAGATCGGCGTGGCCGTTGAGGGCCTTGGTGGCGCTGGCAACGGAGAGGTCGGCGCCGAGTTCCAGGGGGCGCTGGCCGAGCGGCGTGGCGAGGGTGTTGTCCACGGCCACCAGGGCGCCGTGCCGGTGGGCGGCCTCGGCCAGGGCACGGATGTCGCACACGTCCAGGCCGGGGTTGGAGGGGGTCTCCAGCCAGAGCAGCCGGGCGCCGGGCAGCATCCCGTACACCTCGTCGCCGCCGGTGGCGGCGGTGCGGACGGTGACCCCGGCCGCCTGGAGATGCTGCCGCACCCCGCCGAGCAGGTAGTAGCCGTCGGAGGGCAGCACAGCGGTGTCGCCGGAGCGGAGCAGGCCGAGCAGCACGGCCGAGATGGCGCCCATGCCGGAGGCGAAGACCAGGGCGGAGGCCGGAACATCGGGGGACTCCAGTTCGGCGACGGCCTGCTCCAGCGCGCGCCAGGTCGGATTGGCGTCCCGGCCGTAGGCGAACTCGGCGCCGGCCGGGTCGCCGGGCAGATGGAAATGGGAGGCGAAGACGGGGCCGGGCAGCGGTGCCGCGTACAGCCGGGCCTCCGGTACTCCGGCCCGTACCGCCCGGGTGCCCTCGCCGAGGCCGCCGGTCCGCGGACGGCGCGGGCCGCCGTCCGCCGCCGCGGGGTCCTCGGCCGGGTCCGCCGGGGTGCCGGTCGGTTCGCTGGTCATGGGGTGTCCGCCTTTCTCGCCGGGGTTCGCGGGCCGTGGGCCGTGGGCCGCCGCCGTCCCGGGGTGGCCGGGCATGCGGCGCCGACCAGCGAATCACATCGGGGCCGGCCGGCTCGCCGGCGCCCGTCAGGCGGTGAGCGCGGCGCGTGCCGCGGCACCGCACTGGGCGCCGTAACCGGCGCCGAAGAGCGCGGCGTGCACCAGCAGATGGTGCAACTGGTGCAGCGGGCGGCGCCGCTCCCGGCCGGGCAGCGGACGCAGCTCGGCGTAGGCCGCCAGGATGCGGTCCAGACAGGGGCAGCCGAACAGCTCCAGCAGCGCCAGATCGGTCTCCGGGTGACCGCCCTGCGCGGCCGGGTCGATGAGCCGCACCCGGCCGTCCGCGGACCACAGCACGTTGCCGTGCCACAGGTCGCCGTGGATCAGCGCGGGCGGCTGCGGCGGGCTGGCCACCTCCTCGATCCGGCCGCACAGTTCCTCCACCACGCGGGCGTCGCCGCGGGCCATGGCCCCGCGGTCCACCGCCAGCCGCAGCGTGGGCAGCAGCCGGTGCTCGGCGTGGAAGGCGGGCCAGCCGGCCGGATCGGCCTGCGGGGGGTGCGGGGAGCTCAGCGGCAGCGGCCCGAGATAGCAGGGGCCGGCGGGCCCGGTCGTGATGCCCGTGCCGGAGCCTTCCTGCTTCGCCGCGCTCGCCGCGCTCGCCGCGCTCGCGGCGCTCGCGGCGCTCGCGGTGCCGTCCAGTCCGTCCCGGGCGGCGTGGCCGGGGCGGGGAGGGGCGGGCAGGTTGCCCCACTGCGGCGCGCCCGAGCCGTGCAGCGCGGCCAGGTCGCGGCCCAGCCGCTCGGCCTGGGCGGCGTCCGGCGCGCCGGCCCGGACGAACTCCAGCACCAGCACCCCGGCCCGCACGGCCAGCACCGGCGGCACGGCGACCGTGCCGGTCGCGGCCAGGGCGCGCAGCCCGGCGGCCTCGGCGCGGAAGAAGTCGGCGGGCGCGCCGGCCAGCGTCTTGGCGAAGACGATCCGGCCGTCGGCCAGCTCCATCCGGTAGGCGTCGCAGATGTCGCCGCCGGAGAGCGGGCGCACCGCCCGTACGGCGGCGCCGGTGGCCGCGGCGACCTGCTCGGCCGGTCCGCTCCGGCCGCGGCCGGAGCGCGGCGGGCCGCTGGGATCGGCCGCCTCGGCGCTCAGCGGGCGGCCGAGGCCGCCGGACCCGGCCGCCCGGGGCGTGAGGCGGGCCCGGTCCGGGTCCGCGGCGTCCGCCGGGCCGCCCGCCCCGGTCGTCTGGGGGCGCTCCCCCGGCATCCGGGCCATCAGGGGGTGGGGTCCTTCTCGGCGAGCGGTTCGCCCAGATGTTCGGCGACCGCCTCCAGCATGCCGGGCACGGCGGCCTCGATCATCTCCAGGCACTCCTCGAAACCGGAGTCCGGGCCGTAGTAGGGATCGGGGACGTCCAGCTCCCGGCCGGCCGCCGGGTCGAACGAGCGCAGCAGCCGGATCTTGACGATGTCCTGGTCGGTGGGGGCCATCCGCAGCAGCTGCCGCTGGTGGCCGCGGTCCAGTGCCACGACCAGGTCGTAGCGGCCGAACCAGTCCACCCGGAACTGGCGCGCGGAGTGCCCGGCCTCGTAGCCCGCGGCCAGCAGCGCCGCGGTGGCACGCGGATCGGCCGGCTCGCCGGTGTGCCAGCCGCCGGTGCCCGCGCTGGCCACCACGACCCGGCCGTCCAGACCGCTGTCGGCCAGGGCACGCCGGAAGACCGACTCCGCCATGGGGGAGCGGCAGATGTTGCCGGTGCAGACGAAGCACACGCGGTACCGGGACTCGGACATGTGCGCCAGCTTACGGCTCCGTAGGGTCGGCGTGGCCTGGCCGGCGGCCAGTCAACGGGCGCACGCCGGATCACCCGACCGGGTGCTCCGGCGCTCCGGTGCGGGGTGCTCCGGTGCTCCGGTGCGGGGTGCTCCGGTGCTCCGGTGCCCCGTCAGTCCTTGTCGAGGACCGCGTTGACCGCCCAGGAGACCAGGGAGACGACCAGCGCGCCGAGGAAGGCCGCCCAGAAGCCGTCCACCTGGAAGGAGTCCCCGGCGATCCAGCTCGTCAGCCAGAGCATGAGGGCGTTGATCACCAGGGTGAACAGCCCGAGGGTGAGCAGCAGCAGCGGAAACGCCAGGAACTTCACGATCGGCTTGACGATCAGGTTCACCAGGCCGAAGATCAGCGCGACGATCGCGAGCGTGACGACCTTGGAGGCGGTGGTGGAATCCTCGTCGCCCAGGGTGATGTCGGGCACCAGTGCCCACGCGGCGGCCAGCGCGAGGGCATTGGCCAGGAACTTGATGAGAAGGCTCATGCACGTGATCGTTCCAGACGACACCCAACCTCGGGCAAGGGGCAGGCAGGCATGAAGGCGTTCCGGCTTGACGATTTGGAGGCCGAGCGGCGCGCCAACGAGGGCGCGTATCTCCAGTTCCTGCGGGAGCGCAACATGTCGGTGGGCCTGTACGCCCTGGACGCCGGGGAGCACGACCCGCAGCAGCCGCACCGCCAGGACGAGGTCTATGTGGTGATGAGCGGCCGGGCCCTGCTGACCGTCGGGGACGAGACCACCACCGTGGGCCGCGGCAGCGTGGCCTATGTGCCGGCCGGCGTGCCCCACAGGTTCCATCACATCAGTGAGGACCTCCGGGTCCTGGTGGTGTTCTCTCCTCCGGAAAGCTGAGGCGGCCCCCCGGTGTCCCGTAGGGGGAGGTTCAGGGAGGGACCGGGGCCGTCGGCCCTCCCGGTGACCGCCGCTCGCGCCTAGCATCGACAGCACAGCGGTCCGCGGAGTGCCGCGGGCGGCTGGCGGGAAGAGGCACAGGACGATCTCCGGGCCGGCCGGTGACGGTGCGGCGCAACGGACAGGAGCGGGGCATGAAAGAGCTGTTCATGGCGCTGCCGTGGTGGGTGCGCTGGGTGGCGATACCGGTGATCGCGGTGTTCGTCTTCGGCGGCATGCTGCTGAACCTGCTGTCGTTCCTGGTGTGGCTGGCGTTCAAGATCCTGGTGTTCACGGCGCTGGTGGCGCTGCTGATCTTCGTGGTGCGGAAGTTCACCTCGTCGTCCTCCGGCACGTCACGCGGCGACTGGTGACCGTGCGGCCGCGGCCCGTGCAGGGCTGCGGCCGGAGCATGCGGATTCCTGCGGCGGACACCTGTTCGAGGGGGCGTGTCGCGCCCAAATCCCGGAGGGGACGGGCGGGTTCCGGTTAGCCTGGCCGGGTGACCCAGCGGCAGGAACACTCCGCGGCGGGGCCGACACTGATCGGCTCGGTGCGGCGCGCGCTGCGGCTGCTGGACGTCCTGGTCGCCCATCCCCGCGGAGCGACCGCCAAGCAGCTCGCCCGCGAGGCCGGGCTCCCGCTGCCCACCACCTACCATCTGCTGCGCACCCTGATCCACGAACGGTATGTGCGCCGCGTGGACGGAATGTTCGCGCTCGACACCGAGGCCACCGCCCGGCTGGCCTCGGTGGCTGCCCGTGCCGCCCGCCAGCAGGCCCTTGAGGAGCGACTCACGCGCCTGCGCGACTCGTTGCAGGCTGCCGTTTATCTCGGTTGCTACCGGGAAGGCGAGATCCAGGTTCTGCTCACCGCGTCCGACGACCGGTGTCCGCCGGTCGCCGAGTGGGTGGACCTCCGGGTGAGCGGTCACGCGCACGCGCTGGGACAGGCGATGCTGCTGGAGATGGACGAGGACGAACGCCGCGACCATCTCTCCCGCCACCCGGTGTGCCGTCTCACCTCTCGTACGGTGCGGGACGACAGTGAACTCCTGCGCCGCCTGGCGAGGTTGCGGCGTGGAACACCGGTCTGTGAGACAGCCGAATATGCGCCGGACGCGGTGTGCGGCGCGGTGGGTATCCGGCTGGGCGCCATGGTCGCCGCGGTCGGCATCTCGCTCCCGCTTCACCAGCGGCAGCGACTGACGGAGGTGACGGAGGCGCTCCGGGCGGAAGTGGAGAACGGCCTTTTGCTGCTGCCGTTTTCCCTGGGCTCTATCAGCATCTGAAAAGAGTCGTCTTGTCCGCCCGTTGCGCCCCGCTATACGGTCGGAATGGTGACAAAGGTGACCAAACAGCCGTTCAACACACGACAGTCAGGAACGGGGGTACAAGCACCATGAGCGCATCCGTCACGGCTCACGTCACGATGGACCTGGAGGTCTCGGAGGAGCTCGCGTTCCGGACTCCGGTGGAGCTGCACTACACCAGCGCCGACCCGTACGCGGTGCGGCTCACCTTCACACTGGCCGGCGATCCGCCGGTGAGCTGGGTGTTCGCCCGGGAACTCCTGGTCGACGGGGTGAGCATGCCCACCGGCGACGGAGACGTCCGGGTCAGCCCCTGCCGGGTGGACCCCGGCATCGGCGCCGCGCCCGGCCCCCGGCCGGTACCCGACCGCGCCGGTCCCCCCGACCGGGTCCGCATCGAGCTGCGGGTCGGCGGGGAACAGGCGGTGATGTCCATGGGGACCTGGCCGCTGCTGGCCTTCCTCGACCGCTCCTCGCGGCTGGTGCCGCTCGGCCGGGAGGCCAACTACCAGGACATCAACGCGGCAGTGGAGCGGATTCTGTCCTGCGAGTCCCCGGGCTGACCACCCCGGCGGCGCCGCCCGTCTAGCGGGCGGCGCGCCGGCGGTGGCCGCGCCGGGACGCACCCCGTCCCGCGGGGCCCGTACCCCCGGCCCCACCATGCCCGCCCCCGCCGCCCTGACCGTCGTCACCTTCTCCGCGCTCCCCGCGCCCCCGTCCGGGACCGCGCCCGCGGCCGGGACCGCGCCCCCGGCCGTTCGGCACTCACCACCAGCGCCGCCAGCAGCGTGGTCATCGGCACCGAGGCCACCAGGCCGATCGAGCCCACCAGCGTGCGGACGATCTCCTCGGCCACCAGCTCACTGAACGCCACCGTGGTCACCGGCTGCTGAGCGATGGTGAACAGCAGCAGCAGCGGCAGCGCGGCACCCGCGTAGGCCAGCACCAGGGTGTTCACCACCGACGCGATGTGATCCCGGCCGATCCGCATCCCGGCCCGGTACAGCTTCAGCCAGCCCGCCCCCGGCTCGGCCAGCCGCAGCTCCCACACCGCCGAGGTCTGGGTCACCGTGACGTCGTCCAGCACGCCGAGCGAGCCGATCAGCACCGAGGCCAGCAGCAGGCCGCGGATCTCGATGTCCGGGTAGAGGCTGTGCACCAGCCCGGTCTGGTCACTGGTGTTGCCGGTCAGATGCGCCCAGTCGATGAAGAGCCAGCCCAGGGCGCCGATCAGCAGCAGTGACAGCAGGGTGCCCACCACCGCGACCGAGGTGCGGGCGTTGAAACCGTGCACCAGATAGAGCGTCGCCAGCATGATGACGCTGCCCCCGACCACCGCCACCGCCAGCGGATGGGAGCCGTGCAGGATCGCGGGCAGGATGAACAGGGTCAGCACCGCGAAGCTGATCGCCAGGCCGACCAGCGCCATCAACCCGCGCATCCGCCCCACCAGCACCACGGCCACCGCAAACAGCGCCGCCAGCGCCGTCACCGGCACCGAGCGCTGCACATCGATGATGCTGTACTGCAGCTCCTCCGGCGCGTCCGGGGCATAGGCCGCCTGGACCTCCTGACCGGTGGAGAACCGCTGGGTGGCGTCCGGCGGCACCACCTCGTCGAAGGTGCGGCCGGTGTGCGGACCGGAGGTCACCTCCACGGTGGCCACTTCGCAGGGGCCGGTCACCCCCTCCTGCACGGCCACGCCCAGCTCCGCGCACGGCTCCTCGCGGACCGAGGTCACCCGCGCGTCCTCGATCTGGCGGTCGAAACCGACCCCGCTGCGCTCGCCGCCGCCCGTCTCCGGGGCGCCGCCGGCCGGCCAGAGCACCAGCAGGCCGATGCCGACCAGCACCGCGAACGGCACCAGCGCCAGGGCGATCAGGCGGCGCAGATGACCCGAGACGGGGGACGGCGGCCCGTGCTGATGGGTGTGCCCGTGCGGGTGGGCGCGCGGATCGAAGGCGTCACCGGCAGCGCCGGCGGCGCCGGCATCGTCGGGCGGATGGCTGCGGGGGGACTCCGGGAAGCTCACGGCCCGATCATCCCAGGAGAAGCCGTCCGCACAGCGGAGTGCGGCCCCACTGTTGCCCCGCCGGGGTGTGCAGTTACCGTGAAAGTGCACGTACGTGATCGCGGGAGCTCCGAGCACGGGGCTGAGAGGGCGCTGAGGCTGCGCCGACCGCCGAACCTGTTACCGGGTAATGCCGGCGTAGGGAGTGGGTCTCATGACCAATCAGGATGCACAGGCACGCGCGGAAACCCCCCGGGCGGCGGCGCACGACACGGGAGGGGTCTGGCACAAGGGCTACCTCCCCGGCTCCCGCCCCGACCTGAGAGTCCCGGTACGCCGGGTGCACCTCACCAACGGCACGGATCTGACGCTGTACGACACCTCGGGCCCGTACACCGATCCCGCCGTGCCGACCGACGTCCGCCGCGGTCTGGAGCCGCTGCGGCAGAACTGGATCACCGAACGGAACGACACCGAGGAGTATCCCGGCCGGGCACCGCGCCCGGAGGACGACGGCATCCGCCACACCACCCCGCGCGGGGGCGAACTGCGCAATCTGGACGCGGTCTTCCCGGGGCGCCCGCGGCTGCCGCGCCGGGGGCGGGACGGCCGGGCCGTCACCCAGCTCGCCTACGCCCGCCGGGGCGAGATCACCCCCGAGATGGAATTCGTCGCCCTGCGGGAGAACGTCTCCCCGGAGGTGGTCCGCGACGAGATCGCCGCCGGCCGGGCCGTGCTGCCCGCCAACATCAACCACCCCGAGACCGAGCCGATGATCATCGGCAAGCGGTTCCTGGTGAAGGTCAACGCCAACATCGGGAACTCCGCGGTCACCTCCTCCATCGAGGAGGAGGTGGAGAAGATGACCTGGGCCACCCGCTGGGGCGCCGACACCGTGATGGACCTCTCCACCGGGCGCAACATCCACACCACCCGGGAGTGGATCCTGCGCAACTCCCCGGTCCCGATCGGCACCGTCCCCATCTACCAGGCCCTGGAGAAGGTCGACGGCCGGGCCGAGGAACTCACCTGGGACATCTACCGCGACACCATCATCGAGCAGGCCGAGCAGGGCGTCGACTACATGACCGTCCACGCCGGCGTGCTGCTGCGCTATGTGCCGCTCACCGCGCGCCGCAAGACCGGCATCGTCTCCCGCGGCGGCTCCATCATGGCCGCCTGGTGCCTGGCCCACCACAAGGAGAACTTCCTCTACACCCACTTCGAGGAACTCTGCGAGATCCTGCGGGCCTACGACATCACCTACTCGCTCGGCGACGGCCTGCGCCCCGGCTCCATCGCGGACGCCAACGACGACGCCCAGCTCGCCGAACTGCGCACCCTCGGCGAGCTCAACCGCATCGCCAAGTCCCACGACGTGCAGACCATGATCGAGGGGCCGGGCCATGTCCCCATGCACAAGATCAAGGAGAACGTCGAACTCCAGCAGGAGCTGTGCGAGGAGGCGCCGTTCTACACCCTCGGCCCGCTGACCACCGACATCGCGCCCGCCTACGACCACATCACCTCGGCCATCGGCGCGGCCATGATCGCCTGGTGGGGCACGGCCATGCTCTGCTACGTCACCCCCAAGGAGCACCTCGGCCTGCCCGACCGGGACGACGTCAAGGCCGGCGTGATCGCCTACAAGATCGCCGCCCACGCCGCCGACCTGGCCAAGGGCCACCCCGGCGCCCAGGAGTGGGACGACGCGCTCTCCGACGCCCGCTTCGAGTTCCGCTGGGAGGACCAGTTCAACCTGGCCCTCGATCCGGACACCGCGCGGGCCTACCACGACGAGACCCTCCCGGCAGAACCCGCCAAGACGGCCCACTTCTGCTCCATGTGCGGCCCCAAGTTCTGCTCGATGAAGATCTCGCACTCCATCTCCGAGCAATTCGCCCCGGACGACTCGGCGTCGCTCAGTGAGGCGGAGATCGAGGAGGGCATGCTCACCAAGTCCAGGGAGTTCGCCGACTCCGGCCGCCGCCTGTACCTCCCGCTCGCCGATTGACCCACCCCGGGCCGGTGATCCCCGGCCCCCGCGCGGGCTGCCGCACCCCTCCCTCCCCGGCAGCCCGCGCGCCGTTTCCGGCCGCGCCGTCCACCCGACGGCCGAAGGGCCCGGTCCGCGGACTATCCGCCCTGGGTACGGCGTGAGGCCAGGTCTCCGCCTGGCTCGCCCGCGAGGACGTCCCCGCTGCCCGAGTTGTGGAGGAGAGCGAGCAGCTTCTCCTGATGGACGGCTGTCCGGTGACCTTCCGGTCTTGATCCGCGAGGCGGACCGCAAGCCGACATACGGGGAGCCGGACACGTTCTCCGGGAGTTGCACGCCTACGGGCGGGACCTGGCTGACTGGCCGGGCTTCCCGCTGCTGCGGGGTATCCAGGAGTTCCGGATGACCACGTGGCTGATGCAGAACGTCGCCGAGAGTCCGGAGGCGGTGGAGGAGCACGCCCGGCGCATCGCCTCCTTGCGGGACGACGACGCGCCGCGCAACGTGCACCGGGCCTGTCCGGCTTCCACTCGTCGTCCAGCTCGGCAGGGGCGGTGTGGATGCGGTAGCTCAGCTCTGCTGTGTCTTCCGCTGTTCTATGGGGATCTCGTAGGCCACTTCCCAGCGTACGTCCGCAACGACGATGTCGGCGGTCTCGACCGGGTGGCCGTCCGTGTCGTAGTACGTGCGCTCGATCTGCAAGAGCATGTCACCCACACTGATGCCCAGGAGGTTCGCCTGCTCCTGGGTGGCTCGCGCGGGCCGGGGGACTTCCACGGCGACGTCGATGTGGACGCCGATCGAACGCATACGCTCCACCACGCCCATGCCTGCGAGCGGCCCCATTTCCGGGAGAACGACGGGCGTCCCGTCCGTGATGGCCATGGGTTCCCAGGACTCGGAGAGCTGGACGGGTTGGCCATCGGCCAAGAACTCATAGCGTGTTACGACACAGAGATCACCCGGCGAGATCGCCAGACGTTCGGCGATGTGCTCCGGCGCCGGGGTTCGTGCCTGGCTGTGGGCCTCCCAGGTGCCGGCCTTGCCCTGCTGCCGTCCCGGCGAGACGTGTTCGGGCCGTCGGACGGGGACGGAGTGCGGATGATCCGCCCGTATGTGCTGCCTGCCGAGGTGCGGCGTGCGGTGCTCGGGGCGGCGCCGGACGGGTTCGATGTGGACTCTCGCCGCATCCACGGTGTGGTGCCGGCGGCCGGGTGTTGCTGATGAGCCAGCCGGTCAACGGTGTGTGCGGGGCGCGGCGCGGTGGGTGGGAGGACGGCCCGGCGATCGGGCGCCACCGGCTGGCCTGCGTGCTGCCCGCCGAGCATGCCGAGGCGCACCGGGACGCCCTCGGGAAGTCCTGGACCGGGCGGTGTGCGGAGTGCGGCGGTGAGGCAGAGGTGCGTGCTGTGCTGGCCCGTGGTGAGAGAGGGCTCGCCGAGAGGGAGGTGTGCGTGGCGTGCCGCAACGACCCTGGGGCAGGCATGTGCGTGCAGTGTCACGGGTGGACGGCCGTGCCGGTGCTGGTCCGGCAGGTTGATCCTGGTTCGGGGCCGGTACGAGGGCTGTACGCCTGCCCGCCGTGTGCGGCGGCGCTGGTGGACGCGGTCCAGCTCTGGGTGGCTCTCTTCGACCACACCGCCAACTGCCCTGCCTGCCGCACCGAGGAGACCGGCTGCGCCACGGCACGGCAGCTGCGCGCCGCACACCGTACGGCAAGGAGACGGACTGACCCGGAGGTGTCACCCGGTCCGGGCGGGTGACCGGGGACGGTGCCTTCCTGTGTGCGGGCTGCCGCACCCCCTTCCGCGCGGCAGCCCGCGCCGTGCTTACGCGGCGGTGGGCGGGAGGCGGTAGACGGAGATGTGGGAGCGGGACTCGGCGGTGAACTCGGAGCCCTGCCAGTCGGCGTGGCGGGATTCCCGTTCGAAGCCGGCCAGCCGGGCCATGAGGTCGAGCTCGGCGGGCCAGATGTAGCGGTGCGGGCTGCGGAACACCCGCGCCTGGCGGCCGTCGCCGAACCGGAAGTGGTGGGAGACGAGGTGCTGGCGCAGCGGGTCGTAGGTGTCCAGGCCGATGTAGCCGTCCTCGCTGTGGAAGACCATGGCGTGCTGACCGGGCGGGAGCCGGCGCAGATCGGGTACTCCCAGCTCGATGACGAACCGTCCGCCGGGTGCCAGATGGCGGGCGGCGTTGCGGAAGCACTCGACCTGTTCGTCCTGGGTGAGCAGGTTGGAGAGGGTGTTGTAGACGAGGTAGACGAGGCGGAACGTGCCGGGTGCGCGGGTGGTCGCCATGTCGCCGACGACGACCGGGACCGTCGCGGGGTCCGCCTTGGTGCGCAGCCGGCTGATCATGGGCCGTGACAGTTCGATGCCGGTGACCGGCACTCCGCGCCGCGCCAGCGGGACGGCTACCCGTCCGGTTCCGATGGCGAACTCCAGCGCCGGTCCGCCGTCCGCGAGGGCGGCGAGGCGGCTGACCGTCGGCTCCAGCACCTCCGGGGCGAACATGCCGGTCCCGGGGGTGTCATAGCTTTCCGCGGCTTCGGTGTCCCAGATGTCCTCCTGGCGCATGTCCTCGACCCTCCCGCAAACGGACGGGGATGTCGAAGGATATTCGCGCCCGGGACGAGGCGGAGCCGTCGCCGGTCCGGTCAACTCCCTTGGGTGGCAGACGCGAAGGAGCAGACGCGAGGGCGGGGATGACACTACGGTCGGGAGTCATGACTGTGGATCCGATGCAGCCCCCGTCCGTGCCGGACCGGCAGCCGTCCCGGGGCGGTGCCGGTCCGCTGATCGCCGCCGCCGTGGGCGGGCTGGTGCTGGGCGCCGCCGGAGTCGGCGTCGCGTGGGCGCTCGGCGACTCCGGCGGCGGCCCCCTGGACGCGGGCGGGGGCGCGGAGGCCGACGCTCGTGACGCCTGCGAGGTGCTGGCCCGTTTTGACGAGGAGCGCTTCTTCGACGAGGACGACGCCGGCCGGATCGCCTCCTATCGCTTCGGCCTGGTCGTCGGGCTCGCCGAGTCCGCGGCCGTCGGTGACACGGAGTACGAGCCGCTCGCCGACGCGATGCGGACCGCCCAGGCCCGCATCGCCAATGTGGGCGATCTCGACGGCGAGGCCGGTCAGGCCCTCGCGGACGCCCGGGAGTTCTGCGACGGCAGGTGAGGCGGCCCGCGGTGGCCTTCCGCCGCCGGTGCGGAGGGCCGGCGGGCGCGGTCGGGACTCCTCCGCGCGTGCACCCAGGGGTGCGTGGGGGCAGGCGGATGGGTGGGGCGATTCTTTACTGGTCAGAGGGGGCGTGGCCAACGACGCCCGGGTACAACCGAGACCATGCGTACGATGCTGATCGTCATCGGGGCGGCACTGGCCGCACTGGTCGCGCTGTACCACGCCCGCCGCAGCTTCCGGTACAGCCGGGACATCCTGGAGCGGGTGCGGAAACTTCAGGACGACAACCGGCGCAGTTCCGAGCGGGTGCTGGATCTGATGGACCGGATCCGCGATGTCTCGGACCGGGCACGGGAGCTGATGGACCGTTCGACGGGGCTGGCGGACCGGCTGCGCGACATCGTCACACGGACCCAGGACCTGCCGGGAGGCATGCCGCCCGTCGACTCGTTCACGGTGGCCGAGCGGAGCGCGGCGCGAAGCTGGGACGCGCTGGTGACTCTGCGCTATGTGGAGGCCATCAAGCTGCTGGGCTCGGCCAACCGCACCGAGCGGCTGGGCGGTATCTACGCGCTGGAACGCATCATGCGGGAGTCCGAGGACGACCATGCCGCCGTGGTCCAGGTGCTGGCCGCGCATGTCCGGCACGAGGCGCCGGGGCCCGGCCCGGAGGAGGCCGCGGACATGACGCACGAACATGTGCAGGCGGCGCTCACCGTGATCGGCCGGCGCCCGGCCCGGGAGGAGCGGTTCAGCATCGATCTGGCCCGCACCGACCTGCGCGGGGCGTTTCTGGTGGACGCCCGGCTGGAGGGCGCGCTGCTGGACAGCGCCCGGCTGGAGCGGGCCAACATGGTCGGTGCCCGGCTGGCCCGGGCGTTCCTGGTCGGCGCGGCGCTGGACGGGGCGTTCCTGGTGGACGCCCGCCTGGAGGGGGCGCATCTGGTGGGGGCGCGGCTGGAGCGGGCGCATCTGGTCGGTGCCCGGCTGGACCGGGCGGTACTGGCCGGGGCGTTCCTGGAGCGGGCCCTGCTGGCCGGTGCCCGGCTGACCGGGGCTCATCTGGAGGGCGCGGATCTGCGCAATGCCGATCTGGACGGCGCGGACCTGTCGCACGCGGTGGGGCTGCGGGCGGAGCAGCTCGCCGCGGCGGTGCTCTTCCCCTCCACCAGACTGCCCGCCGAACTGGCGGGCGACAAACGGGTCGTGGCGCGTATCGAGGAGTGCGAGGGGCGCCGCGGCGCGGTGGCGTTGCCGGCGTCGGCATCGGACGGCCGGGCCGTCGTGGGTGTGGAGTAGCCGGCAGTCCCCCCTTGTATCGTGGGCATGGCAATCACGGGGACCACGTTGCTTGAGCCAGGGGGATGGATGTACGGGGAGCAGGGCTGGCAGGCGCAGCCGGGGCCGGGGATGCCGGGGGCACCGGGCGGGGGCGGCAACACGCATGTGGTCTGGTCGGCACTGCTGGCCGCCGCGTTCGCCCTGCTGCTGGTGGTGTCGCTGGTCGCGGACATGCCCAGCAAGTCCTACGAGGAGCTGGCCGGCAGTGTGCCGGGGCTGTCCGAGGACGATCTCAGCCTGGACGGGCTGGAGGGCGGCGGGGACCTCGGGGATCTCGGCGGGGCGGACGGGCTCGGCGGCCTGGACGACCTGGAGGGCCTGGAGAGCTCCGGCGGCGCAGGGGACATCGGGGGTTCCGGCGAGTCCGCGAGTTCCGGGGGGTCCGAGGGGTCCGGTGCGTCGGGCGGCAGCGGCGGCGCGGGCGGTTCGGGTTCGGGGTCGTCCTCGGGGTCGGGCGGCAGCGGCAGCGGCGGTGCGGAGCCCGCGCCCGATCCGGTGGGCGACGCCTTCCGGGCCGTGCAGCAGGGCGACTGCCTCCAGGTGTGGGACACCGGCGGGGAGTGGAGCGCCAGCCAGCCGCACGAGGTGAACTGCTCCAGCAAGGACGCGGTGATGTGGGTGTCGAAGGTCTCGGACAGCTCCCTGGACTGCGCCACCGGCGCCGGCCAGTGGTACTGGGAGCACCTGCACGCCGACTACAGCCGCACGGTCATCTGCATGACCCGGCAGTTCCGGGTGGGCTACTGCTTCATGGCCAAGCAGGAGGGCTCCGGCTCCAACGCCAAGATCGTGGACGGCAATCTGATGAGCCTGATCGAGTGCGATGCCAAGACCGTGCCGTCGCCGTACAACCAGATCATGCACATCACGGGCGTGTACGACGCGCCCTCCAGCCCGGACAGCACCGACTGCGCCCGGGTACAGGGGGATCAGACGTACTACTGGTACTGGGTGGTCGACGACGGCGACACCCTGCTCTGCACCATGGTGTACGGCAGCTGAGACCCCCGAGCGGCGGCCGGGACGGGGCGGCTGCGGCTCGTGCGGCGGCTCGGGCTGCGGCTCAGGCGGCGGTGCGGGCGGCGACCACCAGGCCGGTTGACCAGTCCAGCAGGGTGATGCGCAGGCCGGGCAGGGACCGCATCCTCGCCAGGAAGCCGTCCACCTTGGCCTGCCACTCGGTCTCGTCCGGCGGGATGTCCAGATCGTCGCCGACGTAGAGGCCGCCGGGTTCCAGCAGGGCCAGGGCCTCGTCCAGCCGCTCGAACTTGCCCACCGGGCAGTCGGCGAAGATCAGGGAGAATCCGGGGCCCCGGTAGCCCGCCAGCCAGGCGGCGGCGTCCGCGTGCACGAAGTCGGCGCGGGGGTCGTCGCCGAGGTGGCGCACGGCGACCTCCCGGCGGGCCGCCTCGGCCTCCACGGTGACCAGCCGGGCGGACCGGTCCATGCCGGAGAGCAGCCAGCAGGCGCCCGCGCCCAGGCCGGTGCCCAGCTCCAGGATCCGGCCGCCGGGCTTGGCCGCGGCGAGGGTGGCGAGCAGCGCACCGGTCGACCGGTCGCTGGAGTAGGGGAAGCCGGCTCGTTCCGCTTCGGCCGCGATGGCGCGCAGCGCCGCGGGTTCATTGTGGGTGTCGGTGAACACGGTGGACGACGTTAGCGCGGCCAAGGGGCCCGGCGGCCACCGGTTTTCGGCCGCACCCGCGCCGCACCCGCGCCGCTGCCGGGCCGCTGCCGGGCCGCCGGGCGATCATGGGGTGATCATGAGGAGCCGGCCGCGGAGCCGGAGGAGAGCCTGAGCGGACAGGGAGGCGCAGCGGTGATCGTGGCCTTTTCGGTGACCCCGATCGGTACGGGAGAGGACGTCGGCGCGGAGGTGGCCGAGGCGGTGCGGGTGGTCCGGGAGAGCGGCCTGCCGCACCGGACCGACGCCATGTTCACCAGCCTGGAAGGCGAGTGGGACGAGGTGATGGACGTGGTCCGGCGGGCGGTGGAGGCGGTCCGGGCGCGTGGCGCCGCCCGGGTGAGCCTGGTGCTGAAGGCCGACATCCGGGAGGGCGTCACGGACGGGCTGACCGCCAAGGTGGAGTCGGTGGAGCGCCACCTGGCGGGCTGAGGACGGCCGGAGCCCGCCGGCGGGCGGGAGCCGGGCAGGCAGGTGCGGGCAGCAGGCGGGAGTCAGAGGGAGAGACCGTCGGACAGGGAGCCGAAGTCGGCGTCCAGGAGCTCGGTGAGGTCCAGCGGTGAGCTCAGCAGCAGATCGTCCAGGCCGGCGACGAAGAAGATCGCCAGCGCCGCCAGTTCCGGCCCGGTGAAGCCGCCGCCCCGCCAGCGGCGCGGCCGGCCGTTCTCGATCACCTGGCCGGTGCCGCGCTGCACGATGCGCCGCCCGAAGCGCCCGGCCCGGATCCGCAGCGTCCAGGACGGGGTGGCGAACTCGGCGTAGCGGCGCCGGGCGGCCAGCCGGCGGCGGCCGGTGATCAGCAGCGGCCGGCCCAGCACCTCGCCGCGCACGCCCTCGCGCCGCAGCCGGCGCCGCCGCCAGCGGGTGGGCGGGGAGACGTCGTGCAGCCGGGCCACCGGGCGGCCCTCCGCGGTCAGCGTCCAGTCCTCCCGGCGGGACAGCACGCGGACCGTGGCCGAGGGCGCGCGCACCAGCTCGAACTCCCGGTCCCACAGCACGATCCGGGCGCCGTGCACCCGCTCGGTCACCGCGATCCGCCACTGGCGGCGCGGGCCGGGCAGCTCCACCCGCCGTCCGCTGCCGCGCAGATGGCGGCCGGTGCGCCGCCCGCCTTGCTGTGCCATCGTTCCCGCCCCCTCGCCCGGCCGGGCCGGCGTCCGGCCGGCCCTGTGCGCGGGGGGACGCCCGGGAGCCGTCCGGCCGTTCCCGCCCGCCGGGCCCGTTGCCGGAACCGGACGGTACCGGCACGGTCCGGTGGCTCAGTGGCCGCGCTCGGCGCCGCCGTTGACCTGGAGCACCTGCGAGGTGATGTGGTCCGCGGCCGGGGAGGACAGCCAGTGCAGGGTCTCGGCCACATCGCCCGGCGTGCCGGCCCGGCCGTTGAGCGTCTCGGCCACCCGCGCCTGCCGCCGCTCCTCGGACATCCCGCCGCCGGCGGGCCCGCCGAAGAACTCGGTGTCGTCGATCAGGCCCGGCGCCACCACATTGACCGTCACCCCGCGAGGGCCGAGCCGCCGCGCCAGGTCGTGCGCATACGGGTGCAGTGCCGCCTTGCTCGCGCCGTACGCGCCCGAGCCGGAACCCCGGTAGGCCGCGATGGAGCTGACGAACAGCACCCGCCCGCCGGGCGAGGCCAGCCGTTCGCACAGCGCCTCGGTGAGCAGTACCGCGGTGAGCGTGTTGATCCGGAAGTTGACCGTCCAGTTGTGCGCGACGCGGGCCAGCGGATCGGCCCGCACCTCCTCCCCGGGCGGCGGCTCCAGCAGGCCGTTGCCGCCCGCGTTGTTGATCAGCACATCCACCGTGCCGAACTCGCGGGCCACGAAATCCGCCACCGTCGCCGCCCCGGACGGCTGGGTGAGATCCGCCGGGCAGGCCACCGCCCCGTCGATGCCGGCCGCCGCCGCCTCCAGCACGTCGGCCCGCCGCCCCACCAGGACCGTGCGGTCCCCGGTCCGGGCGAAGGAGTGTGCCGTCGCCAGACCGATCCCTGTCCCGCCGCCACTGATCACTACTGTGCGCTCAGCCATGACGGGACCGTACGGCGTGCCGAGCGGGTCTGTCACCGGAAAATGCTCCGTCACAGCGGGACCTCCCAGCTCAGCATGGTGCCGGTGCCGTCCGGACCGGGACCGAAGGCGACCCGGCCGCCCAGGCTCTCGGCGCGCTGCGCCAGATTGCGCAGCCCGCTCCGCCGTCCGCCGCCGCCCTCCGGCAGGCCGATGCCGTCGTCGGTGACGGTGAGCCGGACCGAGTCCCGGCCGTCCGGCAGCCGGCCGGAGGCGTCCACCGAGACCTCGACCCGGCCGGCGTGGGCGTGCCGGGCGGCGTTGGACAGGCCCTCGCGCAGCGCGGCGATCAGATTCTTGGCCACCCCCTCCCCGACCCGGGCGTCCACGGCCCCCTGGAACACCACCGAGGGCTGGAAGCCCAGGGTGCGGGCGGCCGTGCCGGTCTCCCGCAGCACCCGGGTGCGCAGCCCGGCCGGCGCCTCCTCCGGGCCCTGCTGGAGGGCGAAGATGGCGGTGCGGATCTCCTGGATGGTGGCGTCGAGTTCATTGACGGCGCGGCCGATACGGGTCTGGAGGTCCGATGAGCCGGCGGCCCGCTGCGCGGTCTCCAGCAGCATGCCGGTGGCGAACAGCCGCTGGATCACCAGGTCGTGCAGGTCCCGGGCGATCCGGTCCCGGTCCTCGTAGACGGCGAGCTGCTCGCGGTCGCGCTGCGCCTCGGACAGCACCAGGGCCAGCGCGGCCTGCTGGGCGAACTGGGTGGCCATGGCGCGCTCGGCGAAGCTGAACGGCTCGCCGCCGGGGCCGCGCGGCACCACCAGGGCGCCGATCACCTTGCCGTCGCTGGCCAGCGGCAGCAGCATGCTGGGGCCGTAGCCGCTGGCCACGCGGCGCGGCAGGTCGGAGTCGGCCGCGGCGTCGTCGACGAACACGGGTTCCCCGGCGAGGAGCTGGCGCACCGTTTCCGAGCCCGCGGGGACCACCGTGCCGATCAGGCCGCTGGGGTCGTCGGCGCAGGCGGCGACGATCTCCATGCCGCCGCTCTGCGCCGGGGTCATCACGAAGGCGGCGTCGGCGCCGGCCAGCCGCATGGCCTGTTCGGCGACGACGGCCAGGGCGTTGTCGCTGTCGTCGGAGAGCAGGGAGGTGGACAGTTCGGCGCTGCCGTCCATCCAGCGGGCGCGCTGGCGCACCGCCTCGTAGAGCCGGGCGTTGCCGATGGCGATGCCGGCCTCGGTGGCCAGGATCTGGGTGAGCTGGAGGTCCTCGGAGGTGAACGCGGCGGCGTGCGGCTGGGCCAGGTAGAGGGCGCCGAAGCCGACACCGTGCACCCGGATCGGGCTGCCCAGAAGGGACCGTATGGCCGGGCCGTGGGTGGGGAAGCCGGTGAATCTCGGGTCCTGGGTGAGGTCGTCCAGCAGCAGCGGACGGGGGCGCTCGACCATCCGGCGGACCAGCCGGTCGGTGCCGGGGATCTCCTCGATCCGCTTGCGCAGCTCGGGCTCGATGCCCCGGGTGACGAACTGGCCGAGGCCGCCCTCGTCGTCCAGCACCCCGATGGCGGCGTAGCGGGCGCCGGTCAGCGTGCCGGCCGCGGTGAGCACGCGGTCCAGCAGGGTGTGCATCTCGACGTCGCCGCCGATGGCGACCATCGCCTCCAGCAGCCTCGGCAGCCGTTCGGACAGCGACGGCCGCGGCGGGGGACCCCCGTCCGCGGGGAGGGCCTGTGCCATGTCAGCGAGCCTAATGAGTCCCGATTCGCAACGAAAGTCAGCCTTTCGCCCCCGGTCGGGGCCGACCGGCCCCGCCGCACCCGGCCCTGCGGTGCCCGGCCCCGCGTGCCCGGCCCCGCGTGCCCGGCCCCGCGTGCCCGGCCCCGCGTGCCCGGCCCCGCGTGCCCGGTCCCGCCGCCCCGCGGTGTCTTCGCGGACGGGCGGGGGCACGGCCCTCCCGCGGGCGCGTGCCGGGACGCCCGCGGGGCTGCCGGGGCGCGTTCCTGCCCGGGGGGATCAGGGGGCGGTGGCGGTGAGGGCGGGGGAGTGCGGAGCAGGGTCCAGCAGGCGGCGGAAGGGGCCTTCCCCGGCGGCCAGCTCGGCGTAGCCGCCGCGCTGCACGATCCGGCCCTCCTCCAGCACCAGCACCTCGTCCACCGCCTCCAGGCCCGCCAGCCGGTGGGTGATCAGCAGTGTGGTGCGGCCCTCGGTGGCGGCCAGCAGATCGGCGGTGAGCGCCTCCGCGGTGGGTGCGTCCAGATGCTCGGCCGGCTCGTCCAGCACCAGGACCGGGAAGTCCGCCAGCAGGGCGCGGGCCAGCGCCAGCCGCTGCCGCTGTCCGCCGGAGAGCCGGGCGCCGTGCTCCCCCACCGGGGTGTCCAGGCCCTCGGGCAGGGAATCGACCCAGTCCAGCAGCCGGGCCCGGGCGAGGACCGCGCGCAGCTCGGCGTCGGCCGCCTCCGGGCGGGCGAGCCGCAGGTTCTCGCGGAGCGTGGAGTCGAACAGGTGGGCGTCCTGGGCGCACAGGCCGACGCTGCGCCGCACGGTGTCGCCGTCCAGGGTGTCGGCCCGGACCCCGCCGAGCGAGTAGCTGCCGGATTCGGCGTCCAGGAAGCGCAGCAGGCAGTGCGCCAGGGTGGTCTTGCCCGAGCCCGACGCGCCGACCAGGGCCGTCCGGCGGCCCGGGGTCAGCTCCAGGTCCACGCCGCGCAGCGCGGCCGGCCCGGCCTGCCCGGGGTGGCGGGCGGTCAGGCCCCGGACCACCAGCGGGAACGGGGTGGCGGGCGGGGGAGCCGGCGTGGCGGGCTCGTGCACCGGCTCGGGTGCGTCCAGCACCTGGCGCACCCGCTGGGCGGCCCGCAGGGTGCGCTGCCGGTACTGGACGGCCAGCGGCAGACCGGTCACCGCCTCGAACGCGGCCAGCGGCACCAGGACGACCGTGGCCAGCCAGACGCCGGCCAGCTGCCCGCCGGCCACCGCCTGCACGCCCGCCCAGGCGGCCGCGGTCACGGTCAGGCCGGTGGCCAGGGCGGTCAGCCCGCCGGCCAGGGCGGTGGCCGCGGCGGAGCGGCCGGTGAGCCGGGTCAGCTCCTCGTCGGCCGCGCGGACCGCGGCCATCCGGGCGGGCAGCGCACCGGCGACGGTCAGTTCGCCCGTTCCGGTGAGCAGGTCGACCGTGCGGGTGGTGAGCAGGCCGCGCGCCGGGGCCAGCCGCCGCTCGGTGCGGCGGGCCAGCGCGGCGG
>NZ_WTLH01000129.1 GCF_011421595.1 Streptomyces sp. YIM 98790 | reverse complement strand
CCGGGGCTGGCCGCGCTCGGGGTGCCCGCGGCCGGGCCGCCGCTGCCCGCGCCCGCACCGGAGACGGCCGGCTCCGCCCTGCGGCTGCCGCTGCCCGGGGTCCGCAGGGACGAACTGGGTCTGCTGCGGCGGGGGGACCGGCTCATCGTCTCGGTGGGCCCGTTCCGCCGCCGGCTGCGGGTGCCGCCCGGCTGCCACTCCCGTCCCATCAGCGGTGCGGCGCTCGACGGCGGAGCGCTCACCGTGCGGTTCGCCACCTGACCGTGCACCGTCCCCCGCCGTCCGGGTGAACGCTCCGGTACCTTCGGGGCAGAAGGAGCTTGCCGAACTGTCCGCAGGGGCCGAGGAGGCCGCGATGAGCGAAGCCAACCCACCCGACGCCGTTCCCGATCCCCAGACCGACGCCGACGCCTGGGCCACCGCCTGCGGCGAGGACCTGGAGGCCGAGCAGGCCCGCTTCCGCGAACGCCGCCGGGCCGCGCCGGGCGGCAGCGGCGACGCCACCGAGGAGCTCCGCCGGCTGGCCCGTGCGGTGGCCGGCGGCCTGGACGAGGTGAGCGCCGGCCTGAGCCGTCTGGCCGGGCAGGCGCAGATCGTGCTCACCCCCTTCTCCGGGCGCAACGCCAAGGTGCTCGGGCATCTGCTGCGTGCCGGGGAGGAAGTGGCCGAGGCGTTCCGGACCGCAGTCGCCGGGTATGCATCCGACAGCGGCCGTCCGCATCCGGAAACAGACCGCAGGGGCGGCCCGTCTTCAAAGAATGAACGGGATACTCCCCCCAAACAGGGCGATAACGGCTTGGGCGACGGCCCATCCCGCATAGACCTGGACTGATACGGCACCTGACACCCTGCCTGCCTCCGGTACGGTGGTCCGCAGCGGGGAACCACCAATCCACAGAGGGACACATGGGACTGACCATCGGGGTCGACATCGGCGGCACCAAGATCGCCGCCGGTGTGGTCGACGAAGCCGGAAAGATCCTCGAAACCAGCACGGTGGCCACCCCGCCCACCCCCGAGGGCGTGGTGGACGCCATCGCCGACGCCGTCCGCACGGTCGGCGCGGGCTCGGGAGCCGAGGCGGTGGGCATCGGCGCCGCGGGTTATGTGGACGACAAGCGCGCCACCGTCCTGTTCGCGCCCAACATCAAGTGGCGGCGCGAGGCGCTCAAGGACAAGGTCGAGCAGCGGGTCGGCATGCCCGTGGTGGTGGAGAACGACGCCAACGCGGCCGCCTGGGGCGAGTACCGTTTCGGCGCCGGCCAGGGCCACGACGACGTCGTCTGCATCACCCTGGGCACCGGCCTGGGCGGCGGCATCATCATCGCAGGCCGGCTCTACCGCGGACGCTTCGGCGTGGCCGGCGAGTTCGGCCACATCCGCATGGTGCCGGACGGCCTGCTGTGCGGCTGCGGCAGCCAGGGCTGCTGGGAGCAGTACGCCTCCGGCCGCGCACTGGTGCGCTACGCCCAGCAGCGCGCCACGGCCAGCCCCGATCAGGCCGGGGTGCTCCTCGGCCTGGGCGACGGAACCCCCGAGGGCATCGAGGGCCGGCACATCAGCCAGGCCGCCCGCCAGGGCGACGCGGTGGCCGTCGACTCCTTCCGCGAGCTGGCCCGCTGGGCCGGCGCCGGACTGGCCGATCTGGCCTCGCTGTTCGACCCGTCGGCGTTCATCGTCGGCGGCGGCGTGTCCGACGAGGGCGATCTGGTGCTGGAGCCGATCCGCAAGTCCTTCCGCCGCTGGCTGGTGGGCAGCCGCTACCGGCCGCACGCCCAGGTGCTCGCCGCTCAACTCGGCGGCCGGGCAGGGCTGGTGGGCGCCGCGGACCTCGCCCGGCAGGGATAGACCGGACCGGGTGGCCGGGGCGGCGCGGTCGGCTAGGGTCGGCGGCATGAGCGCGCGCCTGCCCGCCGGAGCGGCCGGTCCGTCCGAACCACCGTCGTCGCCCCCGTCGCCCCCGCACCCGTCCCCCACCCCGACCCCGGCCCCGACCCCGACCTCTTCGTCCCCGGCCGCCGTCGCCGGCCCGGCAGCGTCCGGCGCACCGTCCGCGGCGGCGCGTACCGAGATCCGGCTGCTCAGCTACAACATCCGCTCCATGCGCGACGACCGCGGGGCGCTGGCCCGGGTCATCCGGGCCTGCGCCCCCGATGTCGT
This sequence comes from Streptomyces sp. YIM 98790, assembly GCF_011421595.1. Taxonomy (GTDB): domain Bacteria; phylum Actinomycetota; class Actinomycetes; order Streptomycetales; family Streptomycetaceae; genus Streptomyces. The sequence goes on along the minus strand of NZ_WTLH01000129.1, from coordinate 15,726 downwards.
CTGCCTCCAGGAGGCGCCGCGCTTCATGGGCTGGCGCCGGCTCGCCGGCCGGCTCGGCAGGGCCACCGGGCTCGTCCACGTCACCGGCGGCGCCCCCACCTGCGGCACGATGATCATGTCCGCACTGTGGCCAAAGGTCGAACACACCGAGGATGTACCACTGCCGTACGGCCCCGGGCATCACCGGCGGGTGCTGGCCACCGCCCGGCTGCGGTTCGGCGACTCGGCCACCGGACCGGTGCTGACCGTGGCGAGCTGCCATCTGGCCAACAACTACCCCAACGAGCGGCACGCCCAGGCCGGGGTGCTGCTGGACCGGATCACCGGCCCGGGCGGGCTGGCCGCGGGCGGGCCGGCCGTGGTCGCCGGGGACATCAACGACCAGCCCTCCGGCCGTGCCTTCCGGCGGCTCGGCGGCGCGCTCCGGGACGCCTGGGCCGCCGCCCCGGAGGGCGGCGAGTACACCTGGTCGGCCACCCGCCCGCAGCGCCGGATCGACGCCGTGCTGTGCACCCCGGACATCGAGATCGTCGGCTGCGGCGTGCCCTGGGGCGCGCCGGGGATCGACCGGGACGATCTGCGGGCCGCCACCGACCATCTGCCGCTGCTGGCCGTGCTGCGCCTTCCGCCGCGCGCCGCGGGCCCCGGCGGCCCGTCGCCGTCCGCCTGAGGCGGCGGCCGCGGCCGCGGCCGGGACGGCGTTCCGGGAGCCGGCTCAGACGACCGCGCCGCCGCCCGGGTCGGGCCAGTCGTCGCGGCCGTCCCGCATCCGGGCGACGAGCGTGGCGAAGCCGCCCAGGAACCCGCCGACGCCCAGGGTGGTGATCCACCAGGTCATGGGCTGCCCCAGCATCGCCGTCAGCACCAGCAGCAGGGGGCCGCCCAGCACCGCCGTCCAGGCGAACCGGGTGGTCATATCGGTCGCGGGCAGCGGTGGCGGCTCGGGCGGCTCGAAGTGCCCCTCGTCCTCGTCCTCCGGCGCCCAGTCGCGCGGCCCTGGCCCCTCCCACGGGCCGTCGTGGCCGCCGTCGTCCCGGTCGTCCCCGTCGTCCTCCGCGTCCCCGTGGTCCCGGCCGTCCGCCGTCTCGCGGCCGCCCGGGCCCTCGGCGTCCGTGCGGTCCCACTGCCGGTCCTCCGGCTCCCGGCCGAGCCCCTCCGGCCCGGCGTCGGGACGCTCGCGGGCCCGCCGGCGCTCCTCCTCGGCGGCCTGCCCGGCGGCGCCCCCCGGGCCCGCTCCGGCACCGCTGCCGTTCAGCCCGTTCAGCGCCGTACGGTCCACGATGTCGATGCGGTCCTTGTCGGCGGCCTCGGGCCACACGCCCGGCGGGTCCGGGGGCTCATCGCCGTAGGCGGCGACGATCTGCGCCCATGCCGCTTCCTCGTCAATCGGCTCACGGCCCTCGCCGCGATCCTGGTCACGCTCCGTCACGTAGGGTCTTCCTCGTCGCCATCCGGGTGATCCGGGAGATGAACGCGTCGGTCTCCTGAAAGATACGCTCCGCGTCGTGATCCAACGTCGCCACGTGGTAGCTCTGTTCCAGCTCTATCGCCGTCAGATCGTCCGAGGAAACCAGGCGGCGCACCAGCTCCGAGTTGGCCGGCGGCACCACATGGTCGTTCTTGCTGGTCATCAGCAGCAGCGGCTGGGTCACCCCGGGAAGCTCGCCGTACACCACCCGCACCATGGCGCTCATCGAGTGGGCGGCGTGCAGCGGAACCCGGGTGTAGCCCGTCTCGGCCACGCCCGGTCTGGCGATGTCGCTGACGATTCCCCTGGTACTGGGCAGGACATGGCGCAGCACCGGCAGCGCGGCACGCTGCGCCGCGGCCATGCTCACCACCGGGTTCACCACCGCCGCGCCCCTGACCAGCTCCGGATGGCGGGCGGCCAGCCGCAGCGCCAGTGCGCCGCCCATGGACAGCCCGCAGACGTAGACCTCCGTGCAGCGCGCGGCCAGCGAGTGCAGCTCCCGGTCCACGGCCGCGTACCAGTCCTGCCACCGGGTGTACTGCAGATCCTGCCAGCGGGTGCCGTGACCGGGCAGCAGCGGCAGCGAGACCGTGTGGCCCCGGGCGGCCAGATGCCCGGCCCACGGGCGCAGTGACTGCGGGGTCCCGGTGAAGCCGTGGCAGAGCAGGACGCCCGTGCCGGAGGAGCCCTCGTGGACGTAGGGCTCGGCGCCGGGAAGCAGCTTCATCGGAGAACCTCCGTACGGCCGGCGGACGGAATCGCTGCCACCCTACGCGCGGTGCTGACCGGTCGGTAGCCCGGATCCCGTCCTCCTGCGCGTCCCGTCCTCCTGCGCGTCCCGCGCTTCTCCGCTCTTCCGGACCTCCGCACCGCGCCGTGCCGGGCGGAAGCCCAGTAAGGTCGGGATCACATCGGCGAAGGAGGTCCCGGGGTGTTGTACGAGGCATTGAAGGTGTCCGTCGGCGCCGGGCTCAAGGTCACCTTCCGCCCCTGGGTGGAGGGCCGGGAACACGTGCCGGCCACCGGCCCGGCCATCCTGGCCAGCAACCATCTCTCCTTCTCCGACTCCTTCTTCCTGCCCGCCGTGCTGGACCGCCGGATCACCTTCATCGCCAAGCAGGAGTACTTCACCACGCCGGGCGTGAAGGGGCGGCTGACCGCCGCGTTCTTCAAGGGGGTCGGCCAGCTCCCGGTGGACCGTTCCGGCATCCGGGGCGCGGGGGAGGCGGCCATCCAGGCCGGGATCGAGGTGCTGCGGCGGGGCGAGCTGTTCGGCATCTACCCGGAGGGCACCCGCTCCCCGGACGGGCGGCTCTACCGCGGCAAGCCGGGCGGGCTGGCCCGGGTCGCGCTGGCCACCGGCGCGCCGGTCATTCCGGTGGCGATGATCAACACCGAGAAGATCCAGCCCCCGGGCAAGGTGATCCCCAAGCTGATGCGGCCGGGCATACGGTTCGGCGCAGCGATGGACTTCAGCCGCTACCAGGGCATGGAGAAGGACCGCTTCGTGCTGCGCTCGGTGACCGACGAGGTGATGTACGCCATCATGAAGCTCTCCGGCCAGGAGTACGTGGACATCTACGCCACGGCCGCCAAGCGGCAGATCGCCGAGGAGGCGAAACGCCGGGCCGCGGAGGAGAAGCGTTCCGGCCGGTCCGGCGACTGACCGTCGCGGCGGGCGGGCCGGGACGGAGCCGGCGCGAGGAGCACCCGGGGGGAGGCATACCGGCATGGCGGTACCGGCGCGGGGCGCATCCGGGCCCGGTCCGGCGTCCCCGGCCGCTGCCCCGCAGGGGCCGCGGACGCCCGGCGGCGGCTCCGGCGGCACCCGCGGCCGGGGCGGCGCCGGGCGCGGTGTCGGCGCCTCGCTGGAGCGTCCGCTGTGGCAGGCGCTGACCGGCTACCGCCTTCTCACCATGGGCTACGCCTGGGTCGTCTTCGGCCTCAACTACGGCGAGTACGAGGCGCACGGCCGCCCCGCCGCGGGCATCGGCTATCTCTCCCTGCTGTCCCTGTGGACCCTGGCCACCCTGCCCCGGGTTGCCTCCGGCCGGCGGTGCACGGCGCCGTTCCTGGTCGCCGACATGGCACTGGCCCTCGGCGGCATCCTGTTCAGCCGGGTCGCCGACCCGGCGCAGGAGGTCGGCCCCACCCTGCCGTCGATCTGGACCGCGGGTGCCGTGCTGGCGGTGGCGGTCAAGGCGGGCTGGCGCTGGTCGGGCGTGGCCGCCGTGCTGGTCGGTCTGGCCGCCATCGCGGAGTACGGCGGCCCCGGCCGGTCCACCCTGCACAACGCGGCGCTGGTGTGCGTGGCGAGCATCGCGATCGGCTATGTGGTGGAGGTGGCCAGGGCCAGCGAGCGGGCCCTGGCCGAGGCGATGCGGATCGAGGCGGCCACCCGGGAACGGGAGCGGCTGGCCCGGGACATCCACGACGGGGTGCTCCAGGTGCTGGCGCTGGTGCAGCGGCGGGGGAGCGGAACGGGCGGCGAGGACGCCGAGCTGGGACGGCTGGCCGGGGAGCAGGAGCGCGCCCTGCGCAGCCTGATCACCGGCGGGGCCCCGGCCGTGCCCGCCCCGCGCGGCCCCGCCGCACAGCCGGAGGAACCGGGCGCCGGCCCCCCGGAGCTGGACCTTTGTGCCCTGCTGGGCGCCCGCGCCGGGGAACGGGTGATCTTCTCCGGCCCGGCCGGGCCGCTGCCGCTCCCCGCCGCCGCGGCGCGCGAGCTGGACGCGGCGGTCGGCGCGGCCCTGGACAACGTCCGGGCCCACACCCGGGACGCCGCTGGGGTCCCGGCCCGGGCCTGGATCCTGCTGGAGGACGAGCCGGAGGCGGTGCTGATCACCGTGCGGGACGACGGGCCGGGCATCCCGGAGGGGCGGCTGGCCGCGGCCGCGGCCCAGGGCCGGATGGGGGTGTCGCTGTCCATCCGGGGGCGGCTCCGCGAACTCGGCGGCACCGCCGACTGGATCTCCGTTCCCGGGCAGGGCACCGAGGTGGAGCTGTCCGTCCCGCGCGCCGCCCTGCGCGCCGCCGCCCGCCGCGCCGCACAGACAGACGGGGAATCCCGGGGAAGGAAACCATGACCCGCACCGGACCGGAACAGGCCGCCGGCCGCACCGCCGGGGGCGCCGCCGCCACCACCGTCATGGTGGTGGACGACCACCCCATGTGGCGGGACGCCGTCTCCCGCGATCTCACCGAGGCCGGGTTCGCCGTGGTGGCCACCGCCGGGGACGGGGTGCAGGCCGTGCAGCGGGCCCGGGCGGCCCGCCCCGAGGTGCTGATCCTCGACCTCAACCTGCCCGGTCTGCCGGGCGCCGAGGTGTGCCGCCGGGTGCTCGGCGGGCACGCGGCCGGCGGGCAGCAGGAGAACGCGCCGCGGGTTCTCGTCCTCTCCGCCAGCGGCGAGCAGGAGGACGTTCTGGAGGCGGTCAAGGCGGGCGCCACCGGCTACCTCGTCAAGTCGGCGAGCGTGGCGGAACTGCTGGAGGCGGTCCGCCGTACCGCGGCCGGCGAGCCCGTCTTCACACCCGGGCTGGCCGGGCTCGTGCTCGGCGAGTTCCGCCGCCTGGCCACCGTACCCGCGCAGCCCGGCGGCGCCCGGCCGGGTGACGGCGGCGACCCGTCCGTCCCCCGCCTGACCGGCCGCGAGAAGGAGGTGCTGCGCCTGGTGGCCAAGGGGCTGACCTACCGCCAGATCGCCGAACGCCTCTTCATCTCGCACCGCACCGTGCAGAACCACGTGCAGAACACCCTGGGCAAGCTCCAGCTCCACAACCGTGCCGAACTGGTCCGCTACGCCATCGAGCGCGGCCTGGACGGGGACGGCTGACGCGCCGCTCCCGGCGGGCCCGCGGACCCGCCGCACCGGAACGCGAAGGGCGCGCCCGGCGGGGACGTCCGGCGCGCGCTCCTGCGCGGACCGCCGGTCACCCGCCCCGGCTGCCTCCGCCGGCGGTTCGGCACCGGCCGGCCGGTCACCGCCCGGACACGCGGAGGCCCGCCCGGTGCCCCGCGTGNGCCGGCGGTTCGGCACCGGCCGGCCGGTCACCGCCCGGACACGCGGAGGCCCGCCCGGTGCCCCGCGTGCCCGGTGTGATGCACTTGCGGTGCCCCGCCCACCCGCCCGGCCCGTCCTGGAGAGAAGAGATCCGGTGACCGTTCTCGCGTTCGGCGTGCAGACCGACGAAAAGCCGCTGCTGGAGTCCGCCTTCGGGCCGGACCGTATCCGCTGCCTGGACGTCTTCCTCAACGAGGACACGTACCCGATCGCCGCCGGGCACGAGATCATCACCTCCAGCGTCAACGACCAGCTCGACGGCACCGTGCTGCGCGGCCTCGCCGAGGGCGGAACCCGGATGGTCGCCCAGCGGGCCACCGGCTTCAACAACATCGACCTCGGCACCGCGAAGGAACTGGGCCTGACCATCGCCCGGGTGGGCTACTACTCGCCCCACTCCGTCGCCGAGTTCGCCTGGACCCTGGCCATGGCCGTGAACCGGCGGGTGGTCCGGGCGGCCCGCCGTACCCGGGAATTCGACTTCCGGCTCGACGGCCTGATGGGCCGCGACATGCACGGCGCCACGGCGGGCGTGGTCGGGACCGGCAAGATCGGCGAGGCCTTCACCCGCATCGCCCACGGCTTCGGCATGCGCCTGCTCGGCTGGGACGTCCGCCAGAACCCGGCCTGCACGGAGCTGGGCATGGAGTACGTCGGACTCGGCGAACTCCTCGCCTCCGCCGACCTGGTCAGCCTCCACGTCCCGCTGCTCCCCGCCACCCACCACCTCCTCGGCCCCGGGGAACTGGCCGCCATGAAGGACGACGCCATCCTGGTGAACTCCAGCCGGGGCGGCCTGATCGACACCGAGGCCCTGGTCGTCGAACTCCGCAAGGGCCGCTTCAGCGGCGTCGGCCTGGACGTCTACGAACTCGAGGCCGGCCTCTTCTTCACCGACCGCTCGCTGGAGCCGGTCGAGGACGACACCCTCGCCCGCCTGGTGACCTTCGGCAATGTCATCGTCACGTCCCACCAGGCGTACTTCACCCGGGAGGCGGTCGGCCAGATCATCGAGACCACCCGCCGGAACGTCGAGGACTACCGGGCCGGCCGCACCGGCGAGAACACCCTCACCGCCCCGGCCGCCGCCTCCTGACCGCCGGCCGGCCGTGGTTCCCCCGCCGCATCCGGGGTACCTGCGACGGCGGCGAGACGGCGGTGAGACGGCGGTGAAGGTGGTGACCATGGCGGACGACCTGCGGGAACGCTCGGCCGAGACGGTGTTCGAGGACCATCTGCGGCTGGCGGCCGCGCACCGGTTCGACGAGGACATCGAGCGCAATGTCGCGCCCGACTGCGTGATCCTCGAGCGGCGCGGGATCTTCCACGGGCGGGAGGGCGCGCGGGAGCTCGCGCGTCTGCTGGCCGGGGAGCTCCCGGACGCGCCCTACGTCTACACCAGCCGGCTGGTCGCCGGCCGGATCGCCTTCCTGGAGTGGACCGCCGAGGCCGCCCGCACGCGGGTGCGGGACGGTGCCGACTCCTTCGTCATCGAGAACGGCTGGATCACCGCCCAGACCATCCACTACACCGTCGAACCGGCGTCCTGACCCGCGGCCCGCTGCCGGGCTCCCGACACCCGGTCGCCTCCGGGGTCCTGCCGGCGCAGCCGCTCCGGTGCGGGCGCCGAGGACGCCGCCCGGTCACGGCGCCCGCCGTGACCGGGCGGCCGGACCCGCGAGCGGGGTGCCCGCCCTCAGCCGGGGTCGGGGGCGGTGGCGTCGGCGGGCCGGCGGAGCCCTTCCAGCAGCTCGCCGACGATGGCGGGGCCGTCCATGGTCAGCACGGACTCGGGGTGGAACTGCACCCCGGCGAAGCCGGGGCCGCGCAGCGCGTGGACCTCTCCGGTGTGCGGATCGCGGCTGACCCGCACCCCGTGCAGAGCCAGTTCACCGACGGTCGGCTCGTCGCAGCGCGCGGTGTAGGAGTTGTAGAAGCCGACCGTGCGGGTCCGGCCGAAGAGATCGATGCGCTCCTGGGCGCCCTGGTACGGCTGGTTCCTGCGCACCAGTTCCAGGCCCAGTTCGGCGGCGAGCAGTTCGTGCCCGAGACAGACGCCGAACAGCCCGCCGCGGTGCCCGCGCACCAGATCGGCGGTGAGCGCGCGCAGCAGCCGCATCTTGGGGTCGGCGGTGTCGCCGGGATCGCCCGGCCCGGGGCCCAGCACCACCGGGCCGTCGTGGGCCAGCGCCTCGGCGCACATGCCGGGGGCGTCGTAGCGGCGCACGGTCACCCGGTAGCCGGTGGCCTCCAGCAGGTGGGCCAGCATCGAGGTGAAGGTGTCCTCGCCGTCCACCACATAGGCGTGGCCCAGCGGCGTGGCGGGGGCGGCGGCGTCGCCGGTCTCCGGCTGGAGCCGCAGCCAGAACGGGGCCAGATCGGCGCGGCGGGCGGCCAGGGCGGCCTGCACCCGGGGGTTGTCGGCAAGCGGCGGGGCCGCACCACGGGCGTGCGGGGCGCTGCCGCCGTCGCGCACCCCCAGGGCGGTGAGCACGGCGGCCGCCTTGGCATGGGTCTCGGCCACCTCGCTGCTGGGGTCGGAGTCCCGCACCAGGGTGGCGCCGACCGGCACCTCCAGCCTCCCGGTGGCCGCATCGATGTCCACGGTGCGGATGAGGATGGGGGAGTCCAGGGTCTGCGCGCCGCCACCGTCCCGGCCCAGCAGGGCCAGTGCTCCCGCGTAGTAGCGGCGCCCGCCGTGCTCGTGGCGGCGGATCACCCGGCAGGCGTTCTCCACCGGCGAGCCGGTCACGGTGGCCGCGAACATGGTCTCCCGCAGCACGTCCCGGACGTCGAAGGAGCTGCGCCCGCGCAGCTCGTACTCGGTGTGCGCCAGATGCGCCATCTCCCGGAGCCGGGGGCCGACGACCGTGCCGCCCCGGTCCCCGACCGTGCACATCATCTTCAGTTCCTCGTCCACCACCATGGACAGTTCCTCGGTCTCCTTGCGGTCGGCGAGGAAGGCCAGCAGACCGTCCACGGTCGGTCCGGCGGCCGGGTAGCGGTAGGTGCCGCTGATCGGATTCATGACGACCGTCCCGCCGGTCATCCTCACGTGCACCTCGGGGCTGGCACCGACCAGCGTGCGGGCCCCGGTGTGCACCACGAAGGTCCAGTAGGCGCCCTGCTCGCCGGCCAGCAGCCGGCGGAACAGCGCCAGCGCGTCCAGCGGGGTGCAGGCCGCGCCCCGGTCACCGGTCAGCGTGCCCCGGAAGGTCCGGCGGATCACGAAGTTGGCGCCCTGCCCGGCGCCGATCTCGTCCGTCACGACGCGGCGCACGATGTCCGCGTACGTGCCGTCGTCGATGTCGAAGGCGCCGTCCGCCACCTGCACCGGGTGCGCGGGCAGCAGCCGCAGCGCCTCGGCCACCGGGATCGCGGCGGACTCCCGCGGTACCAGCACGGTCAGCGGGGTGCCGTCGTCGGTGGCCTCGAAGCCGCGCTCCCGGATCTGCCGGAACGGCACCAGCGCCAGCGCGCCGCCCTCCGGCACCGGCAGCTCGGCGAGCCGGGACAGCTCCCGCACCTCGCCGGTCATGATCTCCACCAGGTCCTGGTCGTGGCCCGGTGTGCGCCGCCGCAGCAGGGCGAAGGGCGGGCAGGCGGCGGCACCGGAGGCGCCGCTGCTCCCCGCCAGGCGGAGCAGTCGTTCGAGCATCGCGGTGGTTCCTTCCGGTCATGGACGCCTGCGGGGAACCGGCCGCGGAAACGCCGAAGGCCGCCCCCTCGGGCGGCCTTCGCGTGGATTCTGGGTACGCGCAGTCAGTGGGCCGCCGGGTCGACGGGCCACCACCAGGAGTAGGTGAACTGCGCAAGCATGGCGCACACCTTAGCGGAGCCGGGCCGCCGCGGCGCAAGCCCCCGCCCGGACGGCGGATGCGCGGTGCGCACACGCCGCCGCGCAGCGTCCCGGAATGTTCCGGTACGTTCCCGGGCTTTTCCGCCCGTTTCCGGGACGGTGCCGTCTCATTTTCCGGTACGCGAACGGGACGCCGGCCGCCACGCCGTACGCTGGCCCTGTGACCGTCAACGCTGACAGCAGCATCTCCGCCCCCACCTGGAACACCTGGCGTGACCTCCCCGCGGCCCAGCAGCCGGACTATCCGGACCGTGCTGCGCTGCGTGCCGTCCTGCGGGACCTGGAGGGCTATCCGCCGCTGGTGTTCGCGGGCGAGGCGGACCAGTTGCGGCAGCGGCTGGGCGCGGTGGCGCGCGGCGAGGCGTTCCTGCTCCAGGGCGGGGACTGCGCCGAGGCGTTCGACCAGATCAGTGCCGAGCAGATCCGGGCCAAGCTCAAGACGCTGCTCCAGATGAGCGCGGTGCTCACCTACGCGGCGGCGGTGCCGGTGGTCAAGGTGGGCCGGATCGCGGGCCAGTACTCCAAGCCCCGCTCCAGGCCGACCGAGACCCGCGACGGCGTCACCCTGCCCTCCTACCGCGGCGACTCGGTCAACAGCGCGGACTTCACCGCCGCCGCCCGCACGCCCGACCCGGAGCGGCTGCGCCGGATGTACCACTCCTCGGCGGCCACCCTGAACCTGGTGCGCGGCTTCACCACCGGCGGCTACGCCGACCTGCGCCAGGTGCACGCCTGGAACCAGGACTTCGTGCGCAATTCCGCCTCCGGCCAGCGCTACGAGGCGCTCGCCCGGGAGATCGACAGCGCGCTCAACTTCATGAAGGCCTGCGGCGCCGACCCGGCCGAGTTCCACTCGGTGGAGTTCTACGCCTCTCACGAGGCGCTGCTGCTGGACTACGAGACCGCCCTGACCAGGGTGGACTCCCGCACCGGCACGCTCTACGACGTCTCGGCGCACATGGTCTGGATCGGTGAGCGCACCCGCCAGCCGGACGGCGCGCACATCGAGTTCGCCTCCAGGATCCGCAACCCGATCGGGGTCAAGCTGGGGCCGGGCACCACTCCGGAGGAGGCGCTCGGCTACATCGAACGCCTGGACCCGGAGCGCGAGCCGGGCCGGCTCACCTTCATCACCCGCTACGGCGCGGACAAGATCCGCGATCTGCTGCCCGGCCTGGTGGAGAAGGTCACCGCCTCCGGCGCGCAGGTGGCCTGGGTCTGCGATCCGATGCACGGCAACACCTTCGAGGCCGCCTCCGGGCACAAGACCCGCCGCTTCGACGACGTGCTGGACGAGGTCAAGGGCTTCTTCGAGGTGCACCGCGGTCTCGGCACCCATCCGGGCGGCATCCATGTGGAGCTGACCGGCGACGACGTCACCGAGTGCGTCGGCGGCGGGGACGAGATCTTCGTGGACGATCTGCACCAGCGCTACGAGACCGCCTGCGACCCGCGGCTCAACCGCAGCCAGTCGCTCGACCTGGCCTTCCTGGTGGCGGAGATGTACCGGGCGCAGTAGCCGGCACCGGGCCGCCGGGCCGTGCCGGACTGTCGCGCCGCGCCGGACTGCCGTGCCGTGGGGTGCGGATCACAGCGGATCCGCACCCCACGCCACTTTTGCGCCCGCCGGGGCGGCAGGTAAGGTAAGTCTTACCTCACCAACTGCGCGTGAGGGTGGTGACCGCTGCGGTGATCCCTCAGCCGGAGGTGAAGGTGTACGTCTGCTCGTGCTTCGGCATCACCGAGCAGCAGGTCCGCGAACACGCGGAGGCCGGCGCCTGCACCCCGCGGCAGATCGCCTCCGCCTGCAAGGCGGGCACCGACTGCGGTTCCTGCGTGCGGCGCATCCAGGGCCTGCTGGGCCGGGACGCCTGCCCGCGCCGGGAGGGCCTGGCGCGGCAGCTCGCCGCCGAGGCCCCCGCCCCGGCCGCCGCCGTGCCCGCGGTCCCGGCCGCCGTCTGATCCGGCTGCCGGCCGGCCCGCGCCGCCGGTGCCTCAGTCGCTCCCGGGCTGCTCGATGAGCTGCGCGATGTAGAGCGGCTCGCCCAGTTTCTCGATCAGCTCGAGCTGGGTGTCCAGGTAGTCGATGTGGTGTTCCTCGTCCGCCAGGATCGATTCGAAGATGTTCGCCGAGGTGATGTCGCCCTTGCTGCGCATCAGCTCGATGCCGCGCCGCAGCCGGTCGATGGCCTCCACCTCGATCTGGCGGTCGGCCTGGAACATCTCCGTCACCGTCTGGCCCACCCGGACATGGAACAGCCGCTGGTAGTTGGGCAGCCCTTCCAGGAAGAGAATCCGGTCGGTGAGCACCTCGGCGTGCTTCATCTCGTCGAAGGATTCGGCCCGGGTGTATTTGGCAAGCTTGGTCCAGCCGAAGTTCTCCTGCATCTTGGCGTGCAGAAAGTACTGATTGATGGCGGTGAGCTCGGCCGTGAGCTGCTCGTTGAGGAACTCGACGACCTCGGGATCGCCCTGCATGGCGGTGAGCCCCCTTCCGGGTGGGGAGAGGTGGACGTTCCCGCGCATCGTGACACCTCGGGGCGGTTGCGTCCAGTAAGCGAAGCCTTACCGAAATGCCCTGGTAGCGGCGGTGCGCGGCCCGTCCCGGGGGTGGCGGTGCGGGCCGCTCCACCGGGTCTGTCACCATGGACGGCATGGGTCAGCCGGAGCAGCACGCGGGGGAGCGCACAGGGTCTTCCCGGGACCGGCTCCCGCCCGGCCAGCGCCTTCAGCGCGGCTGGCCGGTGACCCACTACGGGCCGGTGCCGCGCTACCGTGCCGAGCGCTGGGAGTTCCGGATTTTCGGTGCCACCGCGGACGGCGAGAAACACTGCTGGACCCATGAGGAGTTCTCCCGGCTGCCCTATGAAACGGTGGTCGCCGACCTGCACTGCGTCACCAAGTTCTCCATGCTGGACGTGGAGTGGGGCGGGGTGCCGGCGCGCACCCTGCTGCGGATGGTGCCGCCGGCGGAGAATGTCACCCATGTGATGGTGTGGGCCGAGTACGGCTACAGCGCCAATCTCCGGCTCGCCGACTTCGCCGACGGGAAAACCATTTTTGCCACCCACCGTTCGGGTGAACTGCTCACCGCCGAGCACGGTTTTCCGGTCCGGCTGGTCGTGCCGCATCTCTACGCCTGGAAAGGCCCCAAATGGGTGCGCGGCGTGGAGTACATGACCGCCGACCGCCGGGGATTCTGGGAGGAGCGCGGGTATCACAACATCGGCGAGGTGAGCGGCGAGCAGCGCTACTCGTATCAGGAGGAACCGGGAGAGGGACCGGAGCTCTGAGCGGCCGGGCGGCGGGCGGCCGGGTCCGCGGGGCCCGGTCCGGGGGCGGGGGCGGCGGCGTCCCGCAGCTCCTTCAGCCGGGCGACATCGGCCGCGTGCCCCTCCGGGCCGCCGGGGGTCTCGGTCACCAGCGGTACCCCGGCCGTGGCCGGGTGACGCAGCAGCGCACCGAACGCCCCGGCCCCGATGTGCCCGGCGCCGATGTTGGCGTGCCGGTCCTTGCGCGCACCGCAGACGTCCTTGGAGTCGTTGGCGTGGATCAGCCGCAGCCGTCCGGGACCGGCGGCGGCCGTCAGCTCGTCCAGCAGGGCCGTCACCCCCTCCGGGGCGGCCAGGTCGTGCCCGGCGGCAAAGGCGTGGCAGGTGTCCAGGCAGATCCCGGCCCGGGGGTGGTGGTCCAGGGCCGCCAGATACGGGCCCAGCTCGGCCATGGCCGAGCAGAGCGAGAACCCCTGCCCGGCGGTGGGCTCCAGCAGCAGCCAGGGGTCGTCGTCCCCGGTCAGCTCGTCCAGCAGCGGCAGCAGGCGCTCGCGCAGCTGGGCCAGGGCGACGGACCGCTCCCGGCCGCCGGTGGCCGAGCCGGTGTGCACCACCACGCCGCGCGCGCCGATGGCCCGGCCGCGCCGCAGCGAGTGGCGCAGCGACTCCACCGACAGCTCCACGGTCGCCGGGGTGTGGGAGCCGAAGTTGATCAGATAGGGGGCGTGCACATAGACGGGCAGCGATTCGGCGGCGCAGCGCTCCCGGAACTCCGCGTCCTGGGCCGGGGTCCCGGCCGGGGTGGCCCAGCCGCGCGGATTGGCCACGAAGACCTGCACCGCCTCGGCGCCGATGCGCCGGGCATGGGCGAGGCCGGTGCGGGCCAGACCGCCGGCCACGGGGACATGGGCGCCGACGGGGCTGCGCTCGCGGGGACGGGGACCGGGGCCGTGCACCGGCCCAGTATTCCAGGCCGGGCCGGCCCCGGTCGGCCCGGGCCGTCCGCCGGTCAGTAGGCGCCGAAGACGTTGTCGATGGAACCGTAGCGGTCCCAGGCGTAGTTGGCCGCGGCGACGATGTTGGCGACCGGGTCGTAGATGTCGTACGGGGTGCCCTCGACGTGGTAGGCGTCGAAGGTGGGCTGGATCACCTGGAGCAGCCCGATCGACGGGGTGCCGTTGATGGCGTTGATGTCCCAGTTGTTGATCGCGTTCGGATTGCCGCTGGATTCCCGGATGATGTTGCGGTACAGGCCGTCGTAGCTGCCCGGGATGCCCTTGCCGGCCATGATGTCCAGCGCCTCGCGGATCCAGCCGTCCAGGTTGTCGGCGTACTGTGCGGTGCTGACGGAGGCCTGGATCACCTGCGGCCGCTCGGCGGAGCGGGTGGCCTGCTGCTGCTCAGCCTCGCGCTGCCTGCGGGCCTCCTCGGCGGCAGCGGCCTCCTCCTCGGCCTTGCGCGCGGCCTCCTCCTGGCGCTGCTTCTCTTCCTCGGCCTGGCGGGCCTTCTCCGCCTCGGCCTCGAACTCGGCGGCCTTCCGGGCGGCCAGGGTCCGGGCCTCCTCCTCGGCGTGGGTGCGGAGCTGGGACTCCCACTGGCGGCCCAGGCTCTGCTGCTGCCCGCCGGTCTCGTCGGCGCCGATCTCCCACGCCGCGGCTTCCGGAGCGAGGGAGCGCACCTCGCGGCCGTCCCCGGAGGCCGGTGCGGGCACCGCGGTGAACGCCAGGGCCGCCACGCCTGCGGTGAGCAGGGACCCGGCGGTGACCTTCTGCGCCACGGGTATCCGACGCAGGCTGGGAAGGCGATAACTGGGCATGCATACCTCTCGCTGTCCGCCGCCGCGCTTTTCGCGGCAATGAGCGAAGGCTTTGGTAACAGCCCGGAGAAAAGGCTGGCAAAGGGCGCCTCTACTAAAACCGGTAGTGCTCGCCGGGGCGGGCGAAAAGGTGCCCGTCACCGCTCGGTAATGGTGTGCAGGCGTAATCTGCGGAAAGGCTCATAATTCGCGGGCAACTAGGCCCGGTCGTAGTGGACCAAAGTCCTATGAGCGGCCTCACAGAAAACCGCCGGAGCGGCGCTCGCCGCCCTCAGGGGCAGATGCCGGGAAAAGCCCTCGAACCGGACATGAGGTGCATCAACGGACAAAGATGGTGATGGTCGAGCCCTTGGGGGCGGAGTCCGGCTCCCGCACCGACTGGTTGAAGACCGTGCCGGTGAAGAAGAAGCGCTGGACGTTCACCTCGAAGCCCGCGTCCTCCAGGACCCGGGTGGCCTCGTCCTCGGGCAGCCCCCGCACATCCGGCACGACCACCATCTCCGGGCCCTTGGAGATCGTCAGGGTGACCGTCTCGCCCTCGCCGGCCGTGCTGCCGCCGGCCGGGTCCTGGTCCGCCACCGTGCCCTCCGGCTGCTCCGAGAAGACCCGCTCGGCGGCCACCTCGACCTCGAAGCCGGCCTCCCGCAGCTGCTGCTGCGCGGTGCCCTCGGGCAGGCCCACCACACCCGGCACCCGCACCTCGGCGCCCCGGCTGACCACCAGGCCGACGGCGGTGTCCGGCCGCAGCTCGGTGCCGGTGGGCGGGTCCGTGGCGATCACCGCACCCCGGTCGACGGTCGGGTGGAACCGGCCGGTCTCCTTGCCCGGGGTGAGCCCTTCCTCGGTCAGCAGCCGCTTGGCCTCGCCCAGCGGCACGCCCGCCAGATCGGGCACCGCGATCACCTCCGGCCCCTGCGAGACCACGAGGGTGACCACGGCATTCCGCCGGACGCGCTCCCCGCGCTCCGGGTCCGTCGCGATGACCCGGCCCTCCTCGACCGTCTGGGAGAAGGCGTACTCCACCTTCACCCGCAGCCCGGCCTCCTGCAGGGTCTGCCGGGCCTCCGCCTCGGGCATCGCCAGCACGCCAGGGGTGCGGAGGAACTGGCCGGAGTTGATGTACCACACGCCGGCGCCGACGCCGAGACCCACCAGCACCAGCCCCAGCAGCGAGAACAGCGCACGCCGGGACAGCCCGCGGCGCCGCCCGGGCGGCGGCCCGGCGGGCGGGTGCGGCGCGCCGCC